>JBGPGW010000425.1:0-2517 GCA_041484095.1 Alphaproteobacteria bacterium | reverse complement strand
CGGCTTGAGGACAAGTGAGCCATGGTGATGTTCCTCGACGAAGCGCGAATCCGCGCGCTGCTGCAATGGGACGACCTCATCCCCGCGATGGAGGCGGCGCTCGCCGCGTTCTCCCGGGGCGAGGTGCTGCAGCCCGTCCGCGCCATGCTGACGATCGAGGAACGGAAGCGCTATCTCGGCATCATGCCGGCCGTGTCCCAGACCGCGATGGGCGTCAAGCTGGTGAGCTTCTATCCCGGCAATGCGGGCACGGGTGTGCCGACGCATCTCGCGATGATTCTCCTCTTCCGGCCCGACACGGGCGAGCCGCTGGCCGTGATGGACGGCCGGCTCATCACCGAGATGCGCACGGCGGCCGTCTCCGCCGCCGTCGTGAAGCGTCTCGCACCGCGGGCTGTCCGCGTGCTCGCGCTCATCGGCAGCGGCGTGCAAGCCGAGGCGCATCTCGAGGCGTTCGCGCATGTGCGCCGCTTCGAGGAGGTGCGGGTGTGGAGCCGGACGGCCGAGCATGCCCAACTCTTTGCAAGCAAGCACAACGTGGCGGCGATGGAGCTCGAACCGGCCGTCCGCGGTGCCGATGTCGTGGTGACCGCAACAAGCTCGCTCGAGCCGATCGTCAGGGGCGCGTGGCTCAAGCCCGGCGCGCTCGTCACCGCCGTGGGCTCGCCCCGCCCGACCTGGCGCGAGCTCGACGATGAGACCATGGCCAACATTCTCGTGGTCGATTCCCGCGAGGCCGTTCTCAAGGAATCGGGCGACGTGATTCTCTCGAAGGCGATGATCCATGCCGAGGTGGGCGAGATTTTCGCCGGCATCAAGACCGTGCCGCCGGGCAAGACGATCGTGTTCAAATCGGTCGGCATCGCGACCGAGGACATCGCGACGGCGAAGCTCGTCTACGACCGTGCGATCGTCGCCCAGCAGGGCGGCACGCCGCCCACCGCAACCGGCTAGGTCCGGGGAACGGCCCGCTATAGGCTGGCAGGCCGCCGCTTCGCAATCAGGGGACAGGCATGGCCGAGAAGACGCTTCAGCCGATCGATTCGATGGAATTTCCGCGCTTCACGCAGCCCGCGACGTTCTTCCGCACGCCCCTCAAGCTCGACGGAAAGGGTCTCGATATCGCGGTCATCGGCGTCCCGTTCGATTTCCAGACCAACCGGCCGGGCGCGCGCCACGGACCCGCGCAAATCCGCGAGATGTCGCGCCTCATCCGCCGCTTCAACGCGCAAGGCGGGGAGTCGCCCTTTGATCTCTGCGACATCGCGGATGCGGGCGACGCGCCGGTCAATCCACTCGATCCCTACGACAGCATCAAGCGGATTTCCGCCTTCTGCGCGGATTTGGCGGCGCGCGGCACGGCGATCCTCGCCGCGGGCGGCGATCACGGCGCCACCTATCCCGTCTGGAAAGGCACCATCAAGAGCGGGACCGTCGGCGTCATTCATTTCGACGCCCATCCCGACACCTATCACGGCTTCTGGGGCAACACGCACAATCACGGCACGCTTCTCCGGAACGGCGTCGAGGAAGGACTCATCGACCCCAAGCGCGTCATCACGATCGGTCTGCGCGGCACGCGCTTCGCGCTGGATGACCGCGACTATCACCGCGACTTCGGCATGCGCCTCATCTCCATGGACGATTACGAGGCCATGGGTCGCGAGGCGGTGATCAAGGAAATCCACCGCGTGGTCGGCAAGGGCCCCGCCTATGTCACCTTCGACGTCGATGGGCTCGATCCCGCCTATTGCGTCGGCACGGGCGCGCCGGAGCCCGGCGGCATCATGATGCGTGATGCGCAGGTCATGCTGCGGAGTCTCCGGGGCCTCGAGATCATCGGCGGCGATCTCTGCGAGGTCTCCCCGCCCCTCGATCCCTCCGGCCACACGGCGCTCAACGGCGCCAATCTCATGTTCGAGATTCTGTGCGCGATGGCGGAGACGGTCGCGAGGCGGAAGGCGGGCAAGCGCTGACGCCTATCCCTTGGCGACACCGATCGCCCTAAGGACCGCGAGCACGCCCTCGTCGCGCTCGCGGAGAAGCTGCGCGTGGCTCTTTCCGCCTGCGAGCGCGTTGGCCTCCTCGATGACCTGCTTGCGGATTGCGGGCGTCAAGGTCGGGCCCGGCGGCGCCAAGAAGGTCTCCATCTCCCCTTCCATGAGGTCGATGAAATCGCCGAACCGCTCCGGCGTCTGTGCGCCGAGATAGAAAATCTGGACAGGGCCCTTGACGGCCCAGCGCACGCCCGGACCGAAGGTGAGCGCGTCATCGATGTCGCCGACCGAGGCGACGCCCTGGCCGACCATGTAATAGATCTCGCGCAGCACCGCCATCTGGAGGCGATTGGCGATATAGCCGTCGATCTCGCGCTTCAGCACGACCGGCCGGCTGTTGACGCGCTTGTAGAAGGCGACGGCCCATTCGATCGCCTTAGGGTCGACGCCCTCGCCGCCCGCGATCTCGACGAGCGGGATGAGATAGGGCGGATTGAAGGGATGGCCGACGATGACGCGG
>JBGPGW010000424.1:0-2525 GCA_041484095.1 Alphaproteobacteria bacterium | reverse complement strand
GCCCATCTCGCGCCCCAATTCGCTGGTCAGGCGGAAATCCTTGTAGCGGAGGTCGACGGAGAAGCTGACCTTGCCGAGATCGCCCTCGATGACCGTCGCGATCACTTCCTCGAGCGTCTGGCTCGCCGTCGCAGCCTTCTGGCAGATCTCCGCGGTCCGGGCGCAGGGAATGCCCATCGAGGCCGCGAGCGCGAAACCTTCCGCGATGGCCATCCGCGTGGCTCCCGCGATGTAGTTGGTCACCAACTTCATGGCGCTGCCATGCCCGACCGGCCCGACATGGAAAATATGCCGGCCGAGGCACGACAGGACGGACTCGACCTCCGCAAACGCGCCGGGCTCCGCACCGACGAGAAAGGTAGCGTCGCCCGTCCGGGCGGCGACCGGCCCCGGGGCACCGGCAATCGGCGTGCTGACCGGCGCTTCGACATAAACAATTCCGCGCGCCGCCGCGAGCGCAGCCATCTCGCGGGCCGTCTTGGGATCACCGGTCGTTGTGTCGATCACCAGCCTGCACCGGACACCGTCGGCGAGGATTCCGTCCGGGCCGAGAAGGACCGCGCGAACGGCATCGGGATCGGGAAGGGAGAGAAGAACGATGTCGCTTGAAGCCGCGACGTCCCGAGAGGACTCAGCGCCTCTTACGCGATTGGACAGCAACGGCGCGACACGGGCCGCGTCCCGATCGAAGACGGTCAGATATCCAAACTTTTTCGTGAGATGGGGAACGAATTCGCGACCGAGCGAACCAAGCCCGATTTGCCCAATCGCCTTCGTGTCCATTCGCTCATTCCCTGTTCTTGTGACTCGTCATCGCGGTCGCGGCATTCCGCCTCTCGGCTGATCCCCGAACAATCGCGGAGATGCCGCCCCCCTCCCTGCAAGGGAGGGGTTGGGGGAAGGTCGCGACCCCAGTCGCTTTCCTCTCCCCGTTACGGCGACGGGTGTTCGGTCGCGCGCTTAGATATCGGCGTAGGTATGCGTCTCGGCGGCGGCGCCGGGATGCGTGACGGCGCCGTCCTTCGCCGGACCCACGGTCATGGCGTAGCGCCAGATCGCGCCGGACTGGAAGTCGTGCTTCACGGGCTTCCACTTCGCGCGGCGCGCCTTGAGCTCGGCGGCCGAAAGCGCCACCTCGAGCGTGCCCTTCGTCGCGTCGATGTGGATCATGTCGCCGTCTTTCAAGAGGCCGATCGGGCCGCCCACCGCCGCCTCGGGCCCGATATGCCCGATGCAGAAGCCGCGGGTGCCGCCGGAGAAGCGGCCGTCGGTGATGAGCGCCACCGACTCGCCCATGCCCTGGCCATAGAGCGCACCCGTCGTCGACAGCATCTCGCGCATGCCGGGCCCGCCCTTCGGCCCTTCGTTGCGGATGACGAGGACTTCGCCCTCTTTGATTTTTCGCTGGATGACGGCCTTCAGGCAATCCTCCTCGCGTTCGAACACGCGCGCGGGGCCGCTGAACTGCAGGCGCTTCATGCCGGCGATCTTCACGATCGCACCCTCGGGGGCGAGATTGCCCTTCAACCCCACGACGCCGCCCGTCTTCGAAAGCGGCTTCGAGACGGGATAGACCACGTCCTGGCCCTTGGGGAATTTCACGTTCTTCAAATTCTCGGCCATCGTCTTGCCGGTCACGGTGATGCAGTCGCCGTGGAGATAGCCGCCGTCGAGCAACGCCTTCAGCACGACCGGCACGCCGCCGACTATGTAGAGGTCCTTGGCGACGTATTTGCCGCCCGGCTTCATGTCGACGATGTAAGGCGTGCGCCGGAAGATCGTGCAGACGTCCTCGAGGCCGAAATCGATGCCGGCCTCGTGCGCGATGGCCGGGAGATGGAGGCCCGCATTCGTCGAGCCGCCCGTCGCGGCGACGATGGTCGCGGCGTTCTCGAGCGCCTTCCGCGTCACGATGTCGCGCGGACGGAGGCCGAGCTTCAACTGCTTCATCACGGCGTGGCCCGCGAGCTCCGCATAGGCGTCGCGCGATTCGTAAGGGGCCGGCGTGCCGGCCGAGCCCGGCAGCGCCAAGCCGATGGCCTCGGAGACGCAGGCCATGGTGTTGGCGGTGAACTGGCCGCCGCAGGCGCCCGAGGTCGGGCAAGCCGCGGCTTCGATCTCGTGCAACTCCTTGTCGCTCATCCGCCCCGCGCTGTGCTTGCCGACGGCCTCGAAGACGTCGACGATGGTGACGTCGCGGTTCTCGAAGCGCCCGGGCAGGATCGAGCCGCCATAGAGGAACACCGAGGGGACGTTCAAGCGCACCATCACCATCATCATCCCCGGCAGCGACTTGTCGCAGCCCGCGATGCCGACGAGCGCGTCGTAGCAATGCCCGCGCATGGTGAGCTCGACCGAATCCGCGATGAGATCGCGGCTGACGAGCGAGGATTTCATGCCGGCGTGGCCCATCGCGATGCCGTCGGTCACGGTGATGGTGGTGAACTCGCGCGGACTGCCGCCGGCCTCCTTGACGCCCATCTTGGCGAGCTGGGCCTGGCGCCCGAGCGAGATGTTGCAGGGTG
>JBGPGW010000423.1:0-2526 GCA_041484095.1 Alphaproteobacteria bacterium | reverse complement strand
CACCGCATGGCCCAGCGAAAACGAGGCGAACAGTTCGTCCTCGAAGCGGCAGACCGCCGCGCGGAAATCGGTTTTTGTGTCACCCTCCGTCGTGGCAGCCGTCAGTGCCTCGCTCAACCCTTTTCGGGCCAACCGACCGAACAATGTCGCCATGATCGTGATCTCTCGCAGACGGGCGCAGACCTGTCCGGAGGGTGGCTTCTCTTGGTTAATTAATGCTTTACGGCTCGCGCGCCGGGCGCAAAGTCGGGCTCGGGGTTCATGCCGCGGGAACGAAGAACCGTCCGTCCCTCAGGACCATGAGCGAGATCGTCTTGGCGTCCTGCGGCGCGCCGACGCGCTGCAGCCGCACGTGCGGCGTCGCATCCCACGGATAGCGGGTGATCGCCGCCACTTCCCAGAGGATCCGGGGCGTGGCCGCGGAACGATAGCGCTGACCGGGCTCGATGCCGAAATTCTCGTCTTGTGACCTACGACGCGGCCAAAACCCCATATCAGACAACCATCAATAATACCGGCCAAAGGACTTGACGGCCAAAATATTCGACGTCTCGTACTAAGGAATACCGAAGTCGGCCTCTTCGCGCAACGCCGATCGGCGACTTATCCTCAGAAGGTGCCGGGATAGGCGCCGCCATCGACGAGCACGTTCTGCCCGACGAGGTAGCCGGCCTGCACGCTGCACAGGAAGGCGCAGACCGCGCCGAATTCGTCCGGGGTTCCGACCCGGGCCGCCGGGATCGAGGTGAGGCGGTTCGCCTCGACCTGGTCGACGGTGAGGCCGCGGCCGCGGGCAAAGGCCTCGGCGTTGGAGCGCAGGCGCGCCGTCTGAATGGCACCCGGCAGGAGATTATTGATATTGACGTTATGCCGGGCCACCTTGCGCGCGAGCCCGGCGATGAATCCGGTGAGCCCCGTCCGCGCGCCGTTCGACAGGCCGAGGAAGTCGATGGGCGCCTTCACCGCGCCCGAAGTGATGTTGACGATGCGGCCGAAGCGGCGCTCGATCATGCCGTCGACCGTCGCCTTGATCAGTTCGATCGGTGTCAGCATGTTGCTGTCGAGCGCCTTGATCCAGATGTCGCGGTCCCATTCGCGGAAATCGCCGGGGGGCGGACCGCCGGCATTGGTTACGAGAATGTCGGGCGACGGCATCGCCGCCAACGCCGCGGCGCGGCCTTCGGGGGTGGTGATGTCGCCCGCGACCGTGGTGACCTTCGCCTTGGTCTTGGCGCGGATCTCCTTGGCCGTCGCTTCAAGCTCGTCGCGGCCGCGCGCGGTGATGACGAGCTCCACCCCTTCCCCCGCGAGCGCCATCGCGCAGCCCTTGCCAAGCCCCTTGCTTGCGGCGCAGACCAGCGCCTTGCGTCCGGCAATCCCGAAATCCATGTTGCCCTTCCCTATTTTCCCGTGGCGCGCCGTGGCGGCAGCGATTTGAGATAGACGGCGATCGCGTGGCGGTCGATGTCGGTAAGCTTGCCCGTGCCATCGACCACGTCGGACATGCCGCCGCTGACGGAATCATGGTTCGGCATCTCGCCGGAATCCAGCACCGTCTCGATCTCCTCGAGGCTCCATTTGCCGATGCCGGTTTCCAGGTCCGGGGTGATGTTCGGTGCCTTCTGTCCGTCGGGCCCGTCGGGATTGCCCGCGTAGGCGTAGGCATGATCGAGCCCGCCGAGGGAATTGCGCGGCGTGTGACACTCCTCGCAATGCGCCACGGCTTCGGCGAGATAGCGCCCGCGGTTCGATTCCTCGCTCTGACCGACGACCGGAACAAGCGGGCCTTCGCGGAAGAACAGCAGGCGCCAGAACACCAGCAGCGGACGGAAGCCGAAGGGAAACCTCACCTCGTGCGCCTTGCTCGGCCGCGCTTCCGGCTTCTGCGCCATCAGATAGGCGTAGAGATCGGCAATGTCCTGATCGCTCATTCCCGTGAAAGAGGGGAAGGGAAAAACCGGATAGAGAAAGTCGTCCTCGTCATCCTTGCCTTGGCGCATCGCACGGCGGAAATCCGCCTCGCTCCATTTGCCGATGCCGTTCTCGGGGTCTGGCGAGATGTTCGGGCCGTAGAACGTGCCGAACGGCGTTGCGAGCGCGCGGCCGCCGGCGAGCGGCGGACCGTCATGTCTCGCGTCGGTATGGCAGGAGGCGCAGCCTCCAGCGGCAAAGAGGTAGCCGCCGCGCTCGATCGAAGCCTGGTCGGCCGCCGCCGCGGGAACGAGTGCCACGTAGAACGCGGCCGCGAATGGCCGCATCCGCGCGACGCGCCGGAGGCGCGACGCGACGCTCAGGACTCCGGCAAACGGTAGGGCCCGTGACATCCGGTGCAGTTGTTGCGATAGACCGACCGCAATTGTTCGCCGACCTGTTGCGGCGTACCGGTCTTGATCGCGTCGACGAGCTTCTCTTCCGCTTCCTTGAGTTTGCCAGGGAGTAGCTTGGCCTTGTCCCATTCCTGAAAAATCTCGGGTTTCGCCTTCGTCTTGCCGGGGAATTCCTTGGCGCTCGTTCCCTCGGGAAATT
>JBGPGW010000422.1:0-2552 GCA_041484095.1 Alphaproteobacteria bacterium | reverse complement strand
GAGCGCTGGTATCTGCGGCATGGCGGCATGCCGATTCTCCAAGCCTCGCTGCTGCAGGTTCGCAGCTTCCGGCGGGGCCTGCTGGTCGCGCTGTTATTCTTCTTCACCTCGCCTTTCTACATATTTTTCTCGCTCTACCTTCAGGCGGGTCTCGGGGAAGGGCCACTCGCCGCCGGCCTCGCCGTCTTGCCTTACGGCATCGCCAATTTCGTCGGTCCGATGCTGGCGACGCGCTTCCCGGAGCGGCTGCGGCCTTCTCTGTTCGGGATCGGCATGGCGCTCGAAGTGCTCGGCTATGCGGCGCTCGCGCTTTGCGCTGCCACGCAAGCCACCGGATGGGTGGTTTTCGCACTGCTCTTTGTTGCCGGATTCGGCCAGGGCATCGCCATGCCGGAGATGATCAACACGATCCTTGGCGACATCCCGGACGAACATACCGGGCTTGCCGCCGGCATGATGAATTCGACCCTGCAGCTCGGCGCAGCGATCAGCGTCGCGGCGGTCGGCAGTCTGTTCTTTGCCGTGCTCGGCGATGGCACGACGGCACCCGATTACGGGCAGGCGCTTGCGATTTCCATGGCATCGCAGGTCGTGGCGCTGACCGCTTCGATGCTGCTGGGTCTGTGGACCGCCCGGCGGCGGATTTTCTGATGGATCGGGGTGTCGCTAATTTTGGTGCCCCATCGCCTTCCCGTCCGCATGATTGGAATGCGCCTGCCCGGCGATGCACTCTTTGGACGCCTTGCTGTCGCGGTCGAAACCGTCGCAGTTTGCACCCGGCTTCTTCCCGCTGTGCATGTTTGCGGCGTGGTCCTTGTTGGATGCAAGGGCAAGCTGCTGGGACGAGAGCGCGACCATGATGCCGAGCATCGCGCGGTAACTGTCAGCGGGCGCCCAAGGTGTGGAATCGGCCAGGGCGTGGCGCGGCACCGCAACGGAGAAAGCAACGAAGAGGGCCGCGCCAGCGAGACTGCGGCGATGTTTCCGGGTCGTCGTGATTGTGCCAATCATTGGCTACCCCGCTATGAGTTCGGTGGCCGTCATGCTGCGTCGTTTGGGTCAAGGCTATGCCGCGTTCTCTATGGCGGCCAATCTAATCGCTTAGACCTTTACGGGCATGTGGCGATCTTCCCGCTCATCTCTGAGTTCGTCCGTATATGCAATTTTGAGATAAAGACAGCGCGAGCCCAAGCGGACCTTCCGGCGATCAACAACGGCGAGTGTGAGAAGGCAGAAAGGTCGAGGCATGGCAACGGGGCTGGAGGATGCACATCCTGCACGATTATCTCGACGCGCGTCCCTCACCGTGCCGGCGAAATGACTGGGCGAGACACCGAGCGAAGACCCAGCGCGCTCGCGTGCCGCGGACGGATGCCGTCGAGGACCAGGCGCACGATACCGTCGGCGTAGGACTCGTCGAGCGGGGCGTGGCCCAACAGCAGGCGGTACCAGATGGCACCCGACATCACGTCGATCGCGAGATCCATGTCGAAATCGGCCGGCAACTCGCCGCGCATCCGCGCCCGCTGCAGCGCGCGGCGCGAGAGCACGCGGCCGCGCGCGATGAACTCCTCGCGGAAGCTTGCAGCCGAGTGCGGATTGACCTGCGCCTCGATGATCATCCCGGCGACGGCGGCCCCCGCCGCGGTGGTACGGAAAAGCCGCAGCAGCCCGCGCAGCACATGGCGCAAATCGCCCTCCAAGGAGCCCGAATCCGCGAAGCCGATGAGCCGCTTCGTCGCGAGCTGTTCGAATACGTCCATGAAGATTGCGATCTTCGAGGGCCACCAGCGATAGACGGTCGTCTTCGCCACCTTGGCGCGTGCGGCGATCTTCTCGATCGTCACCGAGGCGTGCCCACCCTTCGAGCCGAGGAGGTCGGCCGCGGCCTTGAGCACCGCGCGCTGGGTTCTGGGATTGGGGCCGACCGGCCGCAGCAGAGGGTTGGGAGGCATTGCGCGGCTCGGGCCCGACCGTGTTGACGCTACGCTACGTAGCGTTTAGCTTAACGCCAGTCATGGCCGGCGTCGAGAGCGCGCAACGACGTTAGGGAGGGAGCCGATGAAGTCAGCCTACGGCCGCACCACTCCTGCGCCCGACTACGAGCTGACCGCGGTCGAACCCGGGAGCCCGATGGGCGAGCTGCTGCGCCGCTATTGGCAGCCCGTCTGCACCTCCGAGGAACTCGGCGATCTTCCGAAGAAATTCAAGATCATGTGCGAAGAGGTCGTGGTCTTCCGCGACGGGAGAGGCCGTGTCGGCTGCCTCGAGCCGCATTGCGCGCATCGCGGCGCCTCGCTCGAGTTCGGCCGCATCGAGGACGAAGGCATTCGCTGCTGCTACCACGGCTGGCTCTACGACGCGCAGGGCCACTGCATCGACATGCCCTGCGAGACCACGGAATTCTGCCGCCAGATGGATGTGTGGCAGCCAGCCTATCCCGCCATGGAATATGGCGGTCTCGTCTTTCTCTACATGGGGCCGCCCGGGACGGAACCGTTGCTGCCGATGTTCGACATCATCGACACGCGACACCGGGATGACGTGGTGCT
>JBGPGW010000421.1:0-2555 GCA_041484095.1 Alphaproteobacteria bacterium | reverse complement strand
CCGTCCGCCGGGCGGAGAGAGCTTCGCCGACGTGACGCACCGCGTCGCGCTCGCGGTCGAGCGTCTTACCGCCGCCCATGCCGGGTGCGACATCGTCGCCGTCGCCCATGGGGGCACGATCCGCGCGGCCCTCGCCCTCGCGCTCGGCCTCGCGCCGGGGAATGCGCTGGCCTTCTCGGTCGAGAACCTGTCGCTCACCCGGCTCGACCATATCGCGTCGGCGCATGATTCATCCTCGACATCCGCTTGGCGCATCGTCGCCGTCAATCATGCCCCCCCAAAATCCCCATCCGGCGCCGATCTGGCCTCGCTCTCGGTCGCGTGATAGGGTCACGTCCGTGTCGGAACAGGGAAGTCCGGTGAGGCGGCCGTGAGGCCGCCAAGCCCGGCGCTGCCCCCGCAACTGTAAGCGGCGAGACGACGGCACAGAGCCACTGACATTGCGGGTCGCGAGGCTCGCACAGTTGGGAAGGTTCCGTTGTCGACGACCCCGAGCCAGGAGACCTCTCCGACGCGGAGGCAACAAGCACATCCTCGGGCGGAGGATCGCGCATGACCGTTATGGATTCTGTTCGCGCGGCCGATCAATCCCCCGGCCGATCCCTGCCGCCTGTCTCGCTCATCCTGGGCGGTGCGCGCTCGGGCAAGAGCCGGTACGCAGAGGGCCTGATCGCCGAAGCCGGAAGCGGGCTCTATCTCGCGACCGCCACACCCGGCGATGCCGAGATGGCAGACCGCATCGCCGCCCACCGCGCCCGCCGCGGCCCGAATTGGGACACGATCGAAGAGCCTCTCGATCTCGCCGGCGCGCTCCATCGCCATTCATCGTCCGGCCGGCCGATCCTTGTCGACTGCCTGACGCTCTGGTTGAGCAATCTTCTCCATGCCGGGCACGAGCCCGAGCAGGCGATCGCAGCGCTCATCGAGACCCGCACGGCGTGGCTGAGCCCCGTCGTGTTCGTCTCGAATGAAATCGGCCTCGGCATCGTGCCCGAGAATGCGCTGGCGCGGCGGTTTCGTGATGCGGCCGGCCATCTCCACCAGGCCCTCGCCGAACGCGCGGGCCTCGTCGTCCTCCTCGTCGCCGGCCTGCCCGTGATCATCAAGGACATACGATGACAACGAATATCGCCCGCCCCAAGAAAATTCCCGCCACGGTGATCACCGGATTCCTCGGCGCCGGCAAGACGAGTCTCATTCGCCATCTCCTCCAATCCGCCAACGGCCGACGCCTCGCCCTCATCATCAACGAGTTCGGCGAGCTGGGCATGGACCGCGACATCATCGAGGGCTGCGGCATCCCCAATTGCAGGGATGACGACGTCATCGAATTGGCCAATGGATGCATCTGCTGCACGGTCGCGGACGATTTTCTCCCGACCATCGAGCGGCTCATCGATCGCCCGGATCCGCCGGATCACATCATCATCGAAACCTCGGGCCTCGCGCTGCCGAAGCCGCTTGTGAAAGCCTTTCAATGGCCCGAAGTGCGGAGCCGCGTGACGGTCGACGGCGTCATCGCGGTGGTCGATGCCGCGGCCGTCGCCGATGGCCGTTTTGCCGACGATCCCGACGCCGTCGCGGCACAACGCCGCGATGATCCCAGCCTCAACCACGACGACCCGCTATCGGAAGTCTTCGACGACCAGATCGCCGCGGCCGATGTCGTGCTGCTCAACAAATGCGACCTCATCGACGACGACGCCCGCACATCGGTCCGGGCACGACTTCAATCCGCGCTCCGCCCGGCCGCGAAGGTCTTGGCGACGACCCATGGCGTGATCGACATCGATATCCTGCTGGGCCTTGGGATTGCCGCGGAGGACGATCTCGCGACGCGCCCCTCCTGCCACGACGGCGAGGCCGAGCACGATCACGACGATTTCGAGAGCTTTGCAATCGCACTTCCAGTCGCATCCGACCCGACGTCACTCTCGGCGCGAATCGAAGACGCGGCCCGGCATCACGCGATCCTGCGGGTCAAGGGTTTCATCGAGGTGTCGGGAAAGCCGATGCGCCTCGTCGTCCAGGGCGTCGGCACGCGCGTTCAGCACTATTTCGACCGGCCGTGGCTCGGCGAAGAAATCCGAGCGGGCCGGCTTGTCGTGATCGGCCTCAAGGGCCTCGACCGGACGGCGATCGCCCTGCATATCGGCGGCGATTGCATGTCGGCGTGAGCCGGAACATGCGCGCGCCGCATGCCGGGGCCGGATGCACCTTCTAGCAGCCCAAGCCGGCGTCATCGCCGATGGACGCGAGGCCGTCGATCTCGGCCAGACGCCCGGCGATGTCGTGGTGTTGTCGGCCGCGGACACGGAAATCGCGTGCCTTGCCGAAGCGGCCAGGCGGCTCCGCGATTCGGTGGACGAGACGATGCCGAGCGTGCGGCTCGCCAACCTCTCGCGGCTCGCCCACAACCTATCCGTCGATCTCTATGTCGAGAATGTCATCGCGACGGCCAGGCTCGTCATCGTGCGGCTTCTTGGCGGCCGGGGCTATTGGCCCTACGGCGTCGAAGAAATCGCACGCGTCTGTCGCGAACGCGGCATCGCGCT
>JBGPGW010000420.1:0-2564 GCA_041484095.1 Alphaproteobacteria bacterium | reverse complement strand
CTGGCGTAGCCGAACTCGGCGATGTCGTCCATCCGCAGGGGATAGAGGATCCCGTCGAGATGGTCGCATTCGTGCTGGAGCACCATGGCGTGAAAGCCGCGCGCCTCGATGGATTTTTTCTCGCCCCCGGGGGTCAGGTAGTCGCAGCGCACATGGGTCGGGCGCGCCACCTTGCCCACCATGTCCGGAATCGAGAGGCAGCGCTCGTAATTGGCGCGCTTCGTCTCGGTGAGGGGCGTGATCACGGGATTGATGAGGGCGGTCCAGCCGATGGGCGTGGTCTTGGCCCCCGGCGGCATGCGATCGGCCATGAGGCGGTAAAGAACGACTCGCTTCGAGACGTAGATCTGGGGTGCCGCGAGGCCATTGCCGCCGATGTCCTCGAGCGTCTCCTGCATGTCGGCGAGAAGGGTCGCGATTTCCGGCGATCGAGGGTTGGCGACCGGCTCCGCGACCTCGCGGAGAACCGGGTGCCCCATGCGTGCGATTTTGAGGATGGCCATCGTGCTCTCCCGTGCCCGGCGGCCGACCTTAGCGCCGGCGCGCCTTTGCTTTCGGCTTGGCCTTGGGTTTCGCCTTGGCGCGCGTCTGGGCCTTCGGGCGCGTCTGGGCCTTCGGGCGTGAACGAGCCTTCGGACGCGGACGTGCCTGAGCCTTGGGCTTCGTGCGCGTGGCGGCCGCGGCGCGGCGCGGCTTCGCGCGCGGCGCGGGTTTGGCCGATGCCTTGGCTTTCTTCGCCGGCGCCTTCATGGGCTGGAGCGGCGCCACGGGTTTCACCGCGGAGATGCCTTTCGCCCCGGGATAGCGGATCGAGATGACCCGCAGCACCTTGTCGCCCGCCGGCCGTTCCCATGTGACGATGCCGCCGACATGGGCGCCCACAAGGGCGCGCGCGAGCGGAGAGACCCAGCTCACCTTCCCCACGGTGACGTTGGCCTCGTCCTCGCCGACGATCTGGAAGCTATGGCGGGCCTCGTCCTCATCGAGGACACCCACGACGGCGCCGAAGGCGACCTCGTTGCGGGGCTGGTTCATGGGATCGACGTAGATCGCGCGCTCGATCCGGCCGTCGAGATAGCGCAGATCCCGCTCGACATGGCGCAGCATCTCCGCTTTCGCGATGTCTTCGGAGTGTTCGATGAGTTGCCGGCGCTTTTCCAGGAGAATCGCCCGGTCTCGCTCGAGTTGAGCCAGACCCTGGGGGGTCACATAGTTGGGATGAGGGCTCTGGGGCCGCTCCGGCAGGTCATCGACGATTGCATCGCCTTCCTGCTCCTTAACAAATGCTCGACTCATCATAGACTTAGGGGCTCTCGGCCAAGGCGTTAAGGACGCATTATAGCAGGGTGAATCGCGCCGTCAGAATCGCAAGTGGTATCCATGGGTGTAATTTTTGGGGAAAGCGCGAAAGGGGCGGGGAAACCGGCAAGTTGCCTCTCACACAGTATCGGATAAATAGAAAATAATAAGTTATTTCAATAAATTACAGTAAATATCTCAGAGTTATCATAAGGTTTTTCGGCTCTGGCGGCGCGCGAAATAGGTCGCAGCCGAAGCGGCGGTGAGGGCACCCATCATCATCACGGCCGAGGCGATGAAGACGAATTCGGGCCGCCCCTGGTCGAGCAGCCATCCGAACAGAAGCGGTGAGGTCGCCGAGCCGACCTCGATGCCGGTCGAGACGAAACCGAAGACCTTGCCCGCGGATCCCTTGGGCGCCATGGCGCGGACCAGCATGTCGCGCGAGGGCGTGATGCCGCCGATCATGGTGCCGGTGAGACCCAAGGCCGCGATGATCGCCCAGGCCGGGAGCGGCATGAACGCAATGGCGAGCACGCCCGCCGCCGCGACCGAAAATCCGACCCCCGCCACCGCCTCGTAGCGCGAAGTCCGCTCGACCACGAACCCGCCGGCGAACACGCCGGAGGCCGCGCCCACGAGAAAGGCCGTCAGCGCGGCATTGGCGGTCGTGAGGTCGAGGCCATGGAGATTGTGAAGCGCCGTCACCGCGAAGGTGTTGATGCCGATCGCGTTCATGGCGCTGAACACGAAGAAGCCGAAGAGCACGAGCACGCCGGGGCGGAGAAGGACGGAAGCCCCGCCCGGTGCCGCGGGCTGCCCGTCGGTGCGAGCCTTGGCGCCGATGTCGTTCGTCAAATAGTGGCGCTGGCTGAAGAGGACGATCGCCGCGAGAAGGCCGAGCGCGCCGCCCGCCATGATCGCGCCGCGCCAGCCGACATGCAGCGCAAGCGTCGCCATGAACGGCGGCGCCATCGCCCAGCCGATATAGCCGGAGAAGGTGTGGATGCCGAAGGCGCGGCCGACGCGCTTGGGGTCGACGGCATGCGTCAGAATGGCGTAGTCCGCCGGGTGGAACACGCTGTTGGCGATCCCGGCGAACCCGGCCAGGACGGGAAGCCAGAGATAGCTCGGCGCCAGACCCATGAGGCCGTAGGCGATCGCCATCAACGCGGAGCCCGCGATCACGACATAGCGTGCGCCGAACCGGTCGACGATGAACCCGACGGGAAGCTGGGCCGAGCCCGAGGCCAGGGCGAAGGTCG
>JBGPGW010000419.1:0-2574 GCA_041484095.1 Alphaproteobacteria bacterium | reverse complement strand
GTGGCCGGCCTCGATCGTCGCAGCGAGATAGATCTCCCGCTCGATACTGACGCGCGCCTCGATCAGTGCGGCGACGACGCGTTCGCCCTTGATCGTCGTGCCGAGGAGTTGGCGAACCGCCGCCTCGGCGCTGCCTCGGTCCGTCGCGGGCAGAATGCCGCCCGCCTTGCCGCGTCCGCCGGTGAGCGCCTGCGCCTTGACCATGACGGGGAGGGACGTCGCGGCGAGGGCCGCGTCGATTCCGGACGCATCGCGGATCAGTGCCGCGCGCGGCACGGGAATGCCGTGCTCCCCGAGGAGCGCCTTGCCTTCATGTTCGTAGAGCAGCATGGACGGTCTCTCGGCCGTTCAGTCCGCCGATGCGGGTCGGGCGTTCATGACCGCTCGTTCGCCATGCGTCGCGCCTCAGGTCAGGGTGTAGCCGCCGTCGACGGTCATCACCGCGCCGGTCATGTATGAATTCGCCATCATGAAGAGGATGGCGGATGCGATTTCCGCCGCGGTGCCGAGCCGCTTGACCGCTTGGCCAGCGACCATCTCCGCCCAGGCGCGCTTGCGCTCTTCCGGAATGTCCTCGGTTCCCGGGGTATGGATGAAACCGGGCGCGATGACGTTGACGCGCACCGGCGCCAACTCCAGCGCGAGCGTGCGCGCGAGCGATTCGATCGCACCCGCGGCGGAGGCCGATGCCCCGTAGCGGGGAATGGACTTCCGCGGCTGGGTGCTCGACATGAAGACGATCGATCCGTCCCTGGCGATGAGCGGGCCCCCGTGCCGCGCGATGTAGCACTGCGTCCAGAAGCGGTTGCGGAAGATGGCCTCGAACGTGGCGCCGTCGATCTCGAGAAAGCGGCCGAACCGGGCCGACATGGACTTGTTCGAGGCGCTCGGGATGAAGCTCGCGACATGGTCGAAGGCGCCGACGCGCTTGAAGAAGGCCGCCACCGCGCTTTCGTCGGTCGCATCGAGCCGGTGCGTCTCGATGCCGGCGCCGAGTGCCGCCTTCGCCGCCTCGAGCCGCTCTTCCGTGCGCCCCGCGATGACGAGGCGCGCGCCGGCCGCCGCCGCCGCCCGGGCCGTCTCGAGGCCGATTCCCGCACTCCCGCCGACGAGTACGATGCGGCGGCCCCTGAGTGTTTCGGTCGCCATGGTGTCCCCTAAGACGCGCTGTCCCCGGCCGGGAGCATGGCGGGGCCGAAGCCGCGAGTCCACCTCGCTCGATGGCCCTTGGCGCGGACGCGCGGGCGCGCTTCAATGGCGCTGGCGTGGCCGGTCCTAGGCTGCGGCCGACATGAGGGGTGCGATGACCGAATTCCCGACGCTTCAAGATATCGTGCTGGCCGCCAAGGCGAAGCTCCCGAACGCGACCTGGGAGTTCGTCACCTTCGGCTCGGAGACGGAGACGACGCTCCGGCGCAACCGCCACGCGCTCGACAGCCTGGCGTTCCGGCCGCGCGTGCTGCGCGACGTCATGGAAATCGACACCTCGACCTCGCTCGTCGGCGTGAAGCTGCGTATCCCCGTCATGATGGCGCCGGTCGGCTCGCTCCATCTCCTCGATCCCGAGGCGGCGGTGACGGTCGCCAAGGCGGCCGGTGAATTCGGCACCATGCCGATCATCAGCGGCTATGCCGATCCCGGCTTCGAGAAGGTTGCGGCGAGCACCAAGGCCCCGCTGGCCTACGCGCTTCATCCGCGCGCCGACATGGCGTTCATGGACGATCTCGTCGACCGCGTGAAGGCGAGCGGCTACCGCGCCATCGTCTATGTCTCCGAGGGCGCCTATTACAGCCGGCGCGAGCGCGACTTGATGAACGGCATCCAGACCAAGGCCAAGCGCTCAGGCACCTATGCGAGCTATCAGCGCCAGCTCCGCGAGGAGCGGGCCAAGGCGCCCGGCAAGAAGCCGAGCTATGAAGGGCTTCTCGGCGCGGGCGGGACCTGGGCGCTCGTCGACCGCATCAAGGCGCGCTCGGGCCTGCCGCTCATCCTCAAGGGGATCACCACGGAAGAGGACGCGCGCCTCGCGGTCGAGCACGGCGTCGACGTCGTCTATGTCTCGAATCACGGCGGCCGTTCGCTCGACCATGCCCGCGGCACGATCCAGGCGCTGCCGGAGATCAAGGCCGCCGTTGGCGAGAAGGCCAAGGTCATCATCGACGGCGGGTTCGTGCGCGGCACCGACGTGCTGAAGGCGTTAGCGCTGGGTGCCAGCGCCGTGTGCATGGGCCGGCTTCAGGCCTGGGCGGTCGCGGCGGCGGGTGGCGCAGGCCTCATCCGCGCGCTCGAAATCCTCGAGGAGGAGATCATCGTCAATATGGGCCTCCTCGGCGTCACGAAACTCGACCAGCTCGGCCCGAGCTATGTGGCACCGGCCGAGCCGGTCGTGCTGCCCCATCCCCTCAGCGCATTTCCCGTCGTGCTCGAACGCATCACGGCAGGGCGGAACTAGGCACCGACCGCGCGGCTCGCTTAGCTCGCGAGCGCGTTCGCCCGCCCGCACTTCTCACTCGACGATGGCGTAGCTCGCGCGTCGCGGGTCGGCGCCCGCCATGCGCGTGCCGTTCGGAAGAC
>JBGPGW010000418.1:0-2589 GCA_041484095.1 Alphaproteobacteria bacterium | reverse complement strand
TGTCAGGACCCGGCGGCCGAGCGCGCGGCGCGCTGCCTGCCCGGCGGCTTCCCGACATCGCCCGCGGGTCGGGTACGGGCGCGCAACGCGGCGGGTGCCATCGCGGCGCCGGACGAGGTGGGCGCGCTCGAATGCCGCTCACCCGGTCTTTTCTCGGCCTATTTCGGTGATGCCGAGGCGACGCGCGATGCAATGACCGATGATGGATTCTTCCGGACCGGCGACCTCGGCTATGCGAGAGGGGACGGCAGCTTCGTCTTCCTCTCGCGCGCGGGCGACGTTCTCCGCCTCTCCGGCTTTCTCGTGAACCCGGCGGAGATCGAGTCCTTCATCGAGCGGAACGAAGCGATCAGCGGCTGTCAGGTCGTCGGCGTCGACGCGCCGTCGGGCACGGTCCCCGTCGCCTTCGTGACGATCGAGGCCGGACACGCCTTCGACGAGGCGGGTTTGCGCGCCGCGTGCGAAGGCGGGCTCGCGCGCTACAAGGTTCCCCGCCGGTTTGTGGCACTCCCTGAGTTTCCCGTGACCGTGAGTGCCAACGGCACGAAGGTTCAGCGCGCCAAGCTGCGGCAGATGGCGGCGGCGCTGCTGAGAGGCGGGACGGTCACGAGCTCGGGCGGCCGGCTCGATCGACGCAAGGCGAGAGGGCGTGACGGCGCGTGAAGCGGTCGACGCCTGCCGCGGCGTCAAATCGACGGGCAGCGGCCTCGGCGCCGCTTGCCGGTTTTGAATGCCACGCCCTGGTCCGCTGCTCAGCCGCCGGGCGGGCGGGTTCGATCCCAGTAGACCATGTTGATCTGCGACATCACCGCGTCGTGATCGACTTCGAGGCAGGCCTGGGCGGTCCCGAAATCGCGGCGGATCGGCTTGAACTGACAGCGCTCGACGAGACGGCGCACATCCTCAAGCGCGCGCCGCTCGGGCCCGTCGCCCGTGGCAAGAACCCGCACGAACACGCGGTCGACGATTCGGCGCTCCTGCGCCGGAGTCGTGCGCGGCTCCGTCGGCAGGACATTGATCAACTCGCTCAGCAACCGCGCCGCCGCCAGGCCCCCGGCGACATCGCGCTCGAACTGCTGCGCAATGCGAAGGTGCTGCCCGACGACGCCGCGCACTTCGGCGATGGTGATGGGATCGGGGTCATTGGGCACGGGCCGTGGGATCAAGAACGCTGTCTTCGGCACGGAGACGGCGACGGACGCCGCGCCTTCGGCATCCAGCATGCGACGGGGAATCGTCAGTTCCACGCTGACATGGGTCCGTAAACTGATGATCGATGCATGCGCGGCGCTCGCATCCAACCGGCGAGTCTGTCCACTGGGCCCGGACAGCGCGACCGATACGGTGCTGCCCGGCATCAGCTCGTAGACAACGCCGGTCGGAGGCGCTTTGCGCTCGACCTCGAGGCACATCACGGTGAATTCCGCGCGGCAGGCACCCTTGTCGCAAACGAGCGCTTTGGGCCCATCCGTCGGCAGGAGTGCCATGATCTGCGGCGCGGCGCTCGCACTCGACATCGTGCCCCCGATCATGATCGCCGCGCAGGCAATCGCGAACCCATGGCGCATCATGGTGGCTCCTTGTGTTTGTGGGTTGGCCTGACCAATCGGTTCGCTCCCTGGCGGTGACCGACGCGCCCCGAACGCCACTACGAACGCCGCGTTAAGAGACATGGCCTCGCAGGGGAATTTCGTTTCTCGACTGGATCTCGCCGTTGGCCGAACCAACCCTGTCGCGGTTCACCCGACATTCACAGTAATATGGTAGCCGCATTGTCGATCTCGTTGGTAATCAATTTAGCGTTCGCCCGCGCCGTCTGGCATGACCCGGGGCGTCGAGCGGGGAGGGACAGCGGTGTTACCAGCACCTTCAGGAATCGACGGGATGTCTTCGCAGGGCGAAGGAGGCCCGACATGCCAAACATGATCGATCGATTGGCGGCAACGGCTCAGGACGTGATCCTGTTGCTCGGCCGCTTGGCGCTCGCCGCGATTTTCGTGTACGGCAGTTTCAACAAGCTCACCCATATGGACGCCTTCACCGCCTCGCTCGCGGGCCAGGGCGTGCCGATGCCGGAGGTCCTGGCGGTCGCGGGCGTTGCGGTCGAAGGCGTGGGCGCGATCGGTGTGGTGTTCGGCTTCAAGACGCAATACGCCGCTTTCCTTCTGGCCGCTTTCACCGTCGCCGCCACCCTCATCGCCCATCACTTTTGGACGCTCGAAGACGCCGCGCGCGCCATGCAGACCGTTCACTTCATGAAGAACGTCGCCATCGTCGGAGGCTTCTTGCTTCTCTTCGTCACAGGCCCGGGCTCCTACAGCATTGACCATCGCATGCGATGACGGGCAGTTGCCCGATCTCAGTCGTCCTCACCGACCGCTGAGACCCGAGCTCGACGTCAGTCGCGGCCGCCCTCGACGATCAGCCTCTGCGCGCGCCAACGCAGCATGCCGCCCGCGAGATTGGCGATCGTCTCGAAGCCCGCGCGCTTGAGGATGACCGTGGCCTGTGCCGATCGCCCGCCGGCGCGGCACACCGTGACGACGGGCTTGTCGCGCTCCAGCCCGCCCGCGGCGGCCTGGAGCGTTC
>JBGPGW010000417.1:0-2589 GCA_041484095.1 Alphaproteobacteria bacterium | reverse complement strand
AGTTCCGCGAACGAATGAGGGGAGATGGCGACGAGGTGGCTCGAACGTGATAAGTGTGACCCTCCCGGATCGGGTTTCAATTGCGCATGCTGGCATGTGTGCCTGTTCGTAGAGCAAAGCTCATGCCGAATCCCCGGGATCGGTCATTGCGCCAATCGCCCGCAATCTCAGGAGTTTATGGCAAGGCTGACGAGCAGCACGCTTCGACGTTTCTGCAATACATTAGCGACGCTGCACCATGTGGTTTCGATGTGCGCCACAACGGGGCACGATACGTTCACAGGCCGAAGCTCGTCGCCGCGCGCCGTGCGCGCGGCGATCGTCTCGCCGATCCCGTGAAGGGCAGGGGGTGGGCTTCCCATTTCTTACCCAATACGCCGGAAATCGGGTGCAACACTCTGCGATCCGTGAACATGAAAAATCCACGGCGCGCTTGCAGAACGCTGCGCCCGGTCGCAGGGAGCCGACGGCTTTCCAGGTCTTGAAAACCGGCAGGGCGCGAGCCCTCGTGGGTTCAAATCCCACCCCCTCCGCATACAATGCCAAGAAGTTGCGAACAATGGTAGGCAAGATGACATTGGCGGGGGGAGGCGCCACTGACCGCACGCCGCTTGAGCAGGCCTTCACCAGAAATAGGTCGTTCAGCTGATCCGACGCTCGCGGCCCACCCAGTACTTCTCCTTCACGACCCGCCGCAGGACCTTGCCGACCGCTGTGAGCGGAAGGCTTTCGACGAAGGTCAACGTCTTGGGCGCCTTGTAGCCCCCGATCTTGCTCCTAACGTGGGCGATCAGCTCCGCGGCCGTCGCTGCCGCGCCCGATCGCAGCACGACCTCGGCGTGGACGGCCTCGCCCCAGTCCGTATGCGGTACGCCGACGACCGCGCTCATCAAGACCGCCGGATGCGACGCCAACGCCGCCTCAACCTCGACGGCATACACGTTGAACCCACCGCCGATGATCATGTCTTTCTTGCGATCCACGATGAAGAGATAGCCGCCGTCGTCGATGTAGCCGAGGTCGCCGGATTTCCAGGTGCCTTGGTGAATTCGGCGGCGGTGTCGTCCGGATTGAGATAGTAGCCCTCGACGGTTGCCCGGCAGCGAATCATGATCTCGCCGGTTTCGCCCGGGGGCATCGGGCGACCGCTGTCGTCGGCAACGTAGATCTCGACGCCGGGGGTGATGCGGCCAGCCGATGACAATCTCCGCGTCGTATGCTCGTTGCCGGGCAGATGATCCACCTTCGGGTTCCAAGCAAGTTGTCGATGGTGTACATCGCGCACTTGCCACCACGGTCGAGAGATCGCATGACGTGTACGCGAGTTCCTCGAAGAGCATCAGGTGCGTGAGCCAGCCAATGCCCATGCCGCCGCGCTGCTCGCTGACGGCCCCGGCGATGAGGCCGTACTGGGTGAGCCCGCGCATGATCTCCGCCATCTGTTCGCGCGGGATGAACTTGTCGCGATACTGCTTGACGATCGGTTCGATCTCCGCGTCGAGGTAGCGGCGCAGGCCATCGACCGCCATCTGCTGCTCGAGAGTTCGGAAGACATATCCCATGGTGAGTCCCCTCTACTGCTTGCCGAAGATGTGGACGACCCCGATGGCTTCTTCGATGCCATCCGAGCGCGGGGAGTTCACCATCGGCGGTCGCGTGCCCGTCAATCCTTTCGATCCCCGCACCGAGCGCGAGCTGGCGCGCCTTGTTGTCTTCGACCGTCGTGACGTCCCAACCGCTATCGAACACCGCGAACACCTTCGCCTTGTCCGCCACGTTCATCTTCTCGATGGCGACGTCGCAACTGCCGGCTTGGATCGCCTGGACCGCGAGATTGAAGGCCGACGAGCCGGAAGCACAGGCGTTTTCGATCGTGTACACGGGTACGCCCTCGAAGCCGCAGCGGCACATCGCGATGGGGCCCGAGATGATGTACTGCCCCTGCGGCAGCCCGTTGGTGGTCCCGGCGTAGTACGTTGCCTGCACGTCGGACCGGACTTTCCAGATCGCCTTGCGACGGTGCCGTCGCAAGGCGAGAGTTGACGACCCGGCCGGGCCCTTCCGTCCGCGTCCCCCGCTCGGCATCCCCTGCCACGTTCCGGCGCTGTCGGTGCCCGCGCCTTGTCCGCTCCGCGCTGATTGGGGTAGAGACGCGCGAGTGCCGAAGGTGCCGATAGGAACGTCAATAGGAAAACCCGCCACGCGTCCTATGCTCCTCACCCTGGCGCACTCGGAGACGCCGCTCAAGGTGCTCTGTCTCGGCGCGCACAGCGACGACATCGAGATCGGTTGCGGGGGGACGATACTCCGCCTGACGCAACGCTACGACGCCATGTCCGTGTCCTGGATCGTCTTCAGCGCCGACGAGGACGAGCGCAGGAGCGAGGCTCTACGCAGTGCGAGCCTGTTCCTGCAGCGCGCGGGCGAGAAGCAGGTCGTCGTCAAGCGATTCCGCACGAGCTTCTTCCCCTTTGTCGGCGCGCAGATCAAAGAGTATTTTGAAAAGATCAGGTCCGCTATCGACCCTGACATCATCTTCACCCACTACCGCCACGACCTGCACCAGGACCACCGGATCATCTCCGATCT
>JBGPGW010000416.1:0-2631 GCA_041484095.1 Alphaproteobacteria bacterium | reverse complement strand
GATTACCTTGGCACGACGATCTCCGAAAAGGGGCCGTGATGACAGCGCTTAGTGAGAAACCCGCAAGATTCGTTCTCAACCTGTCAGGCGCGCGGATTCGCCGGACCAGCCTTAAGCGCGCCAATCTCACGGATGCGAATCTCGAAGCCGCGGACTGCAGCTACGTGGATTTCACCGGCGCAAACATGCTGCGAACGCGACTGAAGGGTACGATCCTCGTGGGAGCAGATTTGACCGATGTGCGCAACCTGACGTGCGAACAACTGGCCCAGGCAATCTTCGATCGGACAACGAAGCTGCCAAGTTACCTCTCTGATATGTCGCCGTCGTCAGGGCAATGACCACCGAGTCCCCAAAGGAACAAGGAGAGGGCGGCGACGCGACGATGCAGGCGACACCGCGGCGCAAGCCCGCCTGGATCCGCGTCAAGGCGCCGACCTCGCCCGTCTACGCCGAGACGCGCACGCTGATGCGCGAGCTCAATCTCCGCACGGTGTGCGAGGAAGCGGCCTGCCCGAACATCGGGGAGTGCTGGGCCCAGCGCCACGCCACCATGATGATCCTGGGCGAGACCTGCACGCGCGCCTGCACGTTCTGCAACATCAAGACCGGCATTCCCAATCTCGTCGATCCGCACGAGCCGGAACGGGTGGCGGACGCGGTCGCGCGTCTTGGCCTCAAGCACGTCGTCATCACCTCGGTCGATCGCGACGATCTCGGGGATGGCGGCGCCCGGCAGTTCGCCGACGTGATCCGCGCCATTCGCCGCCTGGCGCCGGGGACGACCATCGAGGTCCTGACGCCCGACTTCCTGAGGAAAGAAAGCTCGATCGCGCTCGTCGTCGAGGCCAAGCCCGACGTCTACAACCACAATCTCGAGACGGTGCCGCGCCTCTACGCCGAGGTGCGGCCGGGTGCCCGCTACTTCAATTCGCTGCGCCTTCTCGACACCGTGAAGCGCATCGATGCCTCGATGTTCACGAAGTCCGGCCTCATGGTCGGGCTCGGCGAGACGCGCGAGGAGATCTATCAGGTGATGGACGATCTTCGCGCGGCGGATGTCGATTTCCTCACCATCGGCCAGTATCTCCAGCCGACGCCGCGCCATCACGCGGTCGAGCGGTTCGTAGAGCCCGACGAATTCGAGGCCTATGCGCGGATGGCTTACGGCAAGGGCTTCCTCATGGTGTCGGCGACGCCGCTCACGCGCTCCTCCTACCACGCGGGCGACGATTTCAGAACGCTTCGGGCCGCACGCGCCGCGCGTCTCGCCGCGGGTTAAGCCGTGCCGACCCACGCGGAGAAGCGGCGCGTTCCCTACACGCCCGAAGAGATCTTCAACCTCGTCGCCGATGTCGAGCGGTATCCCGAATTCCTGCCCTGGTGCCTCGCTGCCCGCGTGCGCGAGCGCACGGGCAACGTGCTGCTCGCCGATCTCGTCATCGGGTTCAAGATGATCCGGGAGCGCTACACCTCGCGCGTCGTTCTGGACCGGCCGCGGCGGATCGACGTGTCCTACACCGAGGGGCCGTTCCGCGCGCTGGCGAACCACTGGGTCTTCGAGCCCGCGGGCGCGGGTGGCTGCCTCATCGATTTCTATGTCGACTTCGAATTTCGCGGCCGTCTCCTGGACAAGCTTATCGGCCCGCTGTTCCACGAGGCCGTGCGGCGCATGGTCGCGGCGTTCGAGGCGCGCGCGGCGGCACTCTACGGGCCGCGGGCCGAGCCCAGGGGCCGGACGCCGTAGCCCGCGCGGCCTTCGCCGGCATCCGGCGCTATTGGCGCTTCGGCAGCTTGACGAACGCCGCCAGCGGCACGAGGAAGAGCGCCGTCAGCGCGATGAAATAGAAGCTGTTGTTGTAGGCGATCATCGCCGCCTGCCGCGCGATCTCGGCATCCGCTGCGGCAAGGCCACTCTGATTCGCGAGATTCCAGATCTTCGACACCGCGCCGTGCTGGAACAGCTCGTTATACGGGGTGAGCAACTCGCTCATGGCATCGTGGTTCACGCGCATGCTGCGGGTGAGCACGTTGAAGATGACGGCCGTGCCGGTCGCGGTGCCGAGGGTCTGCCCGAGATAGAAGAGCGCCATCCCCTCGTTCAGATGGCGTTTGGGCAGGGTCGAGAAGCTCATCAGGCTGAGCGGCACGTAGGTCACGGCGGAGCCCATGCCGTTCATCATGATCCAAAGACCGGCATCGAACGCCTGCACGTCCATCGTCCACAGGGACATGGCCCAGGCCGAGCTGATGACGCACACGAATCCGCCGGCGAACACGATTCGCGGGTCCATGCGGTCCGAGATCTGGCTCACGACGAGCATGCCGGCGAAGATTCCGACGGCGCGCCACGCGAGAAGCCGGCCGACGTCCTGGATTCCATATCCCGCGAGGTCCTGCAGCAGGATGGGCATCAGGAACATCTGGAGATAGATGATCGCGCCGTGGACGAACACCATAAACAGGCCGAAGACGTAATTGCGATCCCGAAAGATCGCGATATCGAAAAAGGGTCGCCGCGACATCGCGAGGTGGAGCCCGAAGAGATAGAAGGCGAGCACGCCCAGGCCGGCCTCGATCATGATTTCAGGCGAATCGAACCAGTCGAGCCGCTGGCCGCGATTGAGCATG
>JBGPGW010000415.1:0-2632 GCA_041484095.1 Alphaproteobacteria bacterium | reverse complement strand
GAAAGTCCTCAAATGGCTGGCCGAGCGGGGGGAGACGATCGACGCCTCGATCGTGGGCGAGCCGACCAACGCTAAGCTATTGGGAGACATGGCAAAAATAGGGCGCCGCGGCAACGCGAACGCCTACCTCACGGTCTACGGAGCGCAGGGTCACACGGCCTATCCGCATCTCGCGGACAATCCGATCCCGCGTCTCGGGCAGATGCTCGTCGCCATCACGGGCGAGGCGATCGACAAAGGTACCGAACATTTTCAGCCGACCATCCTCCAGATCACGAGCGTCGATGTCGGCAATCCGGCCTTGAACGTGATTCCCGCGAAGGTCGACGTGAAGATGAATTCGCGATTCAACACCCTGCAGTCGCCCGCGACGCTCGAGCGCTGGCTGCGCGAGCGGCTGGACCGGGTCACCACGACCGCGGGCGGGCGCTACGACCTCACGGTCGAGAGCAACGGGGACGCCTTCCTCACGCCGGAGGGCCCGCTTTCGGATCTCGTGGCCGGCGTCGTGCATCAGGTCCTCGGCCGGCGACCGGAACTGACCACGACCGGCGGCACGTCCGATGCGCGGTTCATCAAGGATTTTTGCCCGGTGATCGAGTTCGGTCTCGTCGGGCAGACCATGCACAAGGTGGACGAGAACACCAACGTCGAGGATGTCCGCAGGCTTGCCGATGTCTACAAGGCGATCCTCGACGGCTACTTCCCGAACTGATGATCCCCGCGGCGGAAGTTGCACGCGCGCTTCACGGCGCGTTTCGTCTTCTGCGCCTCGACGCCCGCGGCCTCGACGAGTTCGACGCGACGCTCGAGGGGTTCTGGCGCTCCTTTTATGCCGCCATCCTGACGGCGCCCGCCTACGCCCTGCTGGTGGTCCTCGAATTCTCCGAGAAGATGCCCGATTCGGGCGAAATCGACTGGGTCCGAATCTTCGCCGTCCGCGGCATCGCCTTCGTCATAGGCTGGGTCGCTTTCCCGCTCGTCATGCATTCGCTGACCCAGGCGATGGGGCGAAGCGGCGCCTATTTTCGCTTCATGGTCGCCTATAACTGGGCGTCGGTTCCGCAGATCGCGCTCTACCTTCCGGTCGCGCTCGCCCGGAATTTGTGGCCAGAGCCGGCTGCGCCCTTCGCCATGATCGCGTTCGTCGCGATCCTTTTCTATCAATGGTTCATCGCGCGGACGGCACTTGCCGTCAGCGCGCTTCTTGCGGGCGCCGTCATTGCGGTGGATGTCATGCTGTCGCTCGCCATCGCGGGCATCGCGGATGCGATGACGTGAGGCGGCGCCCTCAGTAGTCGACGCGCATGAGATAGAGGCCATCGGGCGGCGCCGTCGGGCCGCCGGCGGCGCGGTCCTGGGCCTCGAGCGCGGCCTTCATGTCGGACGGCGTCCATCGTCCTTCGCCGACCAATTTCAGCGTGCCGACCATGTTGCGGACCTGATGGTGAAGGAACGAGCGCGCCTCCGCGACGACGCGGATCTCTTCGCCCTCCCGGCGGATGTGCAGGAGATCGAGCGTCTTGACCGGCGAGCGCGCCTGGCACCCGGTCGCCCGGAACGTGGTGAAATCGTGCCGGCCCACCAGCAGCTGCGCCGCGGCGTCCATGGCGGCCGCGTCGAGAGCGGGCCCCACATGCCAGGCGCGATTCACGTCGAGGGCCAGCGGCGAGCGCCGGTTGACGATGCGATAAAGATAGCTGCGCCGGCGCGCGCTGATCCGTGCGTGGAAATCATCGGGCGCCAGGCTCGATTCGAGAATCGCGATCGGTGCGGGTTTGAGATGGTAGTTCACCGCGTCGCGCACGGTATCGGCCGGCGCATCCCGCGCCAGATCGAAATGCGCGACCTGCCCGAGCGCGTGCACGCCCGCATCGGTGCGCCCGGCCGCGTGGACGCGCACCGATTCCCCGCAGAACCGTTCGATCGCGACTTCGAGCGCCTCCTGGATCGAGAGACCGTTGGCCTGGCGCTGCCAGCCGACGAATCCCGAGCCGTCGTATTCGAGCCTGACGCGATAGCGCGGCATGAGCGTGCCTACCGGGTGCTAGAGAGAACGGTGCCGGCGGGTATCGGATGGCCGCGCAGCATGGCCGTTGTCGCCATCGCCGCGCGGCCCGGACGCTGTGCCTCGAGAATGCGCAGAACGCCCTCCCCGCAGGCGATCGAAAGCGCGTCGTCCAGCACGGTGCCCGGCGCGGCCGAGCCGGCCGGCCCCGCGCCTATTTCGACCCGAAGCACCTTGAGATGCTCGCCGCCATGCTCGAACCACGCGCCCGGCCATGGGGTGAAGGCGCGCACCTGACGCGCGAGCGCGTCCGCGGCCCGACCCCAGACGAGCCGCCCCTCCTCGCGCGTGAGCCGGGACGCGTAGGTGGCTCCGTCCTGGGGCTGCGGGGTCGCGTTCAGGGCCCCCCTCTCAAGCCCCGCCAGCGCCCGTACCAATAAGACCGCGCCCAGCGTCGCCAGCCGGTCATGAATCGTCTCCGCCGTATCCTCGGGCCCGATGGGCGTCGGCTCGGCGAGCAGGATCGGGCCGGTGTCGAGACCTTCGTCCATCTGCATGATGGTGACGCCGGTCTCACGGTCACCGGACAGGATCGCGCGCTGGATCGGAGCCGCCCCCCGCCAG
>JBGPGW010000414.1:0-2633 GCA_041484095.1 Alphaproteobacteria bacterium | reverse complement strand
CCACAGGCGGAGACCGAGATGATGTCGGTGACGCCCGCGCGCTTCAAGACATCGATATTGGCGCGGTAATTGATATCGCTCGGACCCAGCGCATGGCCGCGGCCGTGGCGCGGCAGAAACACGACGCGCACGTCGCCGAGCCGACCGAAGCACAATTCGTCCGAGGGCGCGCCCCACGGCGTCTCCACGCGCCGCCACGCCACATCGGCGAGGCCCTCGATCTCATAGAGCCCGCTGCCGCCGATGATGCCGACCACCGAAGCCATGCCCGCAGTCTTGCGGGGGCAAGCGGGCGAGGCAAGCGCGATGCGCCCGACGAGCGATCGCTTTCTGAAGTCGTCATGCGCGGGCCGAAGCCCGGGCATCCCGCCGCGGCCATTGCGCTCGCCCGTCCCGAGCCTTTAGGGTCGAGCGCCCCTCAACCTCCATACCCCCGGATCCGCATGCCCAGCACGCTCTTCACGCCCTTCGCGCTCCGCGGGCTTACGCTCGCCAACCGGATCGTCATCTCGCCGATGTGCCAGTACAGCGCCGACGACGGCTCGGCGACCGACTGGCACGTGCAGCATCTGGGCATGCTGAGCCATTCCGGCGCCGCGCTCGTAGTGATCGAGGCGACCGGGGTGGAGCGCGCGGGGCGGATCACGCATGGCTGCACCGGGCTCTATTCCGATGCCAACGAGGCGGCGCTGGCGCGCGTGCTCGTGGCGTATCGGGCCTATTCCAAGACGCCGATCGGCCTCCAGATCGGGCATGCCGGGCGCAAGGCCTCTTCGGCCCGGCCGTGGGAGGGCGGCGGCCCGCTCACGCCCGAGCAGGATCCCTGGCAGGCCGTGGCGCCCTCGGCGATCCCGTTCGATCAGGGCTGGCACACGCCCAAGGCGCTCTCCGAGGCGGAGATCGACCGGATCGTCGAATCCTTCGCCATGGCGGCGCGGCGCGCGGCGCGGCTCGGCCTCGACGAGGTCGAGCTGCATTGCGCGCACGGCTATCTCATGCACGAGTTCCTCTCGCCGATCGCCAACAAGCGCGAGGACCGATACGGCGGCAGCCTCGAGAACCGCATGCGCTTCCCGCTCAGCGTTGTCGAGGCGGTGCGCGCGGTGTGGCCTTCGCAGAAGCCGCTGGGCGCGCGCTTGAGCGCCACCGACTGGCGCGAGGATGGCTGGACGATCGAGGATTCCGTGGTGTTCGCCCGCGCGCTCAAGGAGCGCGGCTGCGACTTCGTCTGCGCCTCGAGCGGCGGCATCGCCGGCCGGATCGCAGTGCCCTTGGGGCCGGGCTACCAGGTGCGGTTCGCCGCGCGGCTCAAGCGCGACGCTGGGATTGCGACCCGCGCGGTGGGCCTCATCGTGACGCCGCAGCAGGCCGAGTCCATCATCGCCGAGGGCGAGGCCGACATGATCGCGCTCGCCCGCGCCGTGCTCGACGATCCGCGCTGGGGCTGGCACGCCGGCGAAGCCTTGGGCGCAATCGCGACCTACCCGCCGCAATACGAACGCGCCCGCGCCACCACCTGGCCCGGCGCCAAGTACAGGTCGGGCGCGGCGAAGGCGGGGTAGTCGGCATGCCTCGAGACCGCGCCTAACCCCTCGAGCGCGTCATCTCCGGGCTTGACGGGGCGGATGTAAGAGCAAAGAGAGTGACGGTGTTTGCTCGGCCGCCCTCGTTCGGGCTGACCGGCTTCGCAAACGCCCGCACGTCCCTCGGCACAGGGTGAATCGGGACGCTGCTTGCCGTCTCGCTTTTATGTTTTCTCACCGATCGCGGCGCACCCGAGGCATTCCGGCGAGGGGATCGATTTCTGTGCGGGCGATGAAGATTCCGTGCGGGGTCTGACGTAGATCGCCAAGGACCTCCTTGACCAAGCGCAGCTCGATGAGCCGCTTCTTGTGCTCATCGGGAATGCCATTCCGGGACGAGCCGTTACCGACTCCCTGCAGCGAGGCCATTTCCTCGGCAGACAGATCTTCCCTGCGTACATTTCCCATCGTGATCTCCATCAGAGCTGTGTGTTCAATGGTGCCTATCGTCACGAAATCATTTCCCCGCGGCCCAACGATCCGAGTGGATGTCCACATCTGGTCTCCACCACGTTGCAAGATTGTTCGATAGGCGCACTCTCAAATCGATCATATCGGTGCACGGCCTACGACCGGCAAAGTTACGATCGGGTTAGATCGCCTTCCATCACGACGCGCTCGTGGCCAGCAATGACGGATTTGACTCGGTACTGCTGGATGCCGCGCTCGCTTGGCATCACGCGAACGATCTTGAACATCCCGAGCGGCTTGAGGCGAAGATCGCTGGCGATGAACGCGACGGATTGTCCGAGCTTGAATTTATGGAGTTCCATAACGTTCATCCTTCAATGGCGATCCGAGGAAGTACTGCGACGACGGGGCCTCCCAATTCGGTCAGATCTTCTTTAGCTATCCGGCGAAAAAAGCAGGGCGGCGAACCGCCCCGCGTCCGGCTTAGGCAGCCTGGAGATTCGCCGCTGCGAGCTTGCCGCTCTTGGGATTGCGCTCGACATCGAAGCTTACACGCTGGCCCTCTTGAAGATTGCCGATCCCGGACCGCTCGACGGCCGAAATGTGCACAAACACATCGTTGGTGCCGTCTTCCGGCTG
>JBGPGW010000413.1:0-2635 GCA_041484095.1 Alphaproteobacteria bacterium | reverse complement strand
TCTTCCCCTTGCGTGTAGATGTTGGTGAACACGGCGACGAGGCGGTTGCCCTCGCGGTAGATCTGCTTCATCCGGAGATCCGGCGTGACGATGGCGCCACCCGCGTGAAGCGCCTTCATGCGGAAGGGGAAGTTGAGCGGCCCGACGTCGAAGGCGGCGTGACGGTCAGGCGTGACGAGCTCGACTTTCGCGCCGCGCGCCAGGAGAAGCTCGGCCGCCGAGGATGCGGCCTCGCGCCCGTCGTCGTCGTAGACGAGCACGCGCTCGGCCGGCTGGACCGTGCCGTTGAGCACGTCCCAGCTCGACACGGCGAGCGCGCGGCCCGAAAAATCGCCGATGTCGGGCTCACCACCCGTCGCGATCACGACGTAATCCGGCTTCTCCGCCAGCACGTCCTCGGCCGTCGCGCGTGTCCTGAGGCGCAGATCGACCCTGAGCTTGTTCACCTGCCGGTCGAGCCAGCGCACGATGCCGGCGAGCGATTCGCGCGTCGGCCCCTTGGCCGCGATGTTGACCTGGCCGCCCGTGCGTTCGTCGGCCTCGAACAGCACGACGTCATGCCCGCGCTCGGCCGAGACGCGCGCGGCCTCGAGCCCGCCGGGGCCCGCGCCCACGACCACCACCTTCTTTCGCTGGGCGGCCTTCGGGATGACATGCGGCATCGTGGCCTCGCGGCTCGTCGCGGCATTCTGCAGGCACAGCGCCTCCCCGCCCACGAACAGCCGGTCGATGCACCAGCCGGCGCCGACGCATTCGCGGATGTCCTCGGCCCGCCCTTCCATGAGTTTCCGCGCGATGTGCGGGTCGGCGATGTGCCCCCGCGTCATGGCCACCAAATCGCAGTGCCCCTCGGCGATGGCGCGCGCGGCCGTCGCCATGTCGGTGATGCGCTGACCGTGGAAGACCGTCATGCCGGTCTCCGCCTTGACCGCGCTCGCGAGCGACAGGAAGGGTGCCGCCGGCAGCGGCATGGTCGCCATCGAGATCGAGATGCCGCGGTAGTCGTACATCCCGCCCCCGACGACGTCGAAGAAGTCGACCATTCCCGTCTTCGCGAGATAGCGCGCGATCTCGAGGCAATCCTTGTGGGTGAGGCCGCCTTCGATCATCTCGTCGCCGCTCATGCGGATGCCGATGATGAAGTCGTCGCCCACATGCTTGCGGCTCTCGGCCAGAATCTCCGTGACGAAGCGCATCCGGTTCTCGAGGCTGCCGCCGTATTTGTCGGTGCGCGCGTTGGCGATGGGGCTCCAGAACGTGTCGATCAGGTTCTGGAAGCCGCATTGAAACTCGAATCCGTCGAGCCCGCCCTCTTTCGCGCGCCGCGCGCCCTGGCCATAGGCCTTGATCACGCGGCGGAGATCCCAGTCCTCCATCGCCTTGGGATGGCCGCGGTGGTAGGGCTCGCGAATGGCCGAGGGCGCGATCGGCGGCAGCCAGGGATCGAGATCCCACCGCATCTTGCGCCCGATATGAGAGAGCTGAACCATCAGCTTCGCGCCGTGCTTGTGGATGCGATCGGCGAATTGCTGGAAATACGGAATGATCGAATCGTCGATGGCGGAGATCTGGTTGTACTCATTGGCCGGCGAATCGATCGCCACCGTCGTCACGCCGCCGAAGCTGGTCAGGCCGATGCCGCCCTTCGCTTTTTCTTCGTGATAGAGCTGATAGCGCTCCTGCGGCTTGCCATCCTTGGCATAGCCCGGCGCGTGGCTCGTGCTCATGATTCGGTTGCGGAACGTGACGCCCTTGAGCGTGAACGGCTTCAACAGCGCATCGTAATCGGCCATCCCATTCCTCCCCGGCGATCAGGCATCGAGGAGCCTAGACCATCCCCGGGCCTTGGTCCTAGGCCTCACCGCGGCCGGATCGCAGGCCTCAGCCCGTCCGCTCAGCGCCGGCGGCGGGGCGGCGATTTCTTCACCATACGCCGACCAGCGCTCTTCGCGCGTGAAGCGCGGAGCGGCATGACATCGAGTTCACAGTCGCCCCCGCCCGCCAACATCTTGAGGCCCGTGCGCGTCATTTCGTACGTGCCGCCCTGCATCGTCCCGATGCCTTCGTCGACGAGCTCGAGGCAGGCGTGAAGGACGAACACCATGCCGGGTTCCAGCCGATTGGAGAACCCACGGCTGATCTGAAGGCTCTCGAGCCAGATCGGCGGGAACGCGATGCCGATGCCATAGCCAAACCGCATCATGGCGGTGTGGTCGAGCCCTTCGCGCCGCAGCGGCACATAGGATGCTTCCTCGACATCGGCGACCGAAGCGCCGGGGCGGATCGCCTTGAGCCCGGCCGTCAGCGATTCGCGCGTCAACCGATAGATGTCGCGCGCGCGCGCCGAGGGCTGGCCCAACGCCATCGTGTGCAGCGCCACGGCGTGATAGCGGTGCGAAACGCCGGCAAACTCCACATGGACGAGATCGCGCGCGCGGATCTTCCGCTCGCGCGGCGTGCCGGGACCGCCGGGGCTGCGGGAGCCGCTCGTGAGCTCGGTCGGGATCGACCAGTAATCGCCGCCCGCGTGGCGCATCGCACCTTCGAGGGCCGCCGCCAGCTCGATCTCCGTGACCCCGGGCTTGAGCGCCTTGCGCGCGGCGGCGAGGCCGAGATTCGCGTAGCGGGCGGCTTC
>JBGPGW010000412.1:0-2637 GCA_041484095.1 Alphaproteobacteria bacterium | reverse complement strand
CGCTCGTGACGTTTATGACCGCGTCGGCGCCGAGGCGCTTGCCCATATCGAGCCGCCGCTCGCGCGTGCCGGTGAGGATGACCGGGTCGGCGCCCAGCGCCTTGGCGACGCCGACGCCCATCAATCCGATCGGCCCCGGACCGGTGACGACGATGCCCTCGCCGGCGATGATGCCGCCCATCACGTCGAGCCCGTACATCGCCGTGCCGGCGGTGACGATCAGCGTCGCCTCCTCGTCCGACATGTCGTCCGGCACGTGCACCATGGTGTTGACGTTGTTGATGGCGTACTCGGCGAAGCCGCCGTCGGTGCTGAAGCCGTTGGCGCGGTGGCCCTTGCTGCGCAGACCATAATTGAGGCACGAGGTGTACATGCCCTCGCGGCAGCGCTGGCAGCGGCCGCATCCCGCATGCACCTCCACCGCGATGCGATCGCCCAATTCGAACTCGTCGACGGCGGGCCCGAGCTTCACCACCGTACCCATATATTCGTGCCCGGGGGTGAAGTTCTTGTTGAACGGCAGGTCGCCTTCGATCGACGCGGGAACGCCGTGCTTGATGATCTCGATGTCGGTGGCGCACACGGCGATCGCGTCGATGCGCACCAGCACTTCCGCCGAGCCCGGCTCCGGCACCGGCTTTTCGACGAGCGAAAGCTCCTCGGGATTGCCGAGCACCCACGACTTCATCGTCTTCGGAATCTGATAGGTATTGGTCCGCGCGTTGGTTGAGGTCATGGCATCACGCTATCAATTGCTTGCGATCATTTCCATCGCGACTCGCAACATAGCGTGAAAAATCCCTTACATCACTCGTTGAGCCAAACATCCGTCAGATCCTGGCCGATGAAGTGGCTGGGCGTGATGCTCCAGCCCTTCACCTTGGCCGAGGTGACGACGATCCGGTTCCACCACAGGATCGGCACCGTATAGGCCTGGGTGAGCGCATGCCGCTCGAATTCGCGGACGATGTTCGCGCGCTCGCGCGGGTCGGTGGTCAGCGCCTGACCGACATAAAGCGCGTCGAGAAAGCGGTCGGTGGAGCCCGAGAAATTCACCGGCGACAGGTCGTGCGAGACGTATTTCGTGAACTGGATCGTCGGATCATCGTAAAAATCGCCGGCGAAATCCTGCGCCACGTCGAACTCGTGCGCATCGACCTTCTTCTGCCAGTCCCAGATCTGCAAACGCTCTTCCGTCGCGGTGACGCCGATCGCGCGCCAGCTCTCGACGAGAAGGTCGGCGCTCGCGTAATGCGGCATCGGTATGTCGCGCACCAGGATGGACAGTTTGAGATCGTGGATGCCCGCCTCGGCGAGAAGGCGCTTCGCCTCGGCGCGCGAGGCGTCGATGTCGCGCGAAAAGCCGGGGATCCTCGTCAGCTCCGCTTCGGACATCGCCATGCCGGATCCCGGCCGCATCAGGCCGCCGACATATTTGAGGAAGGTGGTTTCCTGGAGCCTCTCCGCCGCGCCCCAGCGATCGACCGCAAGCGACAGCGCGCGCCTGACGCGCGCGTCGTCGAAGGGCGGCTTCGTGGTATTGAATACCACCAGAAGCTCGGAGAGCCACGGGCTCTCGCTCACGGTCGCCCGGTCGCCCAGCGCCTCGACCAGCTCGTCGCGCTGCGGCGGCGTGAAGCCGCGGAACTCCGCCATGATGCGGCCCTTCTCGATCCCCTCTATGACCGCCTTGCCGCGGATGAAATCGGCGCGGTAGCCGTCGAGATACGGCCGGCCCGGCTCGAAATATTTGTCGAAGCGCTTGCCGGTCCAGTGGTCTTTCTTCGCGTGCTCGACGAAGACGAACGGGCCGGTGCCGTCGATATGCGTGTTCGGAAAGTTCGGATCCTCGGCGAGCTTCGCCGCGCGATAGAGACAGTTCCACGGCGAGGCGAAATTCTCGAGCATCGCCGATTCCGGCCATTGCAGGTGGAACACGACGGTGAGCGGATCGGGCGTGTCGATCGAGGCGATCGCCGCGTAATCCACCTGCCGCGCCGAGGTCACGCCCTGCGGCGGGTGGACGATGCGCTCGTAAGTCGCCTTCACGTCCGCCGAGGTCAGCTTGGCCCCGTCGTGGAAGAACACGTTGGGCCGCAGCTTGAACATATAGGTCTGATGATCCGGCGACACGGTCCAGGACGCCGCGACATCGCCGACCACCTGCGGATAATTGGCGGCATCGAACTTGAGCAGCGTCGAATAGTGCGGCGCGACCGGGTGGAGGAACGCGAACGACGTGTTGGCGTGGCAGTCGTAATTGTCCGGCTCGACCTGGACCGCGAACTCGAGCGTGCCGCCGCGCTTCGGCACCTCGGGCGCCGCAGGCTTGGCGGCGGCCTGGCTCACGGCGAGGACGGCGAGCGCGGCGAAGGCGGCCGCATGCGCAGCGACGGCAAGGCGCTGGATCACGGTCGATACTCCCGTATATGAGGGCATGTCGGCGCTAGCGGACCTGGGTCGTGTGCCAGTTCTGGAACTCGCCGAAGAGGTCGTCCTTCTGCTTCTGACTCATGGCCGGAGCGCCGGTGAGGCGCAGGCGCTCCTCGAGAAAGCGCTCGAACACCACACGGAGATCCTGCGGCATGGTCTGCTTCGCCACGGCGCCGTTGCGGGCAAGCCATTGCTCGGCGGGCG
>JBGPGW010000411.1:0-2644 GCA_041484095.1 Alphaproteobacteria bacterium | reverse complement strand
GATTCGCCCTGAAGAACGGCGATATTCGCGAGCACGGCGCCGACAATCATGAGGACGAAGGCGAGCCAGCCGAGCTTGGGCGTGGCAAGTCGTGACCCCAGAAGGACCGCGGAGGTGAAGTAGAGCAGCGCGATCTCGAAGAAGATGATCCAGAACAGGAGAACGTCCGCACCGTGCGCCGTCAGCGCCAGGTAGAACCATTCGGCCGGCAGGAGATGGACCGCGGGCCAGCGCGTCAAGGCGACGAGAAGTCCGAAGAACCCGCCGACCGCGAGGAAGACGACGGCAGCGACCGCATTGGCCTTGATCAGCCCTTCGGCCGCTCGATCGACCCGCAATCCGGTGTCAGGACAGGTGCGAAACGATGATTGGGCTGCCATCGACGGCTCTCCCTCACTCCACGACGTAGATCTTGCCGACCATCGTGTGATGGCCGATACCGCAGTATTCGTTGCAGACGACGCTGAACTGGCCCGTCTCGGTCGGCGTGACCGTCAGCACCATCTCGTAGCCCGGGTGGACCTGCAGGTTGATGTTGATGGGCTGGAGCGAGAAGCCGTGCTGCCAATCGAGCGAGGACAAGTGCAGGCGATATTTCTGCCCCTTCTCGAGCTCGAGAATCGGCCACCATTGCCAGAGCCGCGCCAGCATGTAGACGTCGGTGCCGGCGGGCGGGTGGACGACTGGAATTCCCGTGTCGCCTTCCATGCGCACGGTGTAGTCGTTGGCCGCCGCCTCCACGCGTTCGCCATAGACCTTGGGATCGATGCGATAGGCCTCGTTCGAGAGGTTCTGCTGTCCCACGAAATGCCACGCGATCATGGTGGCGAACATCACGAGACCCCACAGGAACGACACAGCGATCCAGACGATCTCCTTGCGCGTCAGCGGCTCGTTCCACCAGACGCGTGATTCCGGAGGATGGATTGCCATCGCGCGTCTCCCTTACTTGCCGAGCGGAATCTGGGCGACTTCCATGATCCCCCACATGAGGTAGAGAACCGTCGGCATGGAGACGCCGATGAACAGAAGCAGGAAGGGGTTATCGAGAACCTTTTGCATGACCGGGATGCGCTCCTCCTCCTTCTTGGACGAGGGCGCACGAGGTGCTTCTGCCATTCTGACCTCCCCTTTCAGCGGCGCTCGAGCCACGGCGGCTTGATTGCCGACAGAGTGGGAAAGCTAGCCGGGGCTAACAGGCCCCTCCTTGACCACGGTCAATCTTGGATTTCGAAGACATTTCGGAGCACCCAGAAGGTAAGGAGTGCGAGGCACAGGAGGATCGCAAAAAAGAAAAGTGAACGATGCTCGAGGTGACGGCCTGCCCTTCGCTCGATCCAGTTGAGCAGCCGGTCCGAGACGACGTAGAGGATGACCGCAGCGACGGTAAAGAGAGCCGCCTCACGCATGACCGCCCTCGTCCCGCGGATCGGCGATCGAGGCCCCCGCGGTCATGCCGCGAATCCCTTCACCTCGAGGCGCGATGTGCGGCCGTCGGCATGAAGAAACAAGGCTTCGCCCCCGCCCAGGCGCGCCATCGCGGAAGCCGCAGCCTCGCGCGGCAAGACGAAGAGCGCCGTCGACATCGCATCCGCCCGCATCGCACGGGGGCCGAGGACGCTCACCGACAGGTAGTGATTCGGGCTGACGCCCGTCTTCGCATTAAGCAAATGGTGGTACCGTCCGCCGGCATCGAATTTAAGCGCCAGTCCGCTCGACGTCGCGACCGCCCGGTGCCTGAGCGAAAGGGCCCAAAGATCCTGTTCTGGTGCGCGCGGGTCAGGGACCGCAACGCGCCAGTCGCGACGATGCGCCGGCGGATCGAGCGCCATGGTTTCGCCAAGCTGCACCAGGACGCGATCGTAACCCATGTCTTGCAGGAGATCGGCGACACGGTCCGTGATGTAGCCCTGGGCGATGCCGTTCAACGTCACCGCCATCCCCGGCCGGGCGAACGCCACGACGCTGGACGCCGTCTCGATGCCTTCGAATGCGACGAGGCGCCGTGCCGTATCGAGCGCCTTCGGCGGCATGGATAGCGACCGGCTCCGATAATCGGCCATAAGCCGCCACAGCGGCTGTATCGTCACATCGAATGCGCCATCGCTTGCCAAGGACACACGGCGCGCCTCCTCCAGGACCAACCTCAAATCGAGCGAGGGTCGCATGAGCCGCCCCTCGCGGTTGAGCCGCATCACTTCCGACTCTGCGACATAGAGGCTGAAGACCCGTTCCAGCCGCGCGACTTCGGCCATGCAAACCTCGACCGCGCTCCGCGCCCGGGCCGGATCCGGATGAGCGAGGAGAAGGCGTGATTCGGCCCCGAGCACCGAGCCGCGCCACTCGAAGAGCGGCGATGCCACCTCATCCCGTTCCGCCACGCCGCCCCGCGGCAAGCCAAGACCTGCGGCCGTGGCCAACAGCAGCATCGCGCGACGGCGCGAAACGTCACGGGGCCCTCCGGGTGCCGGTCCGGTCATCGGCCTAACTCCCCTTCTTCGCATCGGTCGGCGCGCTTTGGGCAACCTCGGCCGAGGCATAGCGTTCGATGATGCGTTGGGTCAGCTTCGTGCTTTGCCGCGTGCGCCGTTCGACGAGCGGCGGACAGACGGTGTCGTCGAAATAATTGACCTGACAGTTGAGG
>JBGPGW010000410.1:0-2654 GCA_041484095.1 Alphaproteobacteria bacterium | reverse complement strand
GCCGGGATCAACCCAACCGCACCTTCTCCGCGCCCGCGCGTTCGCACCAGAAATCGAGAAGCGCCGAGAAGTCCTTGCCCCCATAGGCGCCGGCGCGCGCCTGGGAGAGGCTTTCGCGCGCCGTCGCCACGATCGGCACCGGCACGCGCGCGCGGTTGGCGGACTCGACGATGAGCGAGAGGTCCTTGTGCGCGAGGTCGATGGCGAATCCGGGCTCGGTGTCGCCTTTGAACACCTTGGTGGCATAGTTGATCTTGAGCTGCCCATTGGTCGCCGTCGTGCCGTGGATGACGTCGAGCGTCTTGGCGATGTCGAGGCCGAAGCGCCGCGCGAGCGTCAAGGCCTCCGCGTTCATCTGGCACGAGACGATGGCGAGGAGGTTGTTGATGAGCTTGGTGCGCGTGCCGGCACCCGGCGGCCCGCAATGGTGGATCGTCGTGCCCATGGCGTCGAGCAGCGGCTTCACGCGCGCGAAGTCCTGATCGGACGCGCCTACCATGAACAGGCTCTCGCCCTTGGCCGCATGGCTCGCGAGACGGCCGACCGGTGCGTCGACGAAGGCGAGGCCCTTGGCCTTCGCGGCCGCGGCTAGCTTGTCCGTCGTCTCCGGCAGGACGGTCGACATGTCCATGACGAGCCCGCCGGGCGGGAGGTTCTGGTAGAGCTCGCCCAGCACGACCGCCTCGACCTCGGGCGGGCCGGGAAGCATCGTGACGACGATCGAGGCGCGTGTGGCGACTTCGGCGGCGCTCGCCGCGCGCTTGCCGCCGAGCGCCTCGACCGGCGCCATCGCATCGCCGCGCGAATCATAAACCACGGGCGGCATCTGCTTCCGCGCGAGGTTTGAGGCCATCGGGCCGCCCATGCGCCCGAGCCCGATGAAACCGATCGTGTCCGCCATGCCTTTCTCCCCGGATTGAACGCGTGTCCTCGCGCCGAATTGTCGGATGAAGCCGTGCCGTTGTACAGCGACGGGGTACAGCGACGGGGTACAGCGACGGGCACCATCCCGACGATGGCGGCCGCGGGCGCGTGCGTCGTGGCGGCACAAGGGGGCCACGGGTCGGCGCGCGCGTCATTCACGCCCCCTTAACCATGTTCGCCTACGGTCCCGCGACGATCCGGTTGTCGTTCAGGAGAGGTTTTTCAGTGGACTCGAGCGACCCATCCCGAAACACCCGCGTGATCGGCCCGGACGGCCGCGCGATGACGGCCGCCGACCTGCCCGCGCCGGACACGAAGCGTTGGGTCTCGTCGCTGAAGGCGCGCGTCGTCGCCGGCGTGCGCGGCGGTCTCATCGGCCGCGACGAGGCTTGCGCGCGCTATCGCCTCTCGATCGAGGAGCTTCTGCGCTGGCAGCTGGCGGTCGAACGCTACGGCGTCAACGGATTGCAGGCCACGCGGTGCCGAGAGCAGCGCCCAAGCGGATTGGCGCCGGAGGCGGACATCGCCGCGACAGCGGCTCCGCATTAGAGCCCCACCGGGTGCGTGATAAATAACAAAAGGTAAACGTTAATTTACCTTCTATTTACGACTCTGCGTAACACTTGGGTCGATCATAACAAATCGATCCGCACATGCCCGATCACACGGTTCAGATCTTAACGAACGGGCGGCAGGCCCAACGTCCCGCGTCAACACGAGCCGGCGGCCGTCGTCACGCGCTTGCGTTCAAGCGAATGATCGAACGACGTATCGTTCCCCGCGCCTTGCGACGCGTCGCCGGCGACCGGGCCGGCGCGGTGGCGGTTTTCGCCGCCGTGACCATGACCGGCCTCATCGGTGCGGCCGCGCTCGGCGCCGAGATGGGGCTGGAATATTACCTTCAGCGCCGGATGCAGGGATCCGCGGATGCCGCTGCGCTGAGCGCCGTCAACGCGCTCGTCTCCGGCAATGCCGCCGGCCTCGTCGCCGAGGGGCGCGCCGTCGCGGCCCAATTCGGCTTCGTCCATGGCGCCGACTCCGTCACGGTGACAATCAATCGCCCGCCGACGACCGGGAATTACACGAGCTCGCAAAACGCCGTCGAGGCGATCGTCCGCAAGCCCTATGGGCGCATTCTTTCCGCGATCGTCTTGACGGATCCGGTTTCGATCGCGGCCCGCGCGGTCGCCGTTCCGCAATACAACGGGCGGGCCTGCGTTCTCGGCCTCGATCGGTCGGCGGCCGGTACCGTCCATCTGTCGGAAAACACGGCCTTGCCGAGCACGACCTGCGACATCGCGGACAATTCGTCCAGTTCCTCTTCTTTCATCGTTGACAACAACGCCTATACGAATGGCGCCGTCACGACGGCTGGAGACTGGGTGATCGCCAACAATGGCGCCTTGGACGGCAGCCCGAACATCCGTCACGGCCTGACCACGCCCGATCCCTATCAGGATGTCACGCTTCAATCGGTGCCGGCATGCACGGCCCAGAATGCGTCCGGGAACAATGGAGTCACCCGCAACCTGACTCCGGGTCACTTCTGCAGCGGCATCAACTTCAACAACAACGCCGTCGTCAATCTCTCGCCCGGCACCTACTACATCGACCAGCAATTCGCGATCAAGAACAACGCCGTGCTCAACGCGGCCGGCGGCGTCACGCTGGTCATGCAAGGCAATTTCGCGATCGACATCAACAACAACGCGATCATCAACGTCACGGCG
>JBGPGW010000409.1:0-2658 GCA_041484095.1 Alphaproteobacteria bacterium | reverse complement strand
GTAGATGCCGAGCCGCGCGGCATCGCCGGCCATCATGAGCGCGCGGTAGCCGATGAGCCCCGCACACAGAAGGGGTGCCGCCTCCACGTCCGAATAGCCGCCGTGAATGGGGAAGCAGTAGCGCTGGTCTGCGCGCGCGAATTCAGCATAGCCGCCGTCGATCTGATATCCCGTGAACCGTGCCTCATCGCAGAGATTCTCGCGGCCCGATCGGCACCACCGGCATTCCCCGCACGTCCAGCCGAGCCACGGGATTCCCACGCGGTCGCCCAGCCGGAACCGTTCGACGTTCCGCCCTGTCTCGACCACCGTCCCGACGATCTCATGCCCCGGCACGAGCGGCAGTTTGGGCTCGGGCAGCTCGCCGTCGACGACGTGGAGGTCGGTGCGGCACACGCCGCAAGCGCGCACCTGGATCAGGATGTCGTCGGGACCGGGCTCCGGGCGCGGCAGGTCGATTGCGTCGAGCGCGCCACGGGGAGCCCTCAAGACCATCGCGCGCATGCGCCCACCTAAACGGAGAGATGTGCACGGGCCGCCTCGTAGATCTCCTGGCCATAGCCGTAACTGCACATCACGGATTTGGTGGCGGAGACAAGATGGTGCCCGCGCTCGGCGCCCCGCGTGCGCTCGTACTGCTCGACGGCGTCGTGGAAGCCCGCGACGCCGTGGAACTCGGTCGCGTCGTCGCGTGCGACGAGCTCTGCGAGCATCGCGATGAGCGCATTGGGATCGTGCCCGCAGCCGAGATAGATTTCCGCCGCGGCCATCGCACGCCGGACCTCGGGTCGCGCCACCATCTTCGCGCGCCCGCCGCCGGTCCGCGCCGCCTCGCGATCGGCGCGGTGGCCTTCGATCAGCGCGCGAATCTCGGCGAGCAAACCCAACTCGTTTTCTGGCAGGCCGCGCCACTCGGCCGTGGTGGCCGCCGGGGGATGGACGAGTTTCGTCATGCTCGTCCGAATCTCGGGGCCCATGGACCAGGCAAGAAGGGCCCGGAGCTTGTTTCGGAGCGATACGCCGTCGAGCCCGATGAGGTATCGGCGCGTCGCGATGCCGTTGTGGATGTGGACATCCAGCGGATTGCCGTAATTCGTGCGGAGGTGGATGGTGGTCCCGCCGATCGACAGGGCTTCGCCTGCGCCTTCGAGCGAGAGCCCGCCGGCGAGCGCGGCAGCCAGCAATTCCGGGATTTCGTCGAAATCGCTCGACGCGCCGATCTGCCCGCCCAATGCGCCGATGGCAGCATCCTCGTCGGACGCGCTCGCTTGACGGAGATTGCGGGCCAGAAGGCGATGGCGTTCGATGAGGGCGTCGAGGTCCTCGACCGTCGGAAGGCGATCAAGGTGTGCCTCGATCGCTCCGAAAACGGGGCTCATGGCGAGCCAGCGGGCAACCGGCCGCAAAACGACGGGGGCCCACTCCCAGCCGATCGCATCGCAGGTCCGCGCCGCGAGCATGGGATAGAGAAAATAATGGTCGTCGATCACGTTGAGGCGCAGCGCGACGTCGAGCATCGAATCCACGACCTCGCCGCGCCGGCCTGTCCGCAGCAGCGCGAGAAGATACCTCTCCGCCAAGAGGGGATATTGATCCTGCATGGCGCGGACGAAGCCTTCGCGCGCCTCGGTCCCGCGGGGCAGCGCATCGTCGAGCGCGAGCATCACCGCCGGCCCCATCTCGGGCGCGTGGATGTTGCGGTTGGCGAGAGCGACCGCCTGCACGACCGCGAGGCGGCCGAGGTCGCCGTTGCCTCGTTGTCCCGCGTCCATGATGGCGTGGAGGCCTGCGACCTGATGGAGCGGGCCGCCGTGGTGATCGATCTGGATCTCGCTCGACCGGCTGACCGCGATTGCCGAAGCCGCGAAGAGGGCGCGGGGATCCCGGTCTTCGGCGAGCCGGGCGAGCGTGGCGTCGACGATGCGCGCGGGCTCGGTCTCCTCGATGAAGCGGACGAGCCCTTCCATGGGTTGGGGCAGCACGATCGGTTTCGCCATGGCGCCTAGCCTCCTCATCGCAAGGACGAAGAGACTACGACAATCGCCGCGAAATCGACATGGCGCAGAAGGCCGGGATCGTCGACGAGATCGCCGAGTGCCATGGCGGAACGCTCCGGTGCGAAAGCGGCCCCGAACAGGGGACCGCTTTCATCGCTCGGCTACCGCGCGTTCAACGGGCTGCGCCGACGACGCGCTCATAGGCCGGAAGCGTGAGGAACTCCTCGAAGCGATCCGCGGTCACGAAATCGCCGAACATGCTGGCCGCCTCGCGATACTGTCCCGTGGCGAAGCGCGATGCACCGACGAGCGCCTCGATCTTCTCCAGTTCTTCCCCGAGGAATCGCCGGATGAGCGGGGCATCGACGACCGGTCCCTCGGCCATGCGGCTCTTGTGCTTCACCCATTGCCAAAGCTGCGCGCGGCTGATCTCCGCCGTGGCCGCGTCCTCCATCAGATTGTAGATCGGCACGCAGCCGGTCCCGCGCAGCCATGCCTCGAGATACTGCACGCCGACATTGAGATTGTGGCGCACGCCGCGCTCGGTGATCGTGCCGTCCGGCACGTCGAGCAGGTCCTTCGCCTCGACGGCGACGTCGGCGCGGAGCTTCGAGACTTGATTCGGTCCCGGCATGATGCGGTCGAAAACCTCGCGCGCGAT
>JBGPGW010000408.1:0-2670 GCA_041484095.1 Alphaproteobacteria bacterium | reverse complement strand
TGGCGACGCGTCGACTGAGCGTGCCCTCAGGGTATTGTCCGGTGGTATCTGCTTCGCCAGCCGGCACGCCCGTCAGGATCTCCATTCCTTGATCAACTGTCTCGATGGGAATGACGCAGAATTGTCCTGCCGCGGCGGCCGCGGCAATGTCGGCCCGAAGCATAAGATGCTGGACGTTGGCGGCCGGGATGATGACGCCCTGCCGCCGGGTGAGGCCGCGGGCGCGGCAAACATCGAAGAACCCCTCGATCTTCTCGTTGACCCCGCCGATTGCCTGGATGCGGCCATGCTGGTCGATCGAGCCCGTAACCGCATAGGATTGCCGGATCGGCGTCTCCGACAAGGCCGAGAGTAGCGCGAAGAGCTCGGCCGCAGAGGCGCTGTCGCCTTCAACGCCGCTGTAGGACTGCTCGAAGACAAGGCTCGCCGTCAGCGACAGCGGACCATTGCGGCCGAACCGGCCGCCGAGAAAGCCGGATAGGATCAGGACCCCCTTCGAATGGATGGGCCCCCCCAACGCGACCTCGCGCTCGATGTCGATGAGCTCTCCCTTGCCGAAACGGACCTGGGCGGTGATGCGGCTCGGATGACCGAAGCTCACGCCGCCCAGGGTAATGACCGACAAGCCATTGACCTGTCCGACGGACTCGCCATCCGTCTCGATTCTGAGCGTGTTGCGGCCGATCTCCTCCTGCAGCCGCTGTTCGAGCCGGTCGGTGCGTCGGCGCCGTGCCGCCACGGCTTGCTCGACCTCGGCAGAGCCGATAACCGCCTTTCCGGACACCGCTGCGAAATGGTCGGCCTCCTGAATGAGATCGATCAGGCCGCGGAGCTGAGCTGTCAGCTTCGCCGCATCGCCGCACATCCGCGCCGCCTCCTCGACAATCCGCGCCACGCCGTCACGATCGATAGGGTGGAGCTTCTCGCGCCGCACGGCGGAGGCGATGAGACGCGCGAAGAGATCGACTGTTTGCGGCGTACGGTCGATCCGATCGTCGAATTCCGCCGCGACCTTGAAGAGTTCGGGGAAATCCGGATCGAACTCGCTCAGCAAGTAGTAGAGCAAGGGCGGTCCGACCAGAACCACCTTCACGGCGAGCGGGATCGGCTCCGGATCGAGCGATACGGTGCTGGCGAGGCTCAGAAGCTGCTCAAGCGAGACGGTGCGAATCTCGCCTGCCCGCAAGACGCGCTTCAGCGAGTCCCAACCGAAGCTTGCGCTCAAGAGCCGTTGCGCATCAAGAACGAGATAGCCGCCATTCGCCCGGTGAAGCGCGCCCGGCACGATCAGGTTGAAATCGGTGAACAGCGCCCCGAAGCGCGCCATGTGCTCGATGCGGCCGAGCAGGTTCTGGTGAGTAGGGTGATCCTCATAGACGATCGGGGCTCCCTTCCGACCGGAATTGTCGACGACGACATTCACCTGATAACGCCGAAAAGATGCGGCGTCCTCGCCTCGGCCGTCGGGTGCGCCCGCGCCCGGTCCCTCGCTGCGGCTGGACGCCAGGAATTCATCGGCATGCTCCAGAATGTCGCGCTCCACCTCGTGGAGATAGGCGATCACATCCGCCATATCCGTAAATGCGGAACGTACGTCCGCCAGCAGATGATTCACCACCACGGCAGTCGTGTCGCGATTGAGCTGGCGTACCGCGTCGCGATGCTCGCGCTCCCATTCGGGAATGCGGCGAACCGTCGCCTCAAGCTCGGATTGCAGCGCCTGGATGTCAGCGGTAATGCGCGTCCGCTCCTCAACGGCCATGCGCTGGAATGTGTCCGGCGGGATCACCTCGCCATTGCGGATGGGCGCAAGGGCCAGCCCCATGGGCGTGCGGATGAGTGAAACGTTCTTGGCCTCGGCGTTGCGCTGCAACGCGCCGAAGGCCTCCTCTTGGCGGTGCTTGAACTGCTCGTCGATGACTTCGCGCCGCGCGCGATAGTCCTCGCGCTCGAACGCCGCAGGCAGTGCGGCCCGCAGCTCCGCCACAAGTCTTTTCATCGCGTCCCGGAAAGGAGCGGCCCGGCCGGTCGGCATCCTTATGCAGAGGGGACGATGCGGATCGGCGAAATTGTTGACGTAGCACCAGTCCGGCGGTGTTTCCTCGGATGCCGCCTGGGCGTCGAGAATTCCTTGGACGAGGGTATGCTTACCGGTACCCGACGGGCCGAAGGCAAAGATGTTGAAGCCACGCCGCCGCATCGCGGTGCCGAACCGGACCGCATCGATGGCTCGCTCCTGGCCGACAAGACCCGCTAACTCCGGAAGATCATCCGTAGTCGCAAAGGCGAATTGACTGGTATCGCAACAGCGCCGTAGCAACGTCGGAGGCAGTGGTTGCGTTGCTGACCATTTGGGGCCGATTGCGGTGGCGTCATCCCTCATGGAAGGCTCCTTCTGGGGCAACCTAGGCCTGGTCGCGGGCATGCTCCTTGAGGCAGATCAAGTGACGCTTTCGCGCGGACTTGGCCATTCAAGCGGGAGCGATGCTCGTCCTCTCGGTAATTTTCTCGGCAGATTAGGCCGCCTTGACCTCGATCTTTTTCTGCAGCTTCTGCGCCTCGGCGCTCTTCGGCAGCGTGACGGTCAGCACGCCCTTGGCGAACTCGGCGGCGATCTTGTCGCGGTCGACGCCATCGGGCAGCGTAAAGGCGCGCTGGAACGAGCCGTAG
>JBGPGW010000407.1:0-2684 GCA_041484095.1 Alphaproteobacteria bacterium | reverse complement strand
CTCTCGATCACGTAATCGATCTGCCGCGCCAGCGCCTTGTCGTCGATCGCGAGGTCGCGCGTGAAGGGCGTGAGCGGCGCGACGATCAGTCCGGGCGTGTCCATGGCGGTCTCCGCTTTGATGCCGGGATTGTCACCGAGCCAAGCGGCATGTCAATCTGTCGGCACGCACCGAAGGGAGCGGCTCATGCCCATGTCGCATCTCGGGTTCGGCAGGCATCCCAACGCGCATTGGGACCATAGCCTGCACTATCCCACCTCGACCGGCCCCGACAACGATATGGGCGGCAAGCGCGACACCAAGGACCATATCGACACGCCGATGTGCGACTGCACCATGCTCCTGGACAATGAGGTCGTGCTCGAGCGCGGCAAGTTCGTCGACCAGAAGATGATCGTGCCGCAGGCGCGCGGGTGAGGGGACGGGCGCGCGAATTCGTCAAAACAAGCTTGTTGAGAGGGGCTTTTTCAAGGTCCGCTGACCACCCAATAGCGGCCGCTCAGCGGACATCTCGGCAGGTCAGAGATGTGCCAAAGGCCGACATCTCGATCGCGTGCCCGAGGAATAGCGATGGCTCGACATGCTACACGGGAAGGCCGGCCTTGCGCATCCCGTCGAGCCGGTGCTCGAACATTTCGGGGCTCCTGAACGGCAGGACGCGGCGTCGCCGCTCCATTGAGAAATCCGGAGCGATTTTCATGAGTTCCCCCCAGGCCGCTTGGGCCTCGGCAAGCTTGCCGAGATGGCCATAGCAGGACGCGAGCAGGGCGTAGGACGTTTGCGAATTGGGGTTGCGTTCGAGCCGCAGCTTGAGAGTGGCCACCGCCGTGTCGTATTGCCCAAGCGAAAATTGTGCCTGGGCCAGGAAATAAAGCCCGACCTCGGGATAGAAAGGATCGAGCCGCATATAGGCGTTGAGCGTATCGAGGGATCCGGCGGCGTCTCCGGAATAGTACTGGATGTTGGCGCACCCCAAATGCCCTTCGGCCGAACTCGGAGCCAGGGCAAGGCAGCGTTGCTCCTGGGCAAGAGCCCTGTCGTGCTCCCGATACCAAAGCAGTACTTCTGCGAAGACGAAATGGGCGTATGGATCATCTTCGTCCATCGCGACCGCTCGCTCCGCGATCTCCAAAGCGGTCTGGAGAGACCGTTCGGGCTGGTCAACCCACCCGATGATGTAATCATTCACGTGGGTGAAGGCGATAAAGGCGTGCGCAGCGGCGTAATCCGGACTGATCGCGATCGCGCGTCCAAGCAAGCTGCGCGCTTCGACGTTGCCGCCTTTGGCGAGAAGGAACGCCTGTTCGCGCGCGCGGAGGAAGAGATTGTAGGCCTCCACGTCGATCGTGCTTTTGCGGGCCAACCGGCCTTTCTCTTCGGGCGTCAGCTTGAGCTTGAGCGCGGAAATGATTTCCTGCGTTAGCTCGTCTTGCACGGCAAAGATGTCGGTGAGGTCACGATCGAAGCGGTCGGCCCATATATGCGCACCGCTCGTGGCGTCGATGAGCTGACCGGTCACACGGACCCGGTTGCCCGCCTTGCGCACGCTCCCTTCCAGGACGTAACGGACGCCAAGCTCGCGGCCGACCTGCTTCACGTCGACCGACTTGCCCTTGTAGGTGAAGGTCGAGTTGCGCGCGATCACATGCAATTCCGGTAGCTTCGAAAGATCGGTGATAATGTCCTCGCTGATGCCGTCGGAGAAATACTCCTGCTCGGGGTCTCCGCTCATATTGTTGAACGCGAGAACGGCGATGGACGGCTTGTGAGGGACTACCGGCGACTGGACGCTGGTTCCAGAGTTAGGGACGGCAACCGTGACCGCGTCGCGCTCGTCGGCAATGATGCAGAAAACTTCGATGGGGCGCGCGATATTCTTGACCGTCTGTTCCCCGCGCGTCTCGATTTTGATCGGGACCTTGTCGCGCACCTGCTCCGCCGCACCGCGAGACATGTATATCCCGCCGGGTTCCGCCAGCGCCTGAATCCGTGCCGCAACATTTACGCCATCGCCATAGATGTCGTCGCCGTCGACGATGATGTCCCCCACATTGATTCCGATCCGGAATTCGATTCGCTTGGCTGCAGGGCCGCCGGCACTGTGCTCGCGAACGCGTTTCTGAACCTCGATCGCGCAGGTGACGGCGTCCACGGCGCTCGCGAACTCCACAAGCGCACCGTCGCCCATGAGCTTCACGATCCGGCCCGAATGGGCCGTGATCGTCGGATCAACGATATCACGCCTCAGTGACTTCAGGCGGGCCAGAGTCCCGGCCTCGTCGATCTCCATGAGGCGCGAGTATCCCACTACGTCAGCCGACAGAATTGCTGCGAGCCTCCTTTGAATGCGCTCCACGGCCATGCAGAACACCCCCACAGCGCCAACAACAACCAAGTTTACGGCCCGCTCGGCAAGGTGTCTATCGCAGCCCCGATGTCGGCTGTGGGTCATAGGCCGTAAACTTGGCCGTGAGCGAATGTCTTCCGGGTTGCCCCAGATAGCTGACCTTCGACGGTGGCGCTCGCGGCCTGAGAACTTGGCCTGCAAACGACGTCTTTTGAGTGGGCGCACTGTGGCGCGATCTGCCGAGTCCTCGCCCTAGGTCGCAGCGCTTCCAGGGAACACCAGCGACTTGATCACGACCGGCACGGCGCCGGTGCTGTCGAGCAGCGCGCCAATGTCG
>JBGPGW010000406.1:0-2689 GCA_041484095.1 Alphaproteobacteria bacterium | reverse complement strand
GCAGCTATCGCGACGCCGGAATCAACATGACGGTCGGGACCGACACGCATCCGCACAACCTCGTCGAGGAGATGCGCGCGGCGGCGACCTTCGGACGCGTCGCGGCGGAGAACATGTTCGCCCTCAAGACCGCCGACATCTTCTATGCCGCAACGGCGAATGCGGCGAAGGCGCTGGGGCGCGACGACATCGGCGGCCTGGCGCCGGGCATGAAGGCCGACATCGTGCTGGTCGATCTCGCCCATCCCCAGATGCAGCCTGTCTACGATCCCTTGCGCTGCCTCATCTACACCGCGGCCGACCGCGCGGTGCGCGACGTGTTCGTCGATGGAAGGCAGGTGGTGGAGGCTGGCCGCATGCGCACGCTCGATTTCGGCGAAGCCGCGGCTAAGGTCTCGGAAGCGCAGCGGGCCGTCCTCGCCCGCGTGCCGGAGCGCGACCACGCCAAACGCCAGGCCGAAGACGTGGCACCACTGACCCTGCCGGTTGAGCGCGTCTAGGGCCGCCGACGCTCACGCCTCGCGGCTGGCCCGGTTCCGCACCGCGTCCCGCCGGCCGCAGGGCTTAACGCATCCTTTACTTAACCGGAATTTTACGCCGGCACGCCAAGCTTCCGGTATCGGGCAGGGATAGGGCCATGCGCATCAAGCGTCGCAACCGCTCACCGGCAGAGAGCCGTCTCTTGAGCCAGGACATTGCCGCGGCGGCCTCAGCCGCGGGCGTCGCGGGACGCGTCTGCGGTGCCGGCTGCACGATGAAGTGTCCGCAGTGCGGCTCCACGGGATGTCAGTGCACCTGCTCGCCGCGCTGCCCCGGTGCCGCGCGTGCACTCTCCGCCGATCCCGATACCTATCCCATCGAATCCCTGATTCTGCCGCTGGTGTTCGAGATGAAGCGGCACGGCGTGTTCACGCCGTGCTGGTCGTGCGAAGGGCATGCGCGGCCCGATGGCTCGCTCTGGAAGCTTCCGAAGGTGTGGTTCTATTGCGATTCGACGGTTCCGGTGCGGTTGCTCGCCGACGGGCTCGGTGCGCTGAAGCAGGCCGGGAAACTCCGCACGCCCTGGCAGGTCGTCGTCACGTTTTCCGATCCCGACAATCCCGACACCACCTTCTCGCTCGAGCCCGTGACGTCGCCGGGTTCGGCGATCGCGCTCCGCTCGCTCCAGGACGACGTCGCGGAAATCGCCCGGTCGCTCAAGACCATGATCGGCACCGAGGCCCGCAGCCTCCAGCGCGAGGCAAGGGACGCGCTGGCCGGCAAAGGCTAAGCCCTCGATCGCGGCGGCGATCGCCCGATCCCCCGTCATCCCCGAATATGCGGACGATGCGCGCATCGCGCGCGCAGTCGCCGTGGCGCCCGTCGCGGCCTTGGACTACGATCGCGGCCGGGCCGCTCAGGCGCGCCCGCTATTTAGTCTCTCCAGGGATAGAGGAGCCCCGCACCATGTTCATCCGCACGCTCGACGAGCTGGCCGCCGCCGGCCGGATCAAGTCGCTGGTCAACGACACCACGCGCTCGGCGCGCTTCCTCACCGCCGCGGACGGCATGGGCTTCTCCTACAACGACAACCGCGTCGCCAAGGGCTCGGACGCGCTCCTCTGGTACAAGCACCATTGGGAGGCCAACTACATCATCTCCGGCCGCGGCGAGGTGACGGATCTCACGAGCGGCGAGAAATGGCCGCTCGAGGCCGGCGTCCTCTACGTCGTCGGGCCGAACGATAAGCATCGCTTCCATATCACGGAGGACGAGCACCATGTCAGCGTCTTCTGTCCGCCGCTCCGGGGCGACGAGCGCCACGACAAGGACGGCGCCTATGAGGCGAGCGGGCCGATCGAGAAGACCGACCGGCGCATGTTCGTCAAACGCGCGGACGAGATGCGCAAGGCGGGGAAGGAGATGGTCGCGGCCAACGGCCAGGCGCGCACCATCCGCATGCTGACCAAGGCGGACGGTCTCGGCTTCGGCTTCTCCGACGTGCATTTTGCCGCCGGCGCCGAGGCGTTGCTTTGGTACAAGCACCATTGGGAGGCCAACCACATCATCGCCGGCACGGGCGACGTCACGGATCTGACGACGGGGCAATCCTGGAAACTCGAGCCCGGCATGGCCTACAACGTCGGGCCGAAGGATCGGCACCGCGTGCGCGCGAAGACCGACATGCACCTCGTCAGCGTCTTCTGCCCGCCGCTCGTGGGCGACGAGCAGCACGATGCCGACGGCGCGCTGTCGGCGAGCGGCCCGGTTCCGCCCGGCCCCAAGGGCTACTGAGCGCGACGGTGTTGGGCGGGGCGCGTTGGCGGGAGAAGCCGAAACGCAATGATCGAGCGGCGTGACGTGACCGCGACGGTCGCGACGATTGGCTTCACCGAGAGCACGGCCGAACGTTTTTTCGGCCGGCTGGCGAAGGCCGGCGTGAAGAAAGTTCTCGACGTGCGGCTGCACAACACGTCCCAGCTCGCAGGCTTCGCCAAATCGGACGATCTCGCCTATTTCCTGAAGGCGATTGGCGGAATCGACTACGCGCATGAACCGCTGTTAGCGCCCACCGACGATATCCTGAAGGCGTTCAAGAAAGAGAAGGGCGATTGGGGCATCTATGAGAAGCGCTTCAACGCCCTGATGGCCGAACGCCACATCGAGCGGCATTTCAACCCCGGGATGTTCGACGGCACCTGTCTACTCT
>JBGPGW010000405.1:0-2700 GCA_041484095.1 Alphaproteobacteria bacterium | reverse complement strand
TGACCTCGAGACCCTCCTTCTCCGGCATGAAGATATCGGTAATGACGAGGTCGATGGGCTCCCTTTCTAGGATTCCCTGCCCGATTTTCCCGTCTTCAGCCTCGTAAAGGACATGCCCGGCGCCCGCCAGAAACTGCCGGACCAGTTCACGCACGACTTTATTGTCATCGATGATCAGGACGTGAGCCATTCTCACCCGCTCCATTTACCGGAACCACGTCATGCATGGCGGGCTCGGCGCTGCAAACGACGCGAACCGAACGCCATCCCGTTCGCGAGTCCCATCGCCATCCTTCTCGGTCGCTGCGTGCAAGACATTCGACTTCCGGCGACTCCCGGCCCGTTCGGCACCCTCGCTCGACGGGACTCCAAGACCAAGTCGAGCGGACGGAGCGATCGACCATGACGCTCTCGACGATCCGAAAGATAACGAGATCGACCGCTTCGCACCACTGCCGAAGATACTGATTCAAATTGGTAATTTAGGTGTTTGCGCTCTGTTATCACGCGCCGGAAGCGACGGCGGTTGACGCGTCGCGCGACGCCGTGGCCGCGAACGCGAACGGTGACTGCCGGCGCTTCGAGGCGGCCCGGCGATGCTAGGAGAGGACGAAGCCCTCGTAACCGCGCGCCGCGACCTCGTCGCATTTCTCGGCGTAAACCGGAACGCCGCCGATATAGGGCGTGAACACGCGCGGCTTGCCCGCGATGTTCGCGCCGAGATACCAGGAGTCGCAATGGGAGCGAAGCGAGACGGCCCCGACCTCGGCGACATGCGCGATCCATGCCTCTTCGGCCGCGTCGCTGGCCTCGATGGCTTTGAGATTGCGGGCGCGTATGTAGGCCAGGCAGTCCGTGACCCAGTCCACATGCTGCTCGATCGCGGGAAGCATGTTGGTGAAGACCGAAGGGCTGCCCGGCCCGGTGATCGTGAAGAAGTTGGGGAACCCCGCCACCGCCAGGCCGAGATAGTTTCGCGGCACCGCGGCCCATTTGTCCTTGAGCGCCCGGCCGCCGCGGCCGCGGATATCGATGTCGAGCAAGGCGCCGGTCATGGCGTCGAAGCCCGTCGCGAAGACGATCGCGTCGACCTCGTACTCGCGGCCACCCACCGCCACGCCCTTTTGCGTCATTTCCTTGATGGGCGACCCGCTGACATCGACCAGCATGACGTTGGGGCGATTGAACGTCGCCCAATAGTCGGTATCGACGCACAGGCGCTTGCAGCCGATGACGTTCTTCGGCGCCAGAAGCTCTGCTGTCTTCGGGTTCTTCACGATCTCGCGGATCTTGCCGCGAACGAATTCCGCGGCCGTCTCGTTCGCCTCGTGGCTTGCCAAGAGATCCGTGAACGCGCCCATGAAGGTGGTGCCGCCTTCGGCCCAGCGCTTCTCGAATTCGCGCCGGCGTTCCTCCGGTGTCGTCTCAAGCGCGGATTTCAAATTGAGTTCGTACAAGACGCCGGTGGCCATCGCCTTGGCCTTCGCGCGGAACTCGGCATAGCTCGCCTTGATGCGATTTCGATAGTCGGGATCGAGCGGCGCGTTGTGTGCCGGGATCGTGTAGTTGGGTGTGCGCTGGAAAACGTAAACCTGCTTCGCCTGCTGGGCGATGACCGGGATGGCCTGGATGGCGGAGGAGCCCGTGCCGATGACGGCGACCCGCCTGCCCGTGAAATCGACGTCCTCATGCGGCCATTGCCCGGTGTGGTAGCAATCGCCGGCGAAGGTCTCGAGACCCCTAAATTTCGGCGTGTTCGCTAGGGACAGGCACCCCGTCCCCATGACGCAGAACTGCGCGGAGTACCGCGCGCCGTCGGCGGTCCGGACGGTCCATCGCCCCGCCGCCTCATCGAACGCGGCGGCGCTCACGCGCGCGTTGAACCGGATATCCCGGCGAAGGTCGAAGCGATCCGCGACACGATTGGCGTAACGGAGAATCTCCGGCTGCGTGGCGTAGCGCTCGGACCAATCCCATTCCTGCTGGAGCTCGTCGGAGAACTGATAGGAATACTGCATGCTCTCGACGTCGCAGCGCGCCCCCGGGTACCGGTTCCAGTACCAGGTGCCGCCGACGCCGGCGGCGGCCTCAAGCACGACCGCCGAGAGCCCAAGATTCCGCGCCCGGTGGAGCATGTAGAGGCCGGAGAACCCCGCCCCCACGATCACGAGATCGAACGCGTCATCTGCCATTGACCGACTGACTCCATGGAGGGCCCGGACGGGGATGTTAGTGCATGACCAGCGGCGGCGGCAACGCAAGCGGTGGGCGGGCCGGCCGCGCCGAGGGCCCGCAGCGCCTTAAGACGATATTAACCGTGAAAGGCCAAGATTTAGCGTCAAGAATCGTCCGCGGGGCAGGCGATGCGATCTTCCGCATCGACGCCCCGGACGATCGAAAGAAGGCCTGATGATTGTTGACGTTGGGATCCCAGAACCCTCTCACCGCCCGCTCAGGACCATGAAGAGCGATCGAATCATACGGTGCGGGGAACAGCTCTATCAGCTCTACCCCGCGCGCTACTGGTATCTCGCGTCTTCGACGATGGGCCTTCTTCGGCACCATGTGAGTCTATCGGAAGGGCTTTGCCCCAGCGTCTCCATGATCGCGACGATGCCGCGCCCGGACGACGGCGCCTCTCATTTCGGCCTCAGATCGATGAGCGACGAGAAGGAGAACGCCTGGGAGGCGATCAGGCTG
>JBGPGW010000404.1:0-2701 GCA_041484095.1 Alphaproteobacteria bacterium | reverse complement strand
CCCGGCGTCGACCTCGTGCTCCCCGATATCGGATACCTCGAGCAGGAGCGGACCAACCTCGCCGGGATCGTCATCACGCACGCCCATGAGGATCATTTCGGCGCCTTGCTCGACCTTTGGCCGCGGCTGCGCGTGCCGGTCTACGCGACGGCGTTCACGGCGCTGCTTCTGGCGGCGAAGGCCGCCAGCGAGCCCGGCCTCGAGCCGGTCCCGATCACGCTGGTACGCCCCGGCCAACGGATCGCCATCGGCCCCTTCGAAGTCGAGTACATCGAAGTCGCCCACTCCATCCCGCAATCGCACGCGCTGGCCATCCGCACGCCGCTCGGGCTGGTCGTCCACAGCGGCGACTGGAAGATCGATCCGTCGCCGGCCATCGGCCCGCCAACCGACGCCAAGCGTCTGCAAGAACTCGGCGAGGAGGGCGTCCTGGCGCTCTTCTGCGACTCGACCAACGCCCTTCGCGAGGGCCACAGCCGGAGCGAGGCCGACGTCGCCCGCGCGGTCGCGCAACTGATCGACGAGGCGCCGGGGCGCATCGGTTTCACCACTTTCGCGTCCAACGCGGGACGGGTCTTGTCGATCGCACGTGCGGCCGCTGCCGCCGGCCGCGACGTCGTCGTCGCCGGTCGCGCGATGCGGCGCGTGATCGATGTCGCCACCGAGCTCGGCATGTTCGAGGGCGCGCCGCCCTTCCTCGACGAAGAGGCCTATGCCCACCTGCCGCGCGAAAAGGTCGTGGTGCTTCTGTCGGGAAGTCAGGGGGAGCCCCGTGCCGCGCTGTCGCGTGTCGCCAGGGAGGAACATCCGCGCATCGCGCTTTCGCCGGGCGACATGGTGGTGTTTTCGGCCCGCGCAATTCCCGGCAACGAGATCGCCATCAACGCCATCGTCAACCAGCTGATCATGCGCGGCATTACGGTCATCACCGACGAGGAGCGCTCGGTCCACGCCTCCGGTCACCCGCGGCGCGACGAGCTGCGCCAGATGTACGCCTGGCTTCGGCCGCGGATCGCGATCCAGGTGCACGGCGAAGCGCTGCACATGGCGGCGCACGCGCGTCTTGCCCGTGCCGCCGGGGTGCCGTCGGTGATGATGATCGAGGACGGTACGATGGTTCGCCTCGCGCCCGGGGACGTCGAGAAGATCGACGACCTGCCGGTCGGACGGCTCTACAAGGATGGTCGGCTGGTGGGCGACGTCGACGCCATCGGCGTCATCCAGCGCCGGCGGTTGAGCTTCTCCGGGCACATCGTCGTGTCGGTGGTGCTCGATGAGCGCGGTGACGCGATCATCGATCCGGAGATCGTCATGACCGGCATTCCCGTCGAGGATTAGGCCGGTCGGCCGCTCCTTGAGGCGGCGCGGAATGCGATCTTTGGCGCGCTCGACTCGATTCCCCGGCGGGCGCGGCGGGATGTCGAGGTCGTGCGCGACGCCGTCGCTCGCGCGGCTCGCGGCGCCATCAACGAGGCATGGGGCAAAAAGCCGGTTTGCACGGTCTTCGTCGCGGTCGTATGAGCGGGCTGGTGATCGGACGCCTCAACCACGTGGCAATTGCCGTACACGACCTTGCCGAAGCCTCGCGGCTGTACCGCGACACGCTCGGCGCGACGGTGTCGGCGCCCGTGCCGCAGCCGGAGCACGGAGTGACCACGGTTTTCGTCGAGCTCCCCAACACCAAGGTCGAGTTGATTGCGCCGCTCGGCGACCGCTCGCCGATCTCCGCGTTCCTGGACCGCCATCCTTTCGGCGGCATCCACCACGTTTGCTACGAAGTCGGCGACGTGGCGAGCGCCAGCCGCGACCTGGCGGCAAAGGGCGCGCGAATCCTGGGTGACGGGGCGCCCAAGATCGGCGCCCACGGCAAGCCGGTCATCTTCGTCCACCCCAAGGATTTCCTCGGGACTCTGATCGAACTGGAGCAGTCATGAATTGGGGCAGCCTGCTCGCGATCTATTTCGTCGTGTGGTGGACGATCCTCTTCGCGGTGCTTCCGTGGGGCCTGCGCACGCAGGAGGAGGAGGGCGAGGTCATCCTCGGCACCACGGCGAGCGCGCCGGTTCACCCCCGGCTCGTTGGCAAGGCCATCTGGACGTCGCTCGTGGCGGCCGTGCTGGTCGGCGTATTTTGGGTGGCCGTCGACCGCTTCGGTCTCAGCCTGCCCATGCTCGCCAGCTGGATCGACTGGCGGGAGTAGCCCAAAAAACAAAAAGCAAGGCCTTTCGGCCTTGCTCCTATGAGTTCCGCGTCTTCACCCTTCGTGCAGGGCTCGGGCCCATAAGGCTGTGGACCTCGGTTGCTGAGCTCTGCGGCAGCAGCTTTTAACGGCGCGCCCGAAGGGATCTTCCTCCCAAGACTTAGACCGCGATGCCCTTTTTTCTTCGGATCCGGCAGCCAGGGGCCGTCCGTTCCGTTTATTGAGAAAGACCTTACCGAAGGCGGAGCGGTTTGTCACTAATCGCCGCGGCGCTCGCCCAAAAATTTTGCACGAATCGACGGGTCCACGCGATGCTCGTTCTTCCGTCGGATGGCCGATGCCTCACTGACCCTTGTATTTTGATCCCGCCGCCGGTTGATTCCCGCCGCTTCGTCCAATGGCATCTTTGAAAGGCCTTTGATGCGTCTTTCCCGATACTTCCTGCCCATTCTTCGCGAAACGCCCAAGGAAGCGGAGATCGCCTCGCATCGCTTGATGCTG
>JBGPGW010000403.1:0-2749 GCA_041484095.1 Alphaproteobacteria bacterium | reverse complement strand
TGTAGTGGCGCCGCCAGCTCTCGATAACGATCTGGGTCTCTCGTAGTGTGTGGAAGATTTCGCGTTGAGCAGTTCATCGCGAAGGCACCCGACGATTAGCCGGTCTGCAGTTGTTTGACCTTATCGCGCAGCATGTCCAGGAATGCCCGGACATTGCCCCCGTTCCGCTGAAGGAAGCTTACAAAATCATCCCGTTGGGTCACCACCATACTAACGCCGGCCACAACGACGTCGACGATCTGATATGACATCCCGCCCCTCAGACGCACCCTCCACTCGACTTGGATCGGCTGTTTAGACTTATCCGGCGAAACGATCTGGCTTGACACCCAGGCTCCATCCCTGCCATCGGAGCGTGCGGCGCCAACCTCGAGTTTTTCGCCGTGATAGATGCTGCCAAGACGCCTTGAATAGATCTGGACGATCAACTCGCGAAACAGGTCCAGATATTCCTGTTGCTCTTGCCCCGTCGCCCGCTTCCAATAACCGCCCAGACAAAACGCCGCGATGGATCTGACATCGAAGCCGTCGCTGAATATTTCTGAAAACCGTCTGTCCCGCTCCGCTTTTGGAGGATTCGCTTTGAGGATGTCAACGGTCCGTTCGGCCAAACCTTGAACAAATTGGCGCGCCCCCTCCTCCGTGGTACCGGCCATAGATGGAAAAAACACGAGAGCGCTGACCGACAGCGCAAAAAAGCCGATCAGAATGGGCCGCCTCATTATCATTCGGTTACACCCTTGGCAGCAGTTTAAGTCACTGTCTGGGGCTACTGATCGAGTTTATTTTCATACTCTGCGCACAACCAGCGTCGTTGTCGGGAGGGACTGGGCCTCGGGTGGTTATCGTCACTGCCCTGATGCCTAGGCGTGCGGAGGCTTGAGCGATAGCGGACGTGCTCTCCTCCTTGCGCCTTACGCCGCCTTCTCCCGGGCGAGCGCATCGGCCGCCGCCTCGAACGCCTTCGACGTCACGCCGATATCCGCCTCGTCATGGGCGAGCGAGATGTAGAATTTCGAGTTGCCCTTGATGACGCCGTTCTCCAGGAGCACGCGGTCGAAGCGCTGCTGCTTCGCCTTGTCGCCGCTCGTGCTCGACCAATAATCGGTGATCGACTGGTTCGTGAACACGACGTCGAACATGCAGCCTTCGCCGACCACCTGCGCGGGAATGCCGGCGGCCTTCAGCGTTTTCGACAAATTCGCCATCAGGGTGCGGCCGGTCGCGAAAATCTTGTCGTAGCTGCCGGGGCGCTTGAGGATCTTGAGCGTCGCGAGACCGGCCGTCGCCGCGATGGGATTGCCGCTCAAGGTGCCGATCATCGGCATGAAGCCGTCCTCCCCGGACGCCCCCTTGTCGAAATGCGCCATGATGGCCTCGCCGCCGGCGACCGCGGCCAAGGGGAACCCGCCGCCGATCACCTTGCCGAGCGTGCACATGTCCGGCACGACGCCGTAGAACTCCTGGGCGCCGCCATAGGCGAAACGGAATCCGGTCACGATCTCGTCGAAGATCAGCGGCACCTTGTGGCGCCGGGTCACGTCGCGCAAACCCTGAAGGAATCCGGGCTTCGGCGGGATGACGCGCTGGAACGGCTCGACGATCACGCCCGCTAGCTCGTCGTGGTGCTGATCGATGATCGCGGTCGCGACCTCGAGATTGTTGAACGGCGCGATCAGAACTTCGTCGCGCAGCGAGTCCGGAATGCCGGCGGAGCTTGGGATGGGATCGGTCCCGTTGCCGCGCCGCGTCGGCGCCAGGCTCATGAGCGAGTAGTCGTTCATGCCGTGGAAGCCGCCCTCGAACTTCAGGATCTTCGAGCGCTTCCGGTAGGCGCGGATGGCGCGCATCGCGTAGAGCGTCGCCTCCGAGCCGCTGCTGGTGAAGCGCACCTTCTCCGCGCAGGGCACCGCATTCACGAGCTCCTCGGCGAGGAGAATGCCCGCATCGTTATTGGCGAAGAACGTGGTCCCGCGGTTGAGCCGCTCATGCACGGCGGCCAAGACCTCGGGATGGGCGTGGCCGACCAGCATTGGGCCGGAGCCCAGGACATAGTCGACATACTCGTTGCCGCTCGCGTCCCACACCCGGCCGCCGCGCCCATCGGTGATGACGACGTCGACGGCCATGTTGCCGAATGTCCCGCCGGGGAGTACCCGCTTCGCCTTGGCCAGCAGTTCCGTCTCCGCCGTGTCTCGCTTGCGTGTCAGCATGTCGCCAGTCCTCTGATTTGATCGGTCAACGGCCGCTCCGAATTCCGGCGGCGGGCCCCCGCATGTTGGCATGAATCCCGGCGCCGTGATGATCAAATTCATCGTATGCGCGAAGTATGCGCGAACGGTCCGCGGCCCGGGGCCGGGTTGCCCGGAAACGATGCCTTGATCGCATGGGCGATCCCCCCCGTATAATACCGGCAACGATCCGACGGATGAGCCCCCATGACCGCCATCGACATCTTCGCTCCGGAACACTACGAGCGCGTGCGCCAGCCGGTCACAGAGGCGGAGGGCCTCCCGCCCTGGTGCTATACGAGCGAGGCCTGGTTCAGGGCCGAGCACGATCGGCTCTTCCGGCCCCATTGGGTGTGCGTCGGCCGGGCCGATCAGATCGCCGAGCCCGGCGATTACCTCACGCGCAGCGCCGCGGGCGCGGCACTCGTCATCCTCCGCGACCGCGACGGCATGATCCGGGCCTTCGCGAATACCTGCCGGCATCGCGGCGCCCGGCTGCTCGAGGGCGACGGCAATTG
>JBGPGW010000402.1:0-2768 GCA_041484095.1 Alphaproteobacteria bacterium | reverse complement strand
CCTGGGGATGGACCGAAAGGGCAATACCGATGCGCAAGAGCTTCCTTCTCATCGGCCTGGCTGGAGTCTTCATCGCGACCTCCGCTCTCGCGCAGCGGAGCATCGAAGGATTGGGCGAGCCCATCACGAAGGGCACGCAGCCCATGACCGGCAAGCTGCCGGCGCTGAATGTCACGGACGCCAGGCAAGCGACATCGCAGGGAAAGAAAGCGAAGGCCACGCTCCTCAGGGTCGACAAGGCGAAGCCGCTCGCGATCCGCGGCGCCAAGGAAGCGCAGGTCTACCAGCGGATCTCACCCTCGGTCGTGCTGATCCTGACGGAAGAGGCCATCGGCTCGGGCTCGCTCTTGCCCGACGGGCGCGTGCTCACGAACTGGCACGTCGTCGAGGGCTTCGATGAGGTCAGCGTCATCTTCAAGCCCGCGCAGGAAGGCCGCGAATTGCGGCGCGCGGATATGCTGGGTGCGCAGGTGATCAAGGTCGACCAGGTGCGCGACCTGGCGCTTCTCGAACTGGCGGTGAAGCCGGGCGACCGGAAGCCGATCCAATTGGCCGACGGCGCCGAGATCAAGGTCGGCGCCGACGTCCACGCCATCGGCCACCCGACGGGCGAGGCCTGGACCTATACGAGGGGCGTCATCAGCCAGTATCGCCGGGGTTATGAGTGGCGGACCGAATCCGGCATCGAGCACAAGGCCGACGTCATCCAGACCCAGACGCCCATCAACCCCGGCAATTCTGGCGGGCCGCTTCTCGACGACAAGGGCAGGCTGATCGGCGTGAATGCGTTCAAGGCGAAGGGCGAGGGGCTCAACTTCGCGATCTCGGTCGGCGACGTCCGCGCGTTTCTCGCAAGCCCCGAGAGCCGCATCGTCAAGCAGGCGAAGCCCGGCGGCACGGCAGGCGAGTGCAAGGGCGAAATCCTCTATGAGGGGCGCAACGAGAAGAACACGGGCGTGATCCGCGTCTACGATTCCGATTGCGACGGGAAACCCGACATCGCCTTTCTCGATCTCGACGACAAGTCGAAACCCTACATGCTGATGATCGACACCAACGGCGACGGGAAGTGGGACATCGTCGTGTACGACGACGATCGCGACGGGAAATGGGACGTCTCGCTTCACGACACGGATTACGACGGCAAGCCCGACCTCATCGGCTATCACCCCGACGGGAAGCTGAAGCCCTCGCGCTTCGAGCCGTACAAGGCGCAAAGCTAAGAAGGCGCGGCGAGGGGGCAGCACCCCGGGGCGGAGGGCGCCGGTGAAATGGCCCCTCGGCTGATCTCACAAATGGCTCTTTTGTCCCGGCCATTTTGAGGTCAGAGTCCGGCCATGTCAGGGGCCCCCGCGCGCATCATCGTCATCGTCTGCATGGCGTCGTTCTTCTGCGGCGGCGGTTACGGCGCCACGTTCCTCCTGCCCGTGCTGTTCGAGGGATTCGGGGCGGGAACCGAGCTTGTCGGCATCGTGCTCGGCGCGGCCGCGATCTCCACGCTTCTGACCGTCGCCTATGCCGGCCACATCTCCGACCTGATCGGTCGCGCGCCGTCCGTCGGACTTTCGGGCCTCCTGCTCGCGGCGGCGAATGCGGGGTTCGCGCTGTCGGGCGGCGATGCGGCCGTGCTCATCCTCGCCGGCATCGTCGCCGGAATCGGCTGGGGGCTGTTCTATTGCCTGTCCGCGATCATCCTCGCGGTGCTCGTCGAGCCCTCGTCGCGCGCGCGCATGTTCCTCGTCTCGCATGCCTGCCTCATGGCGGGAATCGGCTCGGCGCCGTTGCTCGCCCCCTTCACTGAAAGCGTGGGCGCGCCGCTCGCGCTGGCCTTCGTGCTGGTCGCGGTGGGCGCGACGCTCTCGGGCTTGGCACTCTTCGCGATCGCGCCGGCGATCCGGCGGGAGGAGGGGGTGCGCAAGGTCGAAGGGGTCGCGCGCCTCTCCCTCGGCGCCGCGCGACTCATCTTCGCCTCCGAGGCGCGCTTTCCCATCATCATGGTGGGCTTGGGCGCATGCGTCTTCGCGGGCTTTCACGCCTACCAGACTGTGATCGCGGAAGCCGCGGGCGTCAATTACGCCTACTTCTTCTCGATCTACGCCCTCACCGTCGTGTCGTTCCGCGTGGTGCTCGCGGTGACGGCGCCGAAGGTGCCGCTCTATCTCGCCTCGGCCTGGCTGCTTGCGGCCATGACGGCGGGCAGCGCGCTCTTCCTCGTCCTCGGCGGCAGCCTCGTTCTCTACGCGCTCGCGGCCTTCCTTCTCGGGATCGGCTACGGCATCGCCTACGCGCTCATCAAGGCGATCGTCGCCAACGAAGCGCCGGAGGGGCTGGCGCCGCAGGCCATGCAGATCTTCAACCTCTCCTATTTCGTCGGCGTGTTCGCCTTCCCGGGCCTGGGCGGCCTGATCATCGCCAAGTTCGGCGCGATGACCTTCGTCCTGATCATGGCCGTGCTCGCGGCGATCGAATGCGCGATCGCGATCCAGCGCCATGCGCGCCAGCGGAGCCTGGAGGCCGCGCGCGCAGTCCGTGCGTGAGAGGGGCGCGCGTGAGGCGGCGGGATTTGAGAGGCCGGGCGCGCACCGCGCGCCTTATCCCCGACGCATCACCGTCTATCGCCCCGGCACGAGCACGATCTTGCCGACATGGCTCTTCGCCGCGAACGCGGCCTGCGCCTCGCGCACGCGCGAGAGCGGATAGGTCGCGGCGACGATCGGCTTGATCGCACCGGACTCGATTCGCCCGAGAAGGGTCGGGAAGACCTCTGG
>JBGPGW010000401.1:0-2777 GCA_041484095.1 Alphaproteobacteria bacterium | reverse complement strand
TCGCGCGCCTCAATGGCTCGCACGGCGATCTCAAATGGCATCGCGACGCCATCACGCTCATCCGCAGCGTGGTTCCCTCCATACCGATCCTGCTCGATATCCCGGGGCGGAAGATCCGCACCACCATGCTTCGGCACGAACCCTCGTTCCAGGCCGGCGACGTCGTCACGTTGACGACGGATACGACGGCCGATGGACGCACGAAAGTCCCCGTGAGCTATGACCGGCTCCACGAAGACCTGAAGCCGGGCCACGCCGTACTCGCGGATGACGGCACGCTCCGCTTCACGGTTCTCGAAATCCGCGGCCGCGACATCCTCTGCCGCGCCGAGACGCCCGGCACGCTCAAGAGCCGCAAAGGCATCAACGTCCCGTTCGTCAAGCTCGGCACCGCCCTCGTCACGGACCGTGACCGCGAGATGGTCGCGTTCGCCCGCGAGATGGGTGTCGATTTCATCGGCATCAGCTTCGTCGAGTCATCGGCCCATATCGAGGCCATCCGGGCGGTTGCGGGCCCCGAGGGACCGCGCATCGTCTCGAAGGTCGAAAATCAGGGCGGAATCGACAACCTCGCCGAGATCATCGAGGCGACCGACGCCGCGATGATCGATCGCGGCGACCTGTCGGTCGAGACGACCCTCGAGACCCTGACGCTCTTCCAGAAGCGCATCATCGACGCGACGCGCCAGGCCGGCAAACCCGTCATCGTCGCGACCGAGATGCTCCATACGATGATCGAGAACGACTTTCCGACCAAGGCGGAGGTCAGCGACATCACGAATGCGGTGCTGGACGGCACGTCAGCCATCATGCTGTCGGGCGAGACGGCGATCGGGCGGCACCCCGTCGCGGCGGTCCGGCTCATGCGTCAGGTGGCCAATGCGGCGGAGCAGTTCCTCCAGGACCGGCTCGACGACGCGCATCCGAACGAGCCCACGAGCGTGCCGCGTGCCATGGAAGAGGCGATCGCGCTCATCTGCCGCTCGCTTCCGATCGCCAAGATCGTCGCCGTCACGCGCCTCGGCTATGCCGCGCGAATGATCGCCGCGCGGCAAGCGCGCCAGCCGATTCTGGCGGTCAGCAACGACGAGAGCGCGGCGCGCAGCTTCAATCTTCTGCCCGGCGTGACCGGCCATTACGTGGACGTGCCCTTTTCCCGGACGAGCACGGATCACATCATCGAATGCCTTCGCCTCCTTTGGCTCCGCGATGCGCTTGCGAGCGACGATCTCGTGCTGGTGACGGCGGTCGGCTACCCCCGATCGGGAAACCGGATGAATCTCATTCAGACGCACCTCCTCGGCGATCTCGTCGAAACGCTGGGCTGGCGGAAATAATCCGACGCCCCGCCATAATTTCGCCCGATCGCGCCGCTTAGCTGTGCCGATGCCATGTCGTGTGCCGATGCCATGTCGACGGGGGTCTACGCCATGATCCGTGCCGCTCGTCTCGTGACTTATGCAGCGCTCCTGCTCGTCGCCGGGAATGCCGCCGCGGAGCCGGCGCTTCCCATCGGCATGGCGGGCATACGCCCCTTCGCCCAGGCGATCACCCTGCTCTATCGGCCGGTGCCCTCGTATCAGCGCACCGTGACCGTCGCCGGCGCCTACACGCTCCCCCTGCTGCCGGGCGCCTTCGACCTGGCCGCCGAGAGCCGGTCGCACGGATCGATCCTCAAGAATGGCGCCGACCTCATATGGGATGAAGCCGGCAGCGCCTCGGTCACGCTCGGCGGCCAGACACAGCAGCAGGCCTTCGAGCAGCGCTCGATCATGACGCCCGCGGGACAGGTGAAGGAATTCTCACTCGGCGCACAACGGCCGACAGCTCCCGAAACCGCCATTCTACTCGCGATCATGGACGCCTTCCGGCCGCGGAACCCGATCCGGCAGGGACAGGAGGTGTGGAACACGCGCGACCTCCCGAAGGCCATCGCCCTGCACGCGCCGGACGTGCTCGTCAAGCGCAACACCCTGACCTTCAAGGCGCTCGGCCTCGCCAAGGTCGCCGGCAGCGATTATCTCGTCGTCGAATCCCGCGGCGGCCTCGAAACCGACATCGCCCGGGTCGGGCCCGTGAACTTCCTCCTGCCCGGCCAGTGTCTCGTCGATCTCGTGACGGGTCTCTGCACGGAATGCGACCTCAAGGTCGCCGTCCGGCACGCGACCAACCCGAAGGGGCTCAGCGCCAATCTTCGCCTCAGAAGTACGACGACGATCGCGCCTTAGCGTCCGTCGCGGGACCCGCCGCCCGCGATCAATAAAGCGTGTAGCCCTGCCCGTCGTCGCAGGTGAGGATGCATCCCGTCATGGCGCGCGAGGCGCCCGAGACGAGGAGAAGCAACGGCGCCTCGAGATCCTCCTCCCGCATCAGCCGCTTCCTCAGGAACGTCGCGACGAATTTCCTGCCGTCGTCCGAATCGAAATACGACTCGTTCATTTCCGTCGAGACGTAGCCGGGGCAGATCGCATTCACGTTGATGGCGTTCCGGGCCCATTCGAGCGCCATCGCCTTCGTCATGTGGATGACGGCCGCCTTCGACATGCCGTAGACGGACAGGTTGCGCGTGGCGATCAGGCCGCCCATCGACGCGATGTTGACGATCTGCCCGCCCTGGCCGCGCGCGATCATCCGCCGTCCGACTTCCTGGGCCATGAGCCACATGCCCTTGGCGTTCGTCGCCATGATCGAATCGTATTCGGTTTCGGGAATATCGAGGATACGGCGCGGCGACGCGATGCCGGCGTTGTTGACGAGCGCGAAGAGCGGACCCAGGG
>JBGPGW010000400.1:0-2785 GCA_041484095.1 Alphaproteobacteria bacterium | reverse complement strand
GCCGCGTTCGACGATCGCGCCTTCGACGTGCTGCTTTCGACCAACATCATCGAATCCGGTCTCGACATCCCGACCGCCAACACGCTCATCGTGCATCGCGCCGACATGTTCGGTTTGGCGCAGCTCTATCAGCTCCGCGGCCGCATCGGCCGCAGCAAAGTCAGGGCCTATGCCTACCTGACGCTGCCCGGCGGCAAGATGCTGACCGAGACGGCCAAGCGCCGCCTCGAGGTGATGCAGACGCTTGACCAGCTCGGCGCCGGCTTCACGCTGGCGAGCCACGATCTCGACATCCGCGGCGCCGGCAATCTCCTCGGCGAGGAGCAATCGGGCCACATCCGCGAGGTCGGGATCGAGCTCTACCAGCACCTCCTCGAAGAGGCGATCGGCAATGCGCGCAGCGGCGTCAGCGGCCTCGGCGAGGCGCCCGAGGAGTGGACGCCGCAGATCACGATCGGTACGCCGGTCCTCATTCCCGAGACCTACGTGGCCGACCTCAACGTCCGGTTGGGTCTCTACCGCCGGATCGCCGCGCTGGTCGACCGGCGCGAGATCGACGCCTTCGCGGCCGAGCTGATCGACCGGTTCGGCCCGCTTCCGCCGGAGGTCGACAATCTCCTGGAGATCATCGCGATCAAGCGTCTCTGCCGCGACGCCATGGTCGAGAAGCTCGAGGCCGGCCCCAAGGGCGCGGTCATCTCGTTCCACGAGAACAGCGTCGCCAATCCCGCGGGTCTGGTGCGCTTCATCGCGGAAAATCACGCCACGGCGAAACTCCGGCCCGACCAGAAGCTGGTGATCATCCGCAACTGGGAGACCGAATCCGAACGCCTCAAGGGCATCAATGCGCTGCTGCGCCGCCTTGCGGAGATCGCCGCGGCCGCGCCGGCCGACGAAAAGGTACGCGCGACGGCGCGGCCCTGAGCGTCAAGCCGCTTTTGCGCGCGACAGCATCTCCATCACGTCTTCGGTGGTCTTCACGTCGGCGAAGATCCGCGCCATGGTCTTGAGTTCGGCGTCGTGCGTGTCGCGGTGCACCTCGGCCACCGCGTCCTTCACCAGGATCATGCGGTAATTGTGCTCGACCCCGCCGCGCACGGTGGTGGAGACGCAGACGCAGGTCGTGACCCCCGCGACGACGCAGGTCGTGACGCCCATGTTGCGCAGGATCGTGTCGAGCGGCGTGTTCGAAAATCCGCCGAAGCCCTTCTTGACGACGAGATGCTCGCCCTCCTTGGGCTTGAGCTCGTCGACGATCTGCGCGCCCCAAGTTCCCTCGACGATGAAGGTGCGGTTGCCGCTGAGCGCGCCGCGGGTCGCGCGCCAATAGGGGAATTGCGCGTCGGAATAATCCGGCTTCAGCACGTGCGCGATATAAACGACGGGCCTCCCCGCCTTGCGGAAGGCGTCGGCCAGCCGCTTGACATAGGGGATCGTGCCCATCAGGAAAGGCATGTCGATCCTGGCCTCGGGATTCTCGCGTGCGCGATGGGCGAAGCCGCCGTCAGGATGGACGAAGTCGTTCTGCATGTCGACGATGATCAGCGCCGATTTGCCGATATCGGGTCCCAGGTTGGCGGTCTGCATTGTCAGCTCCCTCGCTCGTGTAAGTCCGGCGCCGCAGCCGTGCCGTTGGTGACAAGGTCGAAGACCGGAAGGAAGAACTCCGGCTCCTGCGCTCCCGAGACGGCATACTGTCCCTCGAAAACGAAGCATGGCACGGCGTTGATGCCCAGGCGCCGGGCGCCGCGATCCTCGGCCACGATTTCGGCGAGGCCGGCGCTACCGTCGAGAAAGCGGTTGGTCTCGGCGCGATCAAGCCCGGCGGCGACGGCGATCTCCGTCAGCGTCATTCGGTCGCCGAGGTCGCGGCCCTCGAGGAAATAGGCGCGAAACAAATGCTCCACCAGGGCGTCGGCGCGGCCCCACGCCTCGGCATGGCGGATGAGCCGATGTGCCTCGCGCGTGCTGGGGGTACGGCGGATGCGGTCGAACGCGAACGGGATGCCCACCGTCGCTCCGGCATCGGCGACCGACTGGTAGATGCGTCCGGCATGCTGCGAGCCGCCGAATTTCGTGGTGAGATAATCCTCCCGCGCCATGCCGGGGCCAGGCATGTCCGGGTTGAGCTGGAACGGACGCCAAGCGAGCTCGGCCTCGATCTCGGGCCGCATCGCCAGCGCCTTCTCGAGCCGCCGCTTGCCGATGAAGCACCAGGGGCAGATTACGTCGAGGACGATGTCGATTCGCACGGACGATCCTCCAAAGGCCCAAGCATAGCACGAGGCCGGCCTTGACGCTCGGCTTCCGCGCGCATCAGGATTGGATGAGGAGGGCCATCATGGGTGGCGGACTCTACGACGCACCGCATCTTGCGCGCAGCGCGGCCAATCATGTGCCGCTGACGCCGCTCTCGTTCCTTGCGCGGGCCGCTTCGGTGCATCCGGCGAAACTGGCGGTCGTGCACGGCGAGCGGCGGTTCAGCTATGGCGAATTCTATGCGCGCTGCCGGCGGCTTGCCGACGCGCTGCGCCGGCGCGGCGTGGGGCGCGGCGACACGGTTTCGGTGATGGCGCCCAACGTGCCCGCGCTGCTCGAAGCGCATTACGGTGTCGCCATGGCGGGCGCGGTCCTTAACGCGCTCAACTATCGGCTCGATGCGCGCACCATCGCCTTTATCCTCGGCCATGCCGAGAGCAAGCTCTTGATCGCCGACCGCGAATTTTCCGGCACCATCCGCGCCGCGCTGGACCTGGCCGAGCGCCGGCCGATCGTGATCGACATC
>JBGPGW010000399.1:0-2801 GCA_041484095.1 Alphaproteobacteria bacterium | reverse complement strand
GTGAGGAACGTGTTCTGGCCGACGCAAATGGTGATGGCCGAGGCGGGGCATAGAAGGAGGGACGCCGCGACGACCGCGCGCTCCAGCCCGCTCCGCGCATAGCTCCAGGTGGCGGCGACAAGGCCGCCAAAGCAAAGAACGAGGAACAAGGCGCCCGACAGCGCGAAGGGCAGGAGGCCGAACGGCAGCAAGAGCAACAGATAATGCGGCGGATAGAGCCAGGGATGCAGCGGCAGCGGATGGGTGAGCCAATCGGCAAAGCGCGCATTCAACAGCGCGGTCGAGCGTTCGCCGTCATAGATGAGCGGCAGATTGCCCTCGAAATAGGCGCGTGCGGCGTTGTAATAGACCATCCAGCCCTCGCCGGGCACATCGGCGAAGGAATGGAGATAGAAGCCCCAGCCGGCCAGCCCGAACAGGCCGCACAGGCCGGCGACGACCGCCAGATCCCGCCGCCTCGACATGCGAATGCTCCGCTGCAACGCCAGCGTGGCACGGCGTACCTCTAAAAAAGGTTAAGCATTTCCGGCGGCGGTTCCGCCGAGCTTCGCTGGCACGCATATTGCAGATTTCGTGCAGTCGAAACTTACGCTACCGCGTGCGGGGGGCGCGGTGCGGTATTCGGATGATGCAGCATGATACGACGTTCAATATCGTTCAAAGCCCGCGCAGAGGCGTTCTGCGCCAAGCTCAATGACGGGCTCGCGGCCGTTGCCTTCGTGCTCGCCATGATCGTTTCCGTCGTCGGCGGCTACCGCACCATCGAACTGATCGAGGACAGCGCGCAGAACGGGTTTGCCATGGTCGACCCGCTTCCGTCACCGCTGCAACAGGCGGGCTATTGACGCGCAGCTGCCCGCGAAAGCGGCAGGACGTCGCCGGCATGCCCAGTTTTTCACAGCCCAAGCTCGACGCTCTTGACCCGCGCTTGTTCGGAAGCGAGCGCAGGTGTGCGGTATTCCCTCGGGCCTTGAAATGCCTCATTGTGGTGCGTGAGCGGCAGGGTTCGGGAGTCCCATATGCGATATATGTTCATCCTTGCGCCGATCGTGCTTCTGACGCTCGCGGCCTGTGGCGGGCAGCCTGCGATGAACTACGGCGGGGTCACCTACAGCACGCCGCCCGGCGACTGGGCCTCGGTCAACGCGGGTGGCCCAGGAACGAACGGTGCACCGATCAATCCTTCGGCTACGAGCGGCGGCGGAACCGCTCCATGACCGAACTCGCCTAGACTAGGGGGCGCGGCGCAGAAAGCCGTCGATGCCTGTTGCAAGGTTGGCAATACTGCGCTCGGACAGCAGCTGCAGTCCCCCGGATGCCGCGGGCGTGCGGTTCGCGTCGAACAGCACGACCTTGCCCCGATGGATCACGAATTCGAATTTGCCGTAATCGAATCCCAGGCGCTTGCGCTCGGCGCGCAGTTCGTCCGGCACCGGCGCGGGTTCCCGGTCGGTCGCTTTGAAGCTGGTCGGGGTCGGGGCGCAATAGCGGCTGCAGCGCTCGCTGTCGCCGAAGAATGTCCACATGCGCCTCCAGTAGCCTTTGTTGTCCTGTTCGGGCAGGAAGCGCTCGACGACCAGATTGGGATCGCTCCAGACCGCCTCTGGAACCTCGGCCATCGATTGGAGGATCCGATAGGATTTATTCAGCTTGACCGTGGGGTAGGGCGGCGGGCGATGGCGCAGTGCGGCGGCGAGGTTGTGCAACGACTCGGGGCCGCCGCCGCTGTTGAAATTGGACTTGACCATCACGGGCCCGGCCCAGCGGTCTTCGGGCCGCACCAGGAACCGGCTCACCGCATTTTTCCGAATGTCGCGCGCGTCGCGATTGAGGACCACCGGAAACGGCGCGGCGAATTCGATGTATTCGTCGGGCATGACGGACACATCGATATGAAGGATCACGACATCGGCCTCGGCTTGCCGCGGGATACCCTCGGCGACGATGACACGGTGGCCGGTCCGCTCCCAATGGCCAATAAACCCCTGAAGCAGGTAGGTCCGCTGGGGGAACCCGTCATATTCGTGGGTCAGGACGAGGATCGTGGCCATCACGCGGTCCGCTCGGCTGAGGTTGCAGCTCGATAGCTGGTTCGGTCAACGCACGCGGCACATTATCGTTTAGCATTATCGTTTAGATTGTCACACGGACCAGTTGTCTCAGCGTGCGCGTCCCGTCACGCCGCACTTGATCCAGCCTTTTGAGTTTTCGTTCTTTCCATCGCCTCCTCGACATGGCGCGAGAAGACGTATTCGGCGGGGCGCTGGCGGTCGAGCGGGATCTCCTCGGCCATCGCGCCTTCGGTGCGGACGCCCCTGAGGGCGACCCCTGCGGCTTTCAAGGGATGCTTCACCGCATCGACCACGGCGGTCGCCTCATAGCCGCTATGCACCATGCAGTCCGCGCATTTCTCGTAATTGCCGGTGCCGTAGGCGTCCCAATCGGTGCTCTCCATCAGCTCCTTGAAGCTCTTCGCAAAGCCCTCGCCGAGCAGGTAGCACGGACGCTGCCAGCCGAAATAATTGCGCGTCGGGTTGCCCCAGGGGGTGCAGTGATAATTCTGGTTGCCGGCGAGGAAATCGAGGAACAGGCCGGATTGGCTGAACGACCATTTATGGCCGTTCTGGCGGCGGAAGATCGCGCGGAACAGCTCCTTGGTCTTGCGGCGGTTGAGGAAGTGATCCTGGTCCGGCGCCCGCTCATAGGCGTAGCCGGGCGAGATCGAGACGCCGACGCCGAGCTCGGTGGCATAGTCGAGAAAGGCCGCGATGTCCTCGGCGGCATGCCCGTCGAAGATCGTC
>JBGPGW010000398.1:0-2803 GCA_041484095.1 Alphaproteobacteria bacterium | reverse complement strand
CGTCCGTGGGGTTGGCGCCGATAACGACGATGACGTCGGCGTCGTCCACGGAGTCGAAGTCCTGGGTGCCGGCGGACGTGCCGAAGGTCGTCTTCAGTCCGTAGCCGGTGGGCGAGTGGCAGACGCGGGCGCAGGTGTCGACGTTGTTGTTGCCGAAGGCGGCGCGTACCAGCTTCTGGACGAGGAACGTCTCTTCGTTCGTGCAGCGGGAAGAAGTGATGCCGCCGACCGCGTCCGGGCCGTACTGGGCCTGGATGCGCTTGAACTCGGCAGCCACGTGGGTGATGGCTTCATCCCAGCTCACCTCGCGCCAGGGGTCGGAGATGCGCGCGCGCACCATCGGCTTGAGGATTCGGTCGGGATGGGTGGTGTAGCCCCAGGCGAAGCGGCCCTTGACGCAGGAGTGGCCGTGGTTCGCCTTGCCGTCCTTGTAGGGAACCATGCGCACCACCTCCGCGCCGCGCATCTCGGCCTTGAAGGCGCACCCCACGCCGCAATAGGCGCAGGTGGTGACGACCGAATGCTCCGGCTGGCCGATCTCGATGACCGACTTCTCCATGAGCGTCGCGGTCGGACAGGCCTGCACGCACGCCCCGCAGGAGACGCATTCCGAATCGAGGAAAGTCTCGGCCATGCCGGCGGAGACTTTTGAATCGAAGCCGCGCCCCTCGATGGTGAGCGCGAAGGTGCCCTGCACTTCATCGCAGGCGCGCACGCAGCGCGAGCAGACGATGCACTTCGCGGGATCGAAGGCGAAATAGGGATTGGAGACGTCCTTCTCGGCGTCGAGGTGGTTGGCGCCCTCGTAGCCGTAGCGCACCTCCCTGAGCCCGACGGCCCCCGCCATGTCCTGCAACTCGCAATTGCCGTTGGCCGAACAGGTCAAGCAATCGAGCGGATGGTCGGAGATGTAGAGCTCCATCACGCCGCGCCGGAGCCGTTTCAGCCGCTCGCTCTGGGTCACGACGGCCATGCCCGGCATGACCGGCGTCGTGCAGGAGGCCGGCGTCCCCGGGCGCCCCTCGATCTCGACAAGACAGAGGCGGCACGAGCCGAAGGCGGCGAGCGAATCCGTGGCGCAGAGTTTCGGCACCTGGATGCCGGCCTCGACCGCCGCGCGCATGACCGAGGTGCCTTCGGGCACCGAGACCTTGAAGCCGTCGATGGTGAGCGTCACGGACGCCGCCGCCTTCTTGGCGGGCGTGCCGTAATCGGTCTCAGGGACGAGAGGCATGGGCGGTCTCCTCAAACGGTCAGGCGCTGAGTGCCACGGACGCGCGAAAATCCTCGGGGAAGTGACGGAGCGCGCTCAACACGGGATAGGGCACGAACCCGCCGAGCGCGCAGAGCGAGCCGAACTTCAAGGTGTCGCAGAGCTCCTGGAGCAGCGACCAATTCGCTTCGACCTCGACGCCCGCCCGGATGCGGTCGATGACCTCCATCCCGCGGATCGAGCCGATGCGGCACGGCGTGCACTTGCCGCAGGATTCGATGGCGCAGAACTCCATGGCGAACCGCGCCTGGCGCGCCATGTCGACGGTGTCGTCGAAGACGACGATTCCGCCATGGCCAAGGAGGCCGTCGCGCGCGGCGAAGGCCTCGTAGTCGAATCGCGTGTCGAAAAGGGCGCGCGGGAAATAGGCGCCAAGCGGGCCACCGACCTGCACGGCGCGCACCGGCCGGCCCGAGGCCGTGCCGCCGCCGATCCGATCGACGAGCTCGCCGAGCGTCAGGCCGAAGGCCGTCTCATACAGCCCGCCATGCTTCACGTTGCCGGCCAACTGGATCGGCATCGTGCCGCGCGAGCGGCCCATGCCGAGATCGTGATAGGACGCGGCGCCATTGGCGAGGACGATGGGAACGGAGGCAAGCGACAGCACGTTGTTGACGACCGTCGGCCGCCCGAAAAGACCTTCATGCGCCGGCAGCGGCGGCTTCGCGCGCACGAGCCCGCGCCTGCCTTCGAGACTCTCCAGCAGCGCCGTCTCCTCGCCGCACACATAGGCGCCCGCGCCCGATCGCACGTCGAGCTCAAAGGCGTGGCTCGAATCGAGAACGCGCGAACCGAGGAGCCCTTCGCGCCTTGCGATGGCGATCGCCGCGCGCATCACCTCGATCGCCTGGGGATATTCGGAGCGGATATAGACGTAGCCCTTCGTCGCCCCGGTCGCGATGCCGGCGATCGTCATGCCTTCGATGAGGACGAAGGGATCGCCCTCCATGATCATGCGGTCCGCGAAGGTGCCGGAATCGCCTTCATCGGCGTTGCACACGACGTATTTGACCTCGCCGCGCGCGGCGAGAACCGTGCGCCATTTGATTCCCGTGGGGAATCCTGCGCCGCCGCGACCGCGGAGACCCGAGCGCACCACCTCCTCGACGATGTCAGCCGGCTTCATGGCGAGCGCGCGCTCGAGGCCGCGATAGCCGCCATGGGCGCGATAATCGGCAAGCGACAGGGGATCGACGATGCCGCACCGCGCGAAGGTGAGGCGCGTCTGCGGCTTCAAGAAGGGATGGAGCTCGGGCTTGCCGATGCGCAAGGGATGCGCGGCCCCCCTCAGGAAGCCGGCCGCGAGAAGCGACGGCACGTCCGCTGGCTCGACGGGCCCATAGGCGATGCGCCCCTCGGGCGTCTCGACCTCGATCATGGGCTCGAGCCAGTAAAGCCCGCGCGACCCCGTGCGCACGATGTCGATCCCGGCTTCGGCCCCGGCACGGCCGAGAACGCCCGCGACCGAATCGGCGCCGACCGCAACCGCACCCGCATCGCGCGGAACGAAGACGCGAATCGTCATCGGCT
>JBGPGW010000397.1:0-2804 GCA_041484095.1 Alphaproteobacteria bacterium | reverse complement strand
CGCTGGGCGAGCCTCACGGGACAGCCGGCTCTTTCGGTTCCGTGCGGCCACTCGCGCGACGGGCGGCCCATCGGTCTTCAGCTCATCGGCCGTATGTTCGAAGACGCAGCACTGCTGCGTGTTGCGCACGCCTACGAATCGACGCGCGCCTGGCCGCTTCCCCTGGCCGAGATTCGCGGCGCAGGCTGATTATTAGAACGGTTTCGGATCGCGAAACTCTTCGGCGCGGATTTTGTCGTGCGATGCCGTCGCGTCCGCCCGTTCGGTCTGCGATTGCACGAGGTCTTAGGATTGGGCCTCGGGCATCCAAGGGCCGATGACGGGCTCGCTGCCGCCGACGGTCGTCCGGCGCATGACGCGGCGCTGCCGGTCGACGTCGAAGGGAACCGCGCGGTGCAGCAGGCGTCGGTTGTCCCACATCAGGAGATCGCCTGGCCTCCACTGATGGCGGTAGACGAAGCGCGGCTCGGTCGCGAAGGCGATGATCTCCTTGAGGAAGGCGCGGCCTTGGTCGAGCTCCATGCCGCCGACCTCGGAGCCCGCATTCGCCGTGACGTAGATGGAGCAGCGCTTCTTGTCGCGATGATAGCGGATGATCGGATGCGTGACGGGCGGCAGGCCCCATTTCTTCTCGTTGGGAAACGGCGGCAGGCCGGGGTCGAGCACGCGGTCGAATTCGGGCGTGTGCACCATGTGCCGGCCGACCATGCGCGCCTTCATTGTCTCGGGCAGAGCGTCGTAGGCCGCGAACATGTCGGCGTATTCGGTCTGGCCGCCGGGCTCGGAGGCATCCGGAACTTCGAGTGCCAGAAGGATGGAGGCCAATGCCGGAATGGTGCGATAGGAGCTGTCGGTGTGCCACAGCGCGTTGAATTGCAGGAGACGCCACTGGACGCTCTTCGCACCGGCGATGCGGTTCGATTCGTCGACGTTCGAGATGTTGTAGAACTCCGGCTTCACTTTCTGCACGGCTTCTTCGGGAAATGCTTCGAGCGGGCCGAAGCGCCGGCTGAAAGCCAGCTGCTGGTCCATCGACAGGGACTGGTCGTGGAGGACGAGAAGACCATAGGTCTCGAAGGCGTCGCGCAGGGCCGCGAAGGTCGCATCGTCGAGCGGATGCGCGAGATCGAGGCCCGCGATCTCCGCCCCGAAGGTCGGATGAATCCGTCGAAGCCTTAGGCGGTCTTCCGTTGCGATAGCGGCCATGGCGTCCTCGGCGTGTCGGTTCGGCGCGGCGCCGAGGCCGGACGTGGTGCCGGCCATCGGCGCCGTATCGCAGAACTATTTCTCGAACAGCTTGCGCGGGATGGTGTTGAGCACCTCGCAGCCGGTCCGGGTCACGCGGATCGAATTCGACGTGACGATGCCCATTTCATCCGGGAACAGGCAGCCCGGAACGAGATGGAACGTCATGTTTTCCTGGAGCGCCCGCTTCTCGCCGCGGCGGATGCTGATGATCTGGCCCTCGCCCCAATCCGGCGGGTAGTTGACGCCGATCGAATAGCCGATGCGATGGACGTGGTTCTCGCCGAACCCGTTCTTGACGAAAACGTTGTGCCCGATCTCGTTGACCTTCTCGGCGGGAACGCCGGGCCGGATCGCGGCCAGCACCGCTTCGAGCGATTCGACCGTGGTGTCGAAGAGCTTTCGTAACCGGGGCTTCACCTTGCCGACGGTCGCGGTGCGGAACACGGCGCCGCAATAGCGGTTCTTGGACGCCGCGATCTCGAAGATGCAGTGATCGTTCTTGGCTATTTTCCGGCCGCGCCACGTAGCATGGCAGGCGCCCGACCGGCGGCCGGACACGATGAAGTTGGGCAGGCCCGTGTATTCCGCGCCCTGCTCGCACCAGACTTTGTGAAGCGCGCCCGCGATCTGGTCTTCCGTCACGCCGGGCTTCATCGCCTTGATGCCGGCGAGGCAGGCCTTGTCCGCGATGGCGACGGCCTTCTTGATGATCTTGACCTCGGCTTCGGATTTGATCATCCGCGCCTCTTCGACGGTCGTCGTGGCGTCGAGATAGGTCGCGCGGGGCAGCGCGCCTTTGATGGCTTCGTATTCGTTCACCGTGAAGAACCAGCCGCCGCGCTCGATGCCGATGCGTTTGTCCGCGAGACCGAGCCTCTCGATCGTGCGGATCGTGACTTCGACCGGTACGTGGTGATCCTCGACCGGTGCGGTTTCGGTGAGCCAGGAGAACTCGGGCACGTTGGTCAATTCGAGCTTGCGGCCGACGAGCACGGGCATCTGGCCGCGCGCGACGACGAGGCAGTGATAGCCGTAATAACCGGGCGTCTCGTAACCCGTCAGATAGGTGATGTTCTCGGGCCCGCGCACGAGCAGCGCGTCGAGGCCCGCCCTCTTCATGTTGTCGAGGACGACGTCGTAACGCCTCTTGTACTCATCGAGCGTGAACGGCAGGCGCGGGTGCTGCGTCATCTTGAGCGCATGCCCGCCTGCCGTGGTCTCCGATCGCACCGTCATTGCCGTTCTCCCCATGGTGGCCCGTGCCCGGTATGGCAGGGGTCGCACCGACTCTAGCGAATCGGGCGCCATTATTCGACAGGGCCTCGTCCGGCCATCCGGCAGGCCTTTCCCGCCACTCGGTGCGGCCGATTGACGATGGCCGGGACAGCCCATTTCGGCCCTCGGGTCGACCCGTCACAAGACACCTCCCTTGACCCCCGGCGGCGCTCGGCTCCATCCTTACAGGACGAGCCGAAATCGGGGCAGGACGAGCGGCGCGGCCCCAAACGGGAGGCCTGATCGTGACGATACAGCAGCCGAAACCAGCCGAAGTAGCG
>JBGPGW010000396.1:0-2809 GCA_041484095.1 Alphaproteobacteria bacterium | reverse complement strand
GGCCCCATGCCTCCCTCACCCTTCGAAAGGCTCATGGTTCGACAAGCTCACCATGAGGTTATTTTATTAGCCTCACCCTGAGCCAGTCGAAGGGTGAGGCATGAGCAAGGGAGCCTTCCCCCTCATGCTTCGTCCCTCGACGGGCTCGGGATGAGGAGGCTCAGCATGAGGGGATGCGAAATTGCAGTCCGAATTGGCCAGGACCAATCGTGGCCTGGAATTGACTTTGCGCCTTAAGGCATTACATAGGTATTCGAGTATCATAGCCATGTGACTTCACGCCGTTTACCACGTGTTGACCCCATGACAGCGACTGCCTCCGAACTCAGCATCAGCGACAGCGCCGCCGCCCGCATCCGCGCGATCAAGGAACGCGACGGCACGCCTGGCGCCCTGCTGCGAATCGCGGTCAGCGGCGGGGGCTGCTCGGGCTTTCAGTACCAGTTCAGCTTCGACGACACGCTCGCGGAAGACGACGTCGTCTTCGAGCGTGACGGCGTCAAGGTCGTGGTCGATTTGACGTCGCTCGATCTCGTGAAGGGCTCCGAGGTCTCCTTCGTCGAGGACCTCGTCGGCTCCTATTTCAAGATGACCAATCCGAACGCCAAATCCTCCTGCGGCTGCGGCACCTCGTTCTCGGTCTAAGACACTTATAGAATCCGGATAGAATCCGGATTTCTAGAATCTCAAATCCTGGAATCCGAACACTGGCACTCGTCCTTCGACAGGCTCAGGACGAGGTCCGCGCCACGAAGTGCCGCGTGCCATGATTGGAGCCGCACAAGAGACCTCATGCTGAGCCTCCTCATCCCGGAACCCGTCGAGGGACGAAGCATGAGGTCTGGTTGATTCTCGCCCGGTTGATTCTCGCCCGATTGATTCTCGATGGTGTGCGGTGACCCCCTCCCGTTGGAGCGCGTAGCGCTCCAAACCCCCATTCAGGGGGAGGAAAAATAGTCAGGGCATCTGCACGCAACTCCCAACCTGCACGCGATTCACGCCCTGCACGCGAAGAAGCCCGAACAAATCGCCTCCTGGCATTAACAATTTACCGACGCCCGCGCCAATCAAGTTGAGTTCGGTGAAGGCGGTTACGTCCCCCCTCCCTGCAAGGGAGGGGTTGGGGGAGGGTCTCTTGCCCATCGATCCCTTAAATTCCACGGCCATTCCCTGAACCTGTTTAATCGAACTGCCCGCTTCGCCCGCTGCGATCGCGCTGGCGCGATGCGCCGTCGCATGGTCTGCTGGCTCATTGAAACCGCCATGACCATCCCCGCTCAGACCTGGATTCGCTTGTCCTGGCATTTGCCGGGCGCAGCCTTCGAGGCCGAGGCGCCCCGGGGCTACGCCGTGCGCGAGGCGCGCGCGGGCGATTGCGAGGCGATCATCCGCGTGGCCCTCGCGGCTTACGCGAGCGATCCGGCCTGGGCGCCCATCCTCGGCGGGATCGAGCGCAATCTCACGAACCGGATCCGGACGACGCTCTCTCTCCCCGGCATCCACTACGCCGTCGTCGAACATGGCGGCGAGATCGTCGCGGTCTCGGCGGCGTCGATCGAGCGCCATGACGGGCACAATCTCATCACAGGGCTCTCAGTCGACCCCGGCCACCAGCGCCGGGGATTGAGCCGGGTCATCCTCGCGCGGTGCCTCGCCTGGCTCCGCGACCGAGGGGTCGCGACGGCGGAGGTCTACACTGACCCCTCCTCCATCGCGGGCCGCCATGCCTATCGCGCCTTCGGCGCGTCTGTCACCGAGGCGCCGGATTACGTGGCACCCGAAGCGAGCGCCTGAGACGCGCGCGTCGGCACGTTCGGGAATCGATTGCTTGATATGGGACGGAAGCTCGCCTTTGATGGCGGCCATCATCAACCGCACGACGGACTCGACCCCGCCCCATGGTCAAGATCGCCACCTTCAACGTGAATTCGGTCAAGGCGCGCCTGCCGAACCTGCTCGCCTGGCTCAAGAAGGCCAAGCCGGACGTCGTCCTGCTGCAGGAGATCAAATGCATCGCCGAGCAATTCCCGGAGCTCGAGATCGGCGATCTCGGCTACAACGTCGCGGTGTCCGGCCAGAAGACCTATAACGGCGTCGCGATTCTCTCGAAGGCGCGCATCGAGATCGAAGAGCGCGCGCTGCCGGGCGATAAATCCGACGAGCAGGCGCGCTACATCGAGGCCATCGTGGACGTGAAGCCGCATCCCGTGCGCGTGGCGTCCATCTATCTCCCGAACGGCAATCCCGTCGGCACGGAGAAGTTTCCGTACAAGCTGGCCTGGATGGATCGCTTGCACCGCCATGTCGAGAAGCTGCTCGAGACCGAAGACGCCTTCGTGCTCGGCGGCGACTACAACGTGGCGCCCTTCGACGAGGACGTCTACGACCCCGTCGCATGGCAGGACGACGCGCTCTGCCATCCGGACTCGCGCCGGCGCTTCCGCGCGATGCTCTATCTCGGCCTCACCGATGCGTTTCGCCAGTTTCACCCGGAGCCCGGACGGTATAGCTATTGGGACTATCAGGCCGGGCGCTGGCCGCGCGACGAGGGCTTGCGGATCGATCACCTCTTGCTCTCGCCCCAGGCGGCCGACCGGTTGCTCGATGCCGATATCGACAAGGACCCCCGCGGGAGGGAGAAGGCCTCCGACCACACGCCTGTCTGGTGCCTGTTGAGGGATTGATGATGGCCGCGACAGCTCACACCGGCGAGTGTTTGACCCCCTTCGTCGGCGAGTGTTTGAGCCCCTCCCTACCCTCCCCCTTTCAGGGGGAGGAACGATGGGCTCGCTTCACCAATCCTCCCCCT
>JBGPGW010000395.1:0-2818 GCA_041484095.1 Alphaproteobacteria bacterium | reverse complement strand
GCGCTCGATGCGCAGAGCGAGCGCGACGTCCTGTGGATCCGGGACGAGTTTCTTCACGCCAAAGGGCCATTCCCGAAAGTCGTCGTTCACGGACATAGCATCCATCCCACACCCGAGTTCATGGATTACCGCATCGGCATCGACACGGGGGCCTATGCGACAGGGACGCTGACGGCCCTTGTGCTTCAGGGCGGTACCCGGGCCATCCTCCAGACCCGATAACGGTCGCGCGATTCCCTTCTGGAACGTCCAAGAATCCGATATACCGAGGCGCCGGCTTGAGCAGGATTTGGCATGGATCTTCGGCAGTTCTACGAGAACGAGTGGGCGGAACACCTCGCGGTGGCCAATGCCGCGCGCGCATCCCTGGCGGAGCCGTTCGCGCGCCTGGTCGCGCAATGCGTCGAGGCGATACGCGGCGGCCATAAAATCCTGTTTTTCGGGAATGGCGGCAGTGCCGCCGATTCTCAGCACCTGGCCGCGGAGCTGATGGTCCGCTACAAGCGCGACCGGGCACCCATCGCCGCGATCGCCCTCACGACGGACAGTTCGATCCTGAGCGCGACGGGCAATGATCTCGGCTTCGATCAGCTCTTCGCCCGGCAGGTGCGCGCGCTCGGCCAGCGCGGCGATGTCGCGCTCGGCATCAGCACTTCGGGGCGCAGTCCCAACGTTCTCCGCGCGCTCGAGGCGGCCCGCGAGATGGGGCTGACCGCGGCAGCACTCTCCGGCGGCGACGGCGGTGCATTGAGAGGGCTCGCCGATCCCCTCCTGCTTGTCCCCTCGACGGTCACGGCCCGCATTCAGGAAATGCACATCGCGATCGGTCAGATGCTGTGCGGGGCGCTCGAGTCCGAATTGGGCCTCGTATGAGCACGGCATGAATCGTCGCTCTGAACTCGCAGGCCTTGTCGAACGTCTTTCGGACGTCTCGGTCCTTTGCATCGGCGACGTCATGCTGGACCGTTACGTCTACGGCTCGGTCGATCGAATCTCTCCGGAAGCGCCCATCCCCATCCTGCGCGTTGAACGCGAGGCAGCCATGCTCGGCGGAGCGGGGAATGTCGTCCGCAACCTCGTCGCCCTTGGCGCGCACACGGCGTTTGTCTCGGTTGTCGGGAACGACCCGGCCGGCCGTGAGGTCAGCGAGTTGATCGCCGGCATCAGCGGCGTCGAGCCTTACTTCACGGTCGAGCGGGGCCGGCAGACCACGATCAAGACGCGCTATGTGGCCGCCGGCCAGCAACTCCTTCGCGCGGATCGGGAGACGCTGGCGATGGTCGCGACCTCCGTCGGCGAGGATTTGCGGCGTCTGGCCGTCAATGCGGTCGACGATGCGCGCGTGGTCATCGTCTCGGACTACGGCAAGGGCGTCGTGACGCCCGAGCTGACGAGCGCGCTCATCAAGGCCGGGCGCGGCGCGCACAAGCCCATCATCGTCGATCCCAAGGGGCGGGACTTCAGCCGCTATCGCGGCGCGACCATCATGACCCCCAACCGCGGGGAGCTGGCTGCCGCGACTGCCATGGCCGTCGGGACCGACGCCGAGATCATTGCGGCCGCACGGCGCCTGATCACGCAGTGCATGTTGGATTGGGTGCTGGTGACGCGCGGGGCGGACGGCATGACCCTGGTCGATCGTGACGGTGCCGCGACCCACTTGCCGACCGAGGCCCGCGAAGTGTTCGACGTCTCGGGCGCGGGCGACACGGTGGTGGCGATGTTGGCGGCATCGATCGGTGCCGGCGCCAGCGTCGAAGACGCGGCCCGTCTCGCGAACACCGCAGCCGGCATCGTGGTCGGCAAGATCGGGACGGCCGTGGCGAGCGCGGCCGAAGTCGTGGGCGCGCTGCACGCCCAAGAGCTTCTGACCGGCGAGGAGAAAGTCGTGGCTCATGCGGACGCGCTCGCCCGCGTCGCGCAGTGGCGCGATCAAGGGCTCCGGGTCGGGTTTACCAATGGCGTCTTCGATCTCTTGCACCCCGGTCACCTGTCGCTGCTGACTCAGGCCAAGGCCGCTTGCGACCGGCTGGTCGTTGGCCTCAACAGCGATGCGTCCGTCTCGCGTCTCAAGGGTCCGGCGCGGCCGATCCAGAACGAGGCGGCGCGCGCAGCGGTTCTCGCCTCGCTCGCGGCGACCGACCTCGTCGTCATTTTCGGCGACGACACGCCGCTTCGCCTCATCGCCGACATTCGCCCCGACGTGCTGGTGAAGGGCGCCGATTATACGCTCGATCAAGTGGTCGGCGCGGAGGTGGTGGCAAAGCATGGCGGCCGCGTGGTGCTGGCCGAATTGATCCCCGGCCACAGCACGACGCGCACCATCGCCAAGCTGGGGCGCGACCGGTCCTAAAGACGAGGGGCCGAGACCTGTTGCAGGCGGAGCGCGGCGGTGAGCGCGAACCGCAGGAGTTGCGCTTTGCGCCGGCTTGGATGCATTGTGCACGCGTTCGGCTCCCGCAACACGGCGGCGCCGAAGGCGTCCGCAACGAGCAACCCGCAATCCTCGGGAATGAGCGGTTTCGGGAACTCGACTGGCACGGCGAAGTAAAACAGGTCGCAGAAATCGAGATAGTCCCGCCACTTCTTGTCGGCCCGGAAATCAGCTTCGCTGGTCTTGATCTCGACGATGATGAACCGGCCCGCGCCGTCCATGGCGATGACATCGGCACGCCGGCCGTTGGCGAGCGAGAATTCGCTCAGAGCGCCGAAGCCCCGATCCCTAAGGGCGCGGCACACACCGCGCGCAAGCTGTGCCGCTTCGAGGCAGGTCCCGAATTCCGCATTGGTCGCGGATTCCGTCCGCACCGGCTCGGAT
>JBGPGW010000394.1:0-2823 GCA_041484095.1 Alphaproteobacteria bacterium | reverse complement strand
TCTTGTAGGAACGGCCGGTATAGAACAGCACGCGCTCGGTCGTCGTCGTCTTGCCCGCATCGATATGGGCCATGATGCCGATGTTGCGGTAGCGGTCTAGCGGTGTGATGCGGGGCATGGCGATCGGCTCCGACTGAAGCTACCAGCGGTAATGCGAAAACGCGCGGTTCGCGTCGGCCATCTTGTGCGTGTCTTCGCGCTTCTTGACGGCGGAGCCGCGATTGACCGCGGCTTCCATCAACTCGCCGGACAGCCGGTCGACCATGGTGAACTCCGGCCGCTCGCGCGAGATATCGATGATCCAGCGAATGGCGAGCGCCTGGGAGCGCTCCGAGCGCACTTCGACCGGGACCTGGTAGGTGGCCCCGCCCACGCGGCGCGAGCGCACTTCGACAGACGGCTTCACGTTGCCCAACGCGTCGTGGAAAACCTTCAGGCCGTCCTGTCCGGTCTTCTCCTTGATGCGATCGAACGCGCCGTAGACGATCGTCTCGGCCACGGCCTTCTTACCGCGCTTGAACACGCAGTTGATGAACTTGGCGACGACGGGATCGCCGAATTTCGCATCGGGGATGAGTTCGCGTTTCGTCGCGCGGCGGCGTCGTGACATGGCTCGCTTCCCTTACTTCGGCCGTTTGGCGCCGTATTTCGAGCGGCGCTGGCGACGGTCGCTGACCCCTTGCGTGTCGAGCGTGCCGCGGATGATGTGATAGCGCACGCCCGGAAGGTCCTTCACGCGGCCGCCGCGAATGAGCACGACGGAGTGCTCCTGCAGATTGTGACCCTCGCCCGGAATATAGCTGGTGACTTCGAATCCGTTCGTCAGGCGAACGCGCGCGACCTTGCGCAGCGCCGAGTTGGGCTTCTTCGGCGTCGTGGTGTAGACGCGCGTGCACACGCCGCGCTTCTGCGGTGAGCGCGCGAGCGCGGGCACCTTGTTGCGCACCGTTGGCATCGTCCGCGATTTGCGGATCAACTGATTGATCGTCGGCATGTCCCTTTACTCTCGTCGCCTGCCGCGACGGCAAAAAGCCGCCCGGAAGGCAAGAGCCCTGTCCTTCCGGCGGGGGCGACCCCCGTGCGGCCTTGGGTTGGTCGATCGCTCTAAATAACAAGCCCTTAGGGCGCGCGCGACGCACGGTCGGCGCTTCCCTTTGGGCGAGCGCATACTAGGCGTTGCAGAGGAAGGGCGTCAAGGCCCGTTCGCAATTGCGAACAAGGTCTTAGCGCTTTGGCGATCCCGCCCCGCCGCGGCCGGGCAAGAGCCCAAAATCGAAGGGCGGCGGATACCGCCGGCCCTCGAAAACCCCGCTCCGGCCCGCCTAGGCGATCTTGGGCACGGATTCCTCGACTGCCTGCTCGCTCTCGACCGCCTTTTCGGCCGCGGCCGCGGCCAGCTTGCGGTCGCGCTCGGCGGCGATCGCGCGCATGCGGTTGATCGTCCGCCCCGTCCCGGCCGGGATCAGGCGGCCCACGATCACGTTCTCCTTGAGACCGGTCAGCGTATCGACCCGGCCGCTCACCGCCGCCTCCGTCAAGACACGGGTGGTCTCCTGGAACGACGCCGCCGAGATGAAGGACTTCGTCTGGAGCGACGCCTTGGTGATGCCCTGGAGAACCGGCATGGCCCTCGCCGGACGCAGGCTTTCCTGCAGGATCTTGCGGTTGATCTCGTCGAACTCATACCGGTCGCACTGTTCGCCCGTGAGGAAGGTCGTGTCGCCGGGTTCAAGCACTTCGACCTTCTGCATCATCTGGCGAACGATGACTTCGATGTGCTTGTCGTTGATCTTGACGCCCTGCAGGCGATAGACCTCCTGGATCTCGTTGATCAGATAGGCCGCGAGCGCCTCGACACCCATGATGTTGAGGATGTCATGCGGCACGGGCTTCCCGTCCGTCAGGGGGTCGCCCTTCTGCAGGAAATCGCCTTCCTGCACGATGATGTGCTTGCCCTTCGGGATGAGATATTCGCGCGGCGCCTCTTTCTCCTCCGTCGGGTTCACGACGATTCGGCGCTTGGCCTTGTAATCCTTGCCGAATTCGACGCGGCCTTCGACGTCGCTGATGATCGCGAAATCCTTCGGCCGGCGCGCCTCGAACAGCTCGGCGACACGCGGCAGACCGCCGGTGATATCGCGCGTCTTCGAGGACTCGCGCGGGATGCGCGCGAGCACGTCGCCCGCCTTCACATGGGCGCCGTTCTCCACGTTGAGAATGGCGTCCGCCGAGAGGAAGTACCGCGCGTCATTGCCGTTCGGCAGCTTGAGGATGTCGCCCCGTGCCGTGCGCAAGGTGATGCGCGGACGAAGCTCGGCCGCGCGTGGCTGCTGCTTCCAGTCGATGACGACCCGGTTCGAGATGCCCGTCGTCTCGTCCAGAATCTCGCGTGCCGACACGCCTTCGATGAGATCGTCGTAGGTCGCCGTGCCTTCGCGCTCGGTGATGATGGGGATCGTGTAGGGATCCCACTCGGCCAATCGGTCGCCTTTCTTGACCTTCTGGCCTTCCGCGACGAGGAGGCGCGTGCCGTACGGGATCTTGTGATGGGCCCGGGCACGTTTGTTGTCGTCCATCAGAAGGATTTCGGTATTCCGGTTCATGACGATCGGAACGCCTTCGCTGTTCACGACGACGTTCTTGTTCTTGATCTTCACCGCACCGTCGAACACGGCCTCGACCGAGGATTGCTCGGTCGCCTGGACCGCGCCGCCGATATGGAACGTCCGCATGGTGAGCTGCGTGCCTGGCTCGCCGATCGATTGCGCGGCGATGACCCCGACGGCCTCGCCCACATTCACCGGCGTGCCGCGCGCGAGATCG
>JBGPGW010000393.1:0-2825 GCA_041484095.1 Alphaproteobacteria bacterium | reverse complement strand
CAGGCCACGCCCGTCGCCGCATCGGTCGCGTCGTAGCGATGGAACAGCACGCGCCCGCGCTCCATCGCGCCATGCGCCTCTTCGAGCGCAGGGACATCGCGCGCGCCGAGGCTGAGTTTGTAGCCGTCCGCGTAAAGACGCGCCGCGATCGCACGGCCGAGCCCGCGCCCCGCCCCGCTCACCATCACGACGCGTTCAGATGCCGGCCGCATGCCCTGCCTCCATGCCTGCGATGCTCGTCATGCTCGCTTCGTCCGCCGACAGAACCGGGACGACACGATCGCTGAAGCCCTCATGCTTCGTCCCTCGACAGGCTCAGCATGAGGGATTTTATTTCACCGTCCTCATCCTGAGCTTGCCGAAGGCTCATCCCGAGAGACCGAGGGATGAGGTCTCGTATTCCTCCGTTCGAAACGATTGCCCGGCGGATCAGCGCCGGGGCGCCGCGACCGCCGAGATCTCGACGAGCAGCTCGGGAAAGGCGAGCGCGCCCACTTCGACGATGGCACTCGACGGCCCGCCCTTCGGCCAATGCTTCAAGCGCGCCTTGGTGATCGAATCGAGAAAGCGGATGTCGGTGACGTAGACGATCACCTGCACGACATCGGCCATCCTGGCGCCGTTGGCCCTGAGGATGGTCTGGACGTTCTTGAGCGTCTGCGCCGCCTGCTTCGCCGGGTTGCCCTTGCCCACGACGCGCCCCTTGGGATCGAGCGCCACCTGGCCCGAGACGAAGAGCAGCGGGCCCGATTCGACCCGCACGCAGTTGGAGTAATAGCCCCGGATCGGCGCCGGCACGCCCGGCGGGTTCCAGGAGCGCTTGCGCGGCGCCGCGCGTTTCGATTTGGCCATCGTCTCTCCTTCCAGTCCCCACCGGATGAAATCAGGTTTCTCCCAGGCCGGCGCGTTCGGCGCCATGCCGCGAATCAGGCGAACTTGGAGGTGAGCCCTCCATCGACGACGATCCCCTGCCCCGTGACGTAGTCCGAATCCTCCGAGGCCAGGAACAAGGCGACCTTGGCGACGTCCCAGCCGGTGCCCGCGCGGCCGATCGGCACTTTCGAATCGCGGTCCCTAAGCCAGGCCTCGATCTCTTTCCCGGACATGCGCTTTTTCGCGGGCTCCATCATGAGCGGCGTGTTCATCATGCCCGGCAGGATGGCGTTGCAGCGGATCTTCGCCTTCGCGTGATCGAGTGCCACGCCGCGGGTGAAGCCGAGCACGCCGGCCTTGCTCGTGTAATAGGCGATGAAGGGCCGCCCGTTGTGGCGGATGGCGGAAATCGACGAGAGATTCACGATGGCGCCCCCGCCCTGCTTCTCCATGATCGGAATCACGTATTTGCAGGTCAGCATCATCGATTTGAGGTTGACCGCCATGGTGCGGTCCCAGACCTCTTCGGTCGATCTGGGCGCCGTCATGTCGTCGTCGGTGATCCCGACGTTGTTGTGAAGGATGTCGATGCGGCCATAGGTCTCGAGGCAGCGCTGGACGAGCGCCTTGACCTCGGCCGCCTTGGTGACGTCGGCCTGATGCGCCGTGACAACGCCCCCTTCGCCCGCGATGATCGACATTGTCTCCTCCGCGGCCGCGAGGTTCTGGTCGACGGCGAAGACCTTGGCCCCCTCCCGCGCGAAGAGCACGGCCGTCGCCTTGCCGTTGCCCCAGCCCGGCCCGACCGACCCCGCCCCGATCACCAGCGCCACCTTGTCTTTCAGTCGATGTGCCATGGCCCCCTCGCCCTTCCCGCCCGGGATATTGGCAGCCCAAGCCGGGGGGCGGCAAGAAACCCGGGAATTACATAGCGATGGGCGGGCTTGTCGGGGTGATCGGTTCCGTTATAGTCCCGCGCGGTATCCTCTCGACGGAGACTCCATGAGCACGAAAACCAAGGCCGCGAGCCGCACGGGCGGCGCGCCACGGGCAGGGGCACGCGCGGCGGGCGGGCGCCTGGGCGTTGACATCGGCGGCACCTTCACCGACGTGGCGCTCGAAGTCGGCTCGGTCAACCATACCGCGAAGACGCTGACCACCCACGATGCGCCGGAGCGCGGCGTCCTCACCTGCATCCGCGACGTGATCGCCAAGGCCGGCATCCGCCCGGACGACGTGTCGATCATCATCTACGGCACCACGCTCGCGACCAACCTGCTCATCGAGCGCAAGGGCGCGCCGACCGCGCTCATCACGACGGAGGGATTCCGCGATTCCGTCGAGATGCGGAACGAGAACCGGTTCGAGCAGTACGACGTCTTCATCGACCTGCCGCCGCCGCTGGTGCCGCGGGCCCTGCGCTTTCCCGTGCCCGAACGCATCTCGGCCAAGGGCCAGGTGCTCATCCCGCTCAAGACCGAGGCGGTCGAAGCGCTGGTCCCGACGCTCGAACGCGAAGGCGTCGAGAGCGCCGCGATCGGCTTCCTCCACTCCTATCTCCATCCGCTCCATGAGCGCCAGGCGCGCGACGTGCTCGCGCGGCGCATGCCGAAGCTCGCCATCACGCTCTCGAGCGAAGTGAGCCCGGAGATGCGGGAGTACGAGCGGTTCTCGACCGCCTGCGCCAACGCCTATGTCCAGCCGCTGATGGGCCGGCATCTGACGGCCTTGGGCCGCGATCTCAAGACGGCGGGATTCAACTGCCCGCTCTATCTCATGCTTTCGGGCGGCGGCATCACCACGCTCGAGACGGCGATCCGCTTCCCCGTGCGCCTCGTCGAATCCGGCCCCGCTGGCGGCGCCATCTTCTCCTCGCATCTCGCCAACGAATGCGGCCTGAAGGAGGTCGTCTCCTTCGACATGGGCGGCACGACGGCGAAAATATGCCTGAT
>JBGPGW010000392.1:0-2829 GCA_041484095.1 Alphaproteobacteria bacterium | reverse complement strand
CGTGACGGGAAAACCCGGATTCTATCTCTGTGAGGCCGGGCAGATGGATTGGGTCGACGGACCCTTCGTCGGCATGACGCCCGGGCCCGGCGGCGACGGGGCCAAGCTTCTTTACGAGCTCATGTCCCACATCACGGAGCCGCGCTTCACCTACACGCATGACTGGGAGAAGGGCGACCTCGTGATCTACGACAACCGCAACCTTCTGCACGCGCCCGCCTGGTACGAGGCGCACAAATACATCCGCATGATGTGGCGGACGACGGTCATGGGGAATCCGGGGCCGGACTATGCGGGCGAAGAGAAGAGCTGGATCCCGAAGCCCGGCTCGATCCCCTCCGGCGCCGTCGACGCGGTGTCGCGGAAATCGTCCTGATCTCGTCGGGCCCGATCGCGCCTCTTCGCGCGGCCGGTCCTACTTCACCAGCGTGATCTTCACCCCGCTGGGTGCCAGCGTGAATTGGAGACCCTCGCGCGTGGCGGTGAGTTCGATGACCACGCCGTGGTCGTTCTTCATCACGGTGCCGCTGATGCCGCCCGCGACCGTGGCCCCCGCCGTGCCCGCACCATAGTTGCCCTCGATGTCCTCGAGCTTCTTCAGGCGGAAGACGGGACCCGACGCCGTGTAGTTCGAGTAGCCCACGTCGCCGATCGAGAGGCCGCTGATCCTAAGCTTGTGTGTCTCGCCCTTGTAGACGAGCTTGCCCTCGCCCCAGGAATAGCCGATGCCGATCGCGAGCGACCCGCCCGAAAGCTCGATGGTCGCATCGGGGGTCTCGGCGGCGAGCACGGCTGGAAAGAGCGTGATGAGGCAAAGGGCCACACTCGCGATCAATCGACGCATTGCGATCTCCATTGGGTGATCTCCATTGGTTGGAATGCCTCACGTTGATCTCTTGGCCCGGCCGGCGGGCGCGTCGTCGGAGCGGGCCGCGCATCATCCGATCCTGCATCTCGAATCCCCACCCGAGCTCGGCCGGCGCGCGAATTGTGACCGATCGGCGCCGCGCGAGTCGAGTGCGGTCTATCCGCCGCTGTGTGCGGAATGCAATTCAGACCCGCTCAACGCCCCGCTTCGGACACGGCATGGCGGGCGATCGTCTTCTCATCCACCGTGACGCCGAGGCCGGGCCCGGTCGGCACCACCGTGGCGCCCTCGCGCAGCGCGAGCGGCTCGGCCAGCACGTCCTCGGCCAGCACGTAGCGCGCGGTGTAGAATTCCGCACCCAGCGAGATGTTCTTGGTGGCTCCGATGAGATGCGCACCCGCCGCGTTCGCGATGCCGCCTTCGAACATGGTGCCGCCGTAGCAGGCGATGCCGGCCGCCTCGGCGATCCGGGCGATCGCCTGGGCTTTCATGAGGCCGCCGGCCTTCATGATCTTGACCGCGAAGAGGTCGGCGATGGCGAGCCGCACGCCCTCGATCGCCTCCTCCGGGGTGAACACGCTCTCATCGGCCATGATCGGCGTGTCGATGGCGGCCGTGATGGCGGCCATGGCGTGACGCTGGTCGCGCGGGACCGGCTGCTCGATGAAGGTCGGGTGGAACTGCTCCATCTCGCGAACCTTGGCGAGCGCGTCCCACGGCTCGAGGCCCTGGTTGTAGTCGATGCGGATGTCGGCCGTCGCCGGAAGCTCAGTGCGAAGGCGTTCGAGCCGTTTCATATCAGCGGCATGCGGGAGAAAGCCCGTCTTGACCTTGAAGAGGTTGATGCCTTCGCCGGCGCGCGCGCGGACCCAGTCGAGATCCGCTTCGAAGTCGGGATCGGCGACGGAAACGCTCAAGGGGATGGTGTCGCGCACGCGCCCGCCGAGGAGCGTCGTGACGGGCTGGCCGATCGCCTTGCCCATGATGTCGAGCAAGGCCGTCTCGACGGCCGCCTTCGCTTCCCAGTGCCCGACGAGCGCGTGCTCGCACCGGTCCATGATCGCCGGCGCCCGGAAGGGATCGGCGCCCATGAGGATGGGGCGGAGATAGACGTCGATCCCGCTGGCGCAGGCCTCGGCCGTGCCCGTGAAGACCGCCCAGGGACTCGCCTCGCCATACCCCGTGATGCCGTCGTCGGTCGAAAGACGGAGGATCACGCTCGGCATCACCGCTTCGATGTCGCCCACGCCATGCCGGCGGCGCATCTTGATGGGGGTCCTGAGCAGCCAGAGCTTGACGCCGACGATTTTCATGAGCGCTCCGTTCCGGTGAGGGTCGAGGGACGCATTCGAGCGGCAATCCGGTCGCGCCGCAAGGGACGTGTGGGGTCAATGCGCGCGCCCTCGCCCTTAGGCGATCCCGCGCCCGCGATCGCCGCGGTCCCGGCGACGAAACAAACACGGTCTTGACGACGCGAGCCGACGTCCCGCGCCTCGATCGCGCGCCCGGAGCGTCTTTCGCGCAAATGGCTGCGCCGGAGACTTGCAGTGATACTTCAAGTCGGAGCCGCGTCGTGAAGGAAGGCCCGAAGCGCCGGATCGCGCGGCCGCGCGCAACACCGGACGCGGTATCGGACGATGCCGAAACCATCCCGCACCTCGCCCGCGCGGCGCGTCGAAACGCGCGCGTTCATGCCGTGCCGGCACCGTCGCAGCCTCGTCGACCGCGCGCGCCGAGAAAATTCATCCACATCTCTTCCGGCGTGCCGTTCAATTTTATATTGCGGAATCGATGTTTTTTGAGTACGCGAAGAGTCCCACGCTTCACTTGGGTTCGCAGCCATCTCTTCCTGCGATGCGTTCCGGGCCCGCCCAGTCGATCGGTCACACCACCCACAACAGGAAAGAGGTCTTCATCATGGCAGCCGCAAAACAGACCACCGTCTCCCTGAAGCAGTTGGG
>JBGPGW010000391.1:0-2845 GCA_041484095.1 Alphaproteobacteria bacterium | reverse complement strand
CGACGATTTCGATCGCCCGTTCGACGCCGGCGCAAAATCCTCGCGGCTGGGCCAAGACCACTCGCATCACGTCCTCACCTTGGTATGCCTTCTGCTCGACCAGAATAAACCGAACGAGCTAGGGTCGGCTAAAGAATGGATGGTATCGACTCGAAAATCAACCACCGCCCTGCATGTTGTGGTTGACTCCGATTGTGGCGCAAGCCGTAGCTTGGAGCACAAGATACTGCCTAGCGCCGCGATTGTTCACGCAAAGGAATAGACGGTCCTTCCGGGATAGCCAAGCGTGCCAAGCCCATAGGGCACCAGGAAATAAACCGGCCCCGGAACCCAGCCTCAAGACCGAGGCCCGTGACGTGGTTCGGTGCCGCCGCCGTCATCACGAGCGGCCCCATGCGCGTCAGGACAAATAGCCGTGAATTCTGAACCAATCGATCGCATCGCGGAGGGCCTCGTCGATCGGACGGGCGCGATGGCCAAGCTCGCCTTCCGCCTTGGCGGATGAAAAATACATGTGCTTGCGCGCCATCCGCACGCTGTCCCGCGTGACGAAGGGCTCGCCGCCCGTGGCCCGGGCCCATGCTTCGGCCAGATGGGCGACCGGCATCACCGCGTCGTGCGGCAGGCGCAGGCGCGGCGGCCGGCGACCGACGATCGCCGCGATCCGCGCCAGGATATCCCTCAAGCTCGCGTTCTCGCCGCCGAGGACATAGCGTTCGCCGATGCGGCCCCGCTCGAAGGCCAGAAGGTGGCCGCGCGCGACGTCGTCGACATGGACGAGATTGAGTCCCGTGTCGACGAAGGCCGGCATGCGACCCGTCGCCGCCTCGACGATCATCCGGCCGGTGGGCGTCGGCTTCACGTCGCGCGGGCCGATCGGCGTCGACGGATTGACGATGACGACGGGCAGGTTCGATTCGCGCGCAAACCGGCTGACCTCCGCCTCCGCAAGAAACTTCGAGCGTTTATAGTGGCCGATCATGCCTTCGAGGGACGACGGCGTGGTTTCATCGGCTGCCGGGCCTTCGGCGTGAAGACCGAGCACGGCCACGCTGCTGGTGTAGACGATGCGCCGCACGCCCCGCTCGCCGGCGGCGCGCATGATGTTTCGCGTTCCCTCGACATTGGCCGCATAGATGTCGTCCGGTCGCGGGACCCACAGACGATAGTCCGCGGCCACATGGAAGACCGCCTCGCAGCCGCCCACCGCGCGCTCGATCGAGGCGCGGTCCGTGAGATCGCCGACCACGACGTCGACCCGAAGCCCCTCGAGATTGCGGCGATCGCTCTGCGGCCGCACGAGCACACGCACGTCGTGTTGTGCCGCAAGCAACGCGCGCAACACGGCCGCGCCGACGAATCCGGAGGCGCCCGTGAGAAGCGTCGTCACGACCGACCTTTCGACCGGCGCGGCCGCGGAATTTCGATGGGCCGGACGCGAACGCTCCATCCGCCGAAACCCAGCGACGCGTTCGGCGAATCATCCCCGTCGCTGCCGATGCGCTGGCCGTTGCCGGCCGCAGGGATCACTGCCTTCATTTTGCCTTTCTCCGAGCCTCATGCGCGTGCGCCCTTTTACGTGCGGATCAGCACCGCGGTAAAGGCGAAAGCCGCCGCATAACGGGCCGGGCGCTTCGTTTCCCCGTGCCCTTCGCAGTCCCATCGCCGCCCAAAGCATCTTATCGCATTGAAATACCATCGATGTGCTCGGGCGCCTCAGCCATCGCGCATGGGTCCGCCCGCCCATCAAGGGGCCCCAAATCATGGGGTGGAGAACCGGTTCCGGCCGCCGGCACCGGCGCTGGCTCCGAGAGTTGCGAATCCGCCTGCCGGCGCCCATATATCTCCCTGGCGGGAGGGCAGACCAGTAGGATCGAGGACGTTATGAACCTGATGAAAGTTGCTCGAACCATTGTCTTTGCCGCGGGCCTTGTCGCCATCGCCCCGTTTGCAAACGCGGCGCCGCAGGGCGCGCCGCGCGTCGTCGTCGAACAGTTTCACGACGCGCTTCTCGGCGTGATGAAGGATGCCAAAAATCTCGGTTTCGATGGACGCCGCAGCAAATTGGCGCCGGCCGTCGAACGCAGCTTCGACCTGACCTACATGGCCCAGGTCGCGACAGGCAATGCATGGAACGATATGCAACCGCAACAGCGCGATGAACTCATCGAGTTGTTCCGGCGCATGACGGTTTCCACCTATGCCTCCCGGTTCACGGGCTATTCCGGCCAGCAGTTCGAGATCACCGGCATCCAGGAGACGCCGCGCGGCGATGTTCTCATCCGGACGAATCTGACGAACGGCGCCGACCGGGTTCCGATCGACTATCTCGTGCGCAAAGTCGGCGACACCTGGAAGATCGCGGACATCTATTTCAAGCGCATCAGCGAGCTCGCCATGCGCCGCTCGGAGTATTCATCCGTCATCCGGCGGAGCGGCGTGGACGCGCTGCTTCAGTCGCTCGAGACCAAGGTCAAGCAGATCGAGACCGGACGCGACGGCTAGACCGCGCGTCCGGCTCGCTTCGGTCGCCCGCGGCCGTCTCTAGGGGCGGCGCGCCTCGGCGGCGGCCCGGATCGCCGTCAGCGTCGTCCGCGTCGTGATGACGTCCGGATCCATCCGAAGGTCGATGATCGCGGGCTTGCCGGAGCCCAGCGCCCGCTCGAAGGCCGGCGCGAACTCGGCCGTCTTTGCCACCGTCTCGCCATGCGCCCCGTAAGCGCGGGCAAGGGCGGCGAAATCCGGATTGGTCAGCGCCGTCGCGTGTTCCCGGCCGGGATGGTCGCGTTCCTGATGCATGCGGATCGTGCCGAACATGCCGTTGTTGAACACCAGCATGACGATG
>JBGPGW010000390.1:0-2861 GCA_041484095.1 Alphaproteobacteria bacterium | reverse complement strand
CGCGCGGTCGCCTACCTGGAACCGTTCATGGAGGCGGAGGAGGCCGGGAGCGCGCACGCCGGCAGGATCGTGCTCGCCACCGTCAAGGGGGACGTGCACGACATCGGCAAGAACATCGTCGGCGTCGTCCTCCAGTGCAACGGCTACGAGGTCATCGATCTCGGCGTCATGGTGCCGGCGGCGAAGATCCTGGCGACGGCCCGGGAGATGGATGCGGACATGATCGGGCTCTCGGGCCTCATCACGCCCTCGCTCGACGAGATGTGCCACGTTGCGGCGGAGATGGAGCGGGAGGGCTTTCGCGTTCCGCTTCTTATCGGCGGGGCGACGACGTCCAAGGTGCATACGGCGGTCAAGATCGCGCCGCGTTACTCCGGCCCGACGATCTATGTCACCGATGCCTCGCGCAGCGTCGCGGTGGTGAGCGGGCTCATGAGCGACGAGCAGCGCGCGGGGTTGGTCGAGACCGTGAAGACGGACTACGACCGTCTCCGTGCCAATCACGCGGCGCGCGGCGGGGCGGTCCAGAAAACGAGCCTTGCCGATGCGCGCGCCAACCGGGCGGTGCTCGACTGGTCGGCTGCACCCCCGCGGCCGAGCTTTCTCGGCCTCAAGAGCTTTGAGGACTATCCGCTCGGCGAGCTCGTCGAGCGGATCGACTGGACTCCGTTCTTCCGGACCTGGGAGCTCGCGGGCGCCTATCCCCGCATCCTCGAGGATCCCGTGCTCGGCGAGTCCGCGCGGAACCTCTTTTCCGATGCGCGCCTGATGCTGGATCGCATCGTCTCCGAGAAGCTCTTGCGCGCGCGGGCGGTGATCGGCTTCTTCCCCGCCAACCGCGAGGGCGACGACGACATCGCGCTCTTCACGGACGAGACGCGGCGGGAACGCCTCGCGGTCATCCACACGCTCCGCCAGCAGGGCTCGAAGGGGGCCGGGCGGCCGAACCTGGCGCTTGCCGATTTCGTGGCCCCTCCGGGTGTTGCGGATTATCTCGGCGGCTTCGTCGTCACGGCGGGCATCGGCGTCGATGCGCTCGCCAAGGACTTCGAGGCCCGTCACGACGACTACAACAGCATCATGGTCAAGGCGCTGGCCGACCGCCTGGCCGAGGCCTTCGCCGAGCGCATGCATGAGCGAGTGCGGCGGGAGTTCTGGGGTTACGCGCCGGACGAGGCGCTCGACAATGCGGCGCTGATCCGCGAGGCCTACAGGGGTATCCGGCCTGCGCCGGGCTACCCGGCCTGCCCCGATCATACCGAGAAGATCACGCTATTCCGCCTGCTCGATGCCGAGCGGCGCGCGGGCGTCATCTTGACCGAGGGCTGCGCGATGCTGCCGGCCTCCTCCGTCTCGGGCTTCTATTTCGCCCACCCTGAGGCCCGGTATTTCGGCATCGGCAAGATCGAGCGCGACCAGGTGGAAGACTATGCGCGGCGGAAGGGCCAGGATTTGGCCACGACCGAACGCTGGCTGTCGCCCATCCTGGCCTATGATTCCGGGCGGTGAACCGCACTTGCCGGAGCACGAGCGATCCGGGATGCTGGTCGCCTGTCCTGGATTCAGGTGGTTCTTATGACCGATGACACGCCCGTAGCACCCATCGACCCGCGAGAGCTGAGAAAGGCCCTCGGCTGCTTCTTGACCGGCGTCACGGTGGTCACGAGCTTCGATCGGGCGGGATCGCCGCGCGGCTTCACCGCGAATTCGTTCACCTCGGTTTCGCTCGATCCGCCGCTCGTCCTCGTCTGCATCGCCTACACCGCGGGCAGCTACGATGTGTTCGAGAACGCGACGCACTACGCCGTCAACATCCTGAGCGAATCGCAGCGCGTCGTCTCCGGCGTCTTCGCGGCGCGCGCGGCCGATAAGTTCGCGGGTTTTGCCTGGCGGCCCGGGCCGGCCGGCAGCCCCATTCTGCCCGACACGGTGGCCTGGCTCGATTGCGTCGTGCATGAGCGCGTGCCGGCGGGCGATCATCTCATCCTGCTCGGCCGCGTGGTCGGGTTCGAGCACACGCCCCACACCCCGCTCGGCTACTGCCGCGGCAATTATCTGAGCTTCGGGCTCGAACAGACCGCGCTGAGCGCGATGCACGAGGCGCGCGTTCGCGTCGGCGCGATCCTGGAGCGCGAGGGCGGCATCTTGTTTCTCGAAGACCCGGCATCGGCCAAGCTTTCGCTTCCCGCCGCGGGCAGTCTCGGGCGCGACAAGACCGAGAAAGGCAGCCTCAAGGAACGCATGAGCTCCCTCGGGATCACGGCGGAAATCGAATTCCTCTACGCGGTGTTCGAGGGGCCAGAGCACGGCACGCATTCCGTGTTCTATCGCGGCGACGCCACCGCCATCCAGCCGGCGCCGGGCGTGACGATGAAGCTCATTCCGCTCGCCGAGATTCCGTGGGAGCGACTCTCCGACGACGCCGTGCGCGGGATGCTCCGCCGCTATGTCGGCGAACGGCTCGAAGACACTTTCGGCATCTATGTCGGAACCATCGATACCGCCACGGTCAAGGTGATCAACCGGCAGAGTTGAGCGGGAGAGCGACCGGGTGCGCTGGATAAGCACGTGCGGTCACAATGATGTAGCTATTGTTGCAAAAAGCGTAGACGCAGCTTGGGGTCCGGAAATGTACCTCGCTTATGATTCGACGGCGCGTCAATTGGCTCAAGACCCGGTGGGGTTGAAGTCTCGAGCGCCTTGAGAATCCGCTTATAGTGCGTTTCGCGAAATGCAGTCTCAGTCAATACAAAGTACTCAATTTTCTCGACCGACACTGTCTTTCCCCGAAACTCCGAAACGATTTTTGGGCCCAGCTCGTCATATCGTGGATTCTTTGCGAAAAGAACCATCTGGTTGGG
>JBGPGW010000389.1:0-2885 GCA_041484095.1 Alphaproteobacteria bacterium | reverse complement strand
TCTTCGCGTTCGCCGAGCTCGGTCTCCTGGTCGGGCCGCTCGTCGACGAGCCAATCCTGCCATTCGCCGTCGCCGTCGATCCGCAGCGGCGCGTTCAGCGAATGGTCCGGTGCTGCGAGGCGCCGGTTCATCGAGACGACGTCCTCTTCGGACACGTTGAGCTCGGTCGCGATCTTCGTGACGTGCTCGGGCCGGAGGTCACCCTCCTCGATCGCCTTCAGCTGCGACTTCATGCGACGCAAGTTGAAGAACAGCTTCTTCTGCGCCGCGGTCGTGCCCATTTTCACGAGCGACCAGGAATGCAGGATGTATTCGTGGATGGCCGCGCGCACCCACCACATGGCGTAGGTCGCCAGGCTGAAGCCGCGATCGGGATCGAAGCGCTTCACGGCCTGCATGAGGCCGACATTGCCCTCCGAGATGATCTCGGCGATCGGCAGGCCGTAGCCGCGGTAGCCCATGGCGATCTTGGCCACGAGCCGCAAATGGCTCGTCACCAGGCGGTGAGCCGCCGCGGTGTCGCCATGCTCGCGCCAGCGCTTGGCCAGCATGAATTCCTCCTCCGGGAGGAGGAGCGGAAATTTCCGGATCTCCGAGAGATACCGATTGAGGTGCCCTTCCGAGCCGAGGGCCGGAATTGCGAGTGCAGTCGAACGCATTTTTCTTCTCTTTCCCTGGCTAGAACGAGGCGAACGCTTGGGTCAGCCTGTCCCCCACGCCATAGAAGGATGTTATGGCCTTATGGCAAAACTGTGGCCATCGATCGAGCAGTTTATACTAATTTCAAAAACTCGACCATATCCCTTAAAGCTGTTGGTAAATCAGCATAGAAAGTCAACAGCTTGCCGGTAACGGGGTGTGTAAACCCGAGGCTTTCGGCATGAAGCGCCTGGCGTTTTAGCCCCGCCAGGCGGTCTTTGAGGCCTGTGTCGGGACGGCGGAGGCGGGGCGGGCCGCCATAGAGGGGATCGCCGAGCACGGCGTGGCCTCGGCTCGCGAGGTGGACCCTGATCTGATGCGTCCGGCCGGTCCCGAGACGACACCGGACGAGGCTCGCGAGGCCGCCGCCATAGACCTCGACCACCCGGTAACTCGTGAGCGCGGGTTTGCCGCCCGATCGAAGCACGGTCATCTTTTTCCGGTGTTTCGGGTGCCGGCCGATATTGCCGCGGATCTCACCCTCGCGCGGCTGGGGCACCCCCCAGACGAGGGCAAAATAACTGCGCTCGATCGTCCGCCCGGCGAATTGGGCCTGGAGCGCCGCATAGGCCCGGTCGGTCTTCGCGGCGACCATGACGCCGCTCGTGTCCTTATCGAGCCGATGCACGATGCCCGGGCGCTTCACACCCCCGATTCCGGCAAGGCTCGCCCCGCAATGGGCGAGGAGCGCGTTGACGAGCGTGCGGTCGGGATTGCCCGGGGCGGGATGGACGACGAGGCCGGCCGGCTTGTCCAGCACGATGAGATCGTCGTCTTCATAGAGGATCGTCAGGGGGATGGGCTGCGCTTCGGGCGCGGCCACCACGCTCGCCGGGACGACGAGGTGAATGACCTGGCCCGGTTTGACCCGAAAATCCGGCTCCGCTATGGTCCGGCCGCCGATGCTTGCGCGACCGTCGCGAATGAGTGCTTGCACGCGCGTGCGCGACAGCGTCGGAATCCGGGCGGCCAGGACGGTGTCGAGGCGGTCACCGGCGTCTGCCGCCGTCGCCTCGACGAAATGCTGCTGTTCGTCGTTTCCTGGCATCGATTGCGCCGAGACTGGACCCAAACATGCCATTGCTCAAGGGCCTCATTATCGTCATGGGCGTTCTCATCGTGATCGGCCTCGCGGTCGTCGCGGTCACGATCACCGGGCGGATGGGCGGCTCGGCCCCGAAGGCGAGCAAGGCCGGTTTCGGCCAGGCCGCGCTCGCGATCGGCCCGGGTTGCTCGATCGCCGAGACTCGGCTTGCGGGCGAGCGGCTTCTCGTCCGCACGGAGGGCGGCGCGGGTTGCTCCCGCATCCACATCGTCGACCTGACGACGGGTTCCGTCCTCTCCACGCTCGACATCACGAATTGACCGACGAGGGAGAGCAGAGGCCATGAACTTCGCGAGCGACAACGTCACGAGCGTGGCACAAGCGATCATGGACGCGATCGTCGCGGCCAATGCCGGCAGCGTCTCGTCCTATGGTGGCGACGCCGTCACGCAGCGGCTCGATGTCGCGTTCTCCCGCCTCTTCGAGACCGAGGTCGCGGTGATGCCGGTCGTGACGGGAACGGCGGCGAACGCGCTGGCGCTCGCGACATTCGTGCCCAGCTATGGGGCCGTCTATTGCCATGCGCATGCCCACATCAATCTCGAGGAAGCGGGCGCGCCCGAATTTTACTCCGGCGGCGCCAAACTGGTTCCGATCGAAGGGGCCCACGCCAAGTATGACGTGAAGGCCCTGGCCCGGGCGCTCGATGCCGTGCCGCCCAATTTCGTTCACATGGCGAAGCCGGCCGTCGTCAGTCTCACGCAGTCGAGCGAGCTGGGTGCCGTCTATTCGCTGGACGAGGTACGGGCGATCGCGTCGATCGCGCATGCGCGCGGCCTCGCCATGCACATGGACGGCGCGCGATTCGCGAACGCGCTCGCACGGCTCAGCTGCGCGCCGGCCGATCTCACCTGGCGTCTCGGCGTCGACGTCTTGTCGTTTGGCGCGACGAAGCACGGCGCGCGACGGGGGCTTCGGACCGGTTCTCCGGCTCATCAGCCAGTAGCGTTGGTCCCAGAAGGAGCAGGACAACCACCGGCAGAATGCGATTGGGTGCGACGTGCAACGGTCGTCCTTAGCGGGAGGGGGCGCGGATCCCTGGCGGGATGCGGCTAGATATAAAACGGTGACTCTCGAACAG
>JBGPGW010000388.1:0-2896 GCA_041484095.1 Alphaproteobacteria bacterium | reverse complement strand
CGCCCGCCACAAATCATCGGATTGCTCACCGTTCTCACGGCTATCGGCCTCGTCGCGTGGCCGCCGTCGAAATCTAAATCCCGACAATCGTGTAGCCGCCGTTCGGGCTGATGACTTGCCCCGTGATGAAATCGGCTTCGGGCGAGCAGAGGAACGTGATGGCATAGCCCATCTCCTCCGGCTGGCCGTAGCGGCCGAAGGGGATCGACTTGGCCTTCTCCGCGAGCACGGCCGGGCTGTCCTTCGCCATCGGCATGGGCGTCAGGCAGTGGCCGGGAGCGACCGCGTTGACGCAGATGGTCCAGGGCGCGAACTCCTTCGCCCAGCCCTTGGCCATCGCGAGCACCGCGCCCTTGGCGCCGTTGTAGGTGGCGCCGTTCGCGGCCCCCACCGTGCCCTGGATCGACGAGATGTTCACGATCTTGCCGAATTTGCGCTTCTTCATCCCGGGCACGACGGCCTGCGTCGTGAACATGGTGCCCTTCACATGCACGGCCATCGAGCGCTCGAACATGGCCTCGGTCACCTCCTCGATCGGACAGCGGTCGGACGCGATGCCGGCATTGTTGACCAGAATATCGATGTGGCCGAAATGGGCCTCCGCCTCGGCCACGATCTTCTTCATCGTCGCGACGTTGGAGACGTCGCCCAGCCAGACCCGCGCCTTGCGGCCGAGGCCTCTTACGATCTCCGCCGTCTCGTTCGCACCCTTCTCGTTCTGATCGTGGATGATCAGGTCCGTGCCGCGCTCCGCCATGAGCCGCGCCGTCGCGCGCCCGATGCCGGAGCCTGAGCCCGTGATCATCGCCACCCGTCCGTCGAGATAACCCATCGTCCCTCTCTCCCTTTTCTTCGCAAGCCTCTGCCGGCGCGCCTCAACGATTCTTCAAATCCCCACGATCACGAATCCGCCATTGGGGCTGATGACCTGTCCCGTGATGAAATCGGCCTCGGGCGACGAGAGAAAGGCGATCGTGTATCCCATCTCCTCCGGCTCTGACCACCGTCCGAGCGGGATGCGCTTCACCTCGGCCGCGATCTTCTCCGGGCTGTCGCGCGAGAGCGGCATGGGTGTCAAGCAATGGCCCGGCGCTATGACGTTGACGCAGATGTTCCAGGGTGCGAACTCCTTGGCCCAGCCCTTGGCCATCGCGAGGACCGCGCCCTTGGCGGCATTGTAAGTGGCGCCCTCCGGCCAGCCGACCGTGCCCTGGATCGAGGAGAGATTGACGATCTTGCCGTATTTGCGCTTCTTCATCCCGGGCACGACGGCCTGCGTCGTGAACATCGTGCCGCGCACATGGACGGCGATCGAGCGCTCGAACATGGCCTCCGTCACGGATTCGATCGGGCAGCGGTCCGAGGGTATGCCGGCGTTGTTGACGAGAATGTCGATCTTGCCGAAATCGGCCTCGGCGTCCGCGACGATCTCGCGCATGGCGGCGACATCGGACACGTCGGAGACGAAGACGCGCGCCTTGCGGCCGAATGCGCGAACCTTCGCCGCCGTTTCATTGGCGCCCTTCTCGTTCTGATCGTGGATGATCAGGTCCGCCCCGCGTTCGGCCATGATCGCCGCCGTCGCACGGCCGATGCCGGAGCCTGAGCCCGTGATCATCGCCACGCGTCCGTCGAAATTGCTCATTCTGTCTCTCCACTCAGTCCGATCGATTCAATCAGTCCGATCGATTCAAGTCGAATCCGGCAGCTTGCCGTCGAACGCCGTGATCGGCGGAACGGCGGCGGGATCGCTGATGATGTCGATGAGGGTCGGTCGGTCGGCATTCGAGGCCGCCCTGAGGGCGCCCGCGATGGCGTTCGGATCCTCCACGCGAACGCCATGCCAGCCGCAGGCGCGCGCGATGGCGGCATGGTCGACCGGCTCGAAGTGACAGATCGGCGCGTGCGCCCCGAAATGGATGTCTTCGGCGTCCTTCTCGTAGCCGAGCACCTGGTTGTTGAGAATGATCGCCGTGAGCTGGATGCGGTGGCGCCGTGCCGTCTCGAGTTCGGCCCAGGCATGCGCGAAGGCCCCGTCCCCGCCGAGATAGATGACGGGCTTATCGGGTGCCGCGAGTTTGGCACCCAGCGCCAGGGGAAACCCCCAGCCGATGCCGGCGAGCCCGCGCGGCGTGATGAAGCGCATGCCCGCGCGCATTGCCTTGAGGTAATTGACGACCCAGATCGTCGCGTAACTCGCATCGCCGACCACGATCGTGTCCGGCGTCACGATCGTCGCGAGCTCCCTCATCACCCGTTCGGGGCGAATCGGCTTCGCGTTCGACGACACGACCGATTCGACTTCGGCCGCATGCGCCGCGCGCGCTGCGGCGATCTCCCTCTCGAGCGCCGTGCGCCCGGCCCTGCGCTTGGCGAGGTCGCGTCCCCCGAGCGCGTCGGTGAGCGCCGCAAGCGTCAACTTGGCATCGCCCACGAGGCGAACGGCGGCCTCATAATTGCGGCCCACCTCCAGCGAATCGACGTCGAGATGGATGAAGCGCGCGCCCGGCGAGAACATCGACCATGAATCCGTTCCGCCCTGGTTCGTCCGATTGCCGATGAGAAGCACGACGTCGGCCCGGGACAGCATCGCGCGCAACGACCGTGCGGCGCCGCGACGGCCCATGATGTAGCCGACGACGCCCATCGAAAGGGGATGGGTTTCATCGACCGTCCCCTTCCCCATGACGGTCGTGCCGACGGGCAGGGACGCAATATCCTGAAGGCGCGCGAGTTCGTCATACGCCTCTGAGATGTGAACGCCGCCGCCTGTGACGATGACCGGGCAGTCCGCGCCCGCGATCAGTTCCGCGGCTTCGGCGATGCGCGCGGGATCCGCGACGGTGCGATCGATCGGATATCGGCCGAGCGTCGCCATGCGCTTGTCCGAAGCCGG
>JBGPGW010000387.1:0-2907 GCA_041484095.1 Alphaproteobacteria bacterium | reverse complement strand
CGATGCCACGATGGATGCGCTCCTCGCGATCCCCGGCGTCGCCGCGGCGCCGACGCTTCGCGGTCCCATCATCTTCCGCTACGGCAGCAAGGACGTCTCCGGCACGCTGGTCGGCGTCGAGCCGGCCAAGGAGCGGCGGGTGTCGAACATCGAGCGCGATCTCGTCCAGGGCCAGCTCGACGCGCTCCTGGGAACGGCCAACGGAATCATCCTGGGCGAGGGGGTCGCGGGCAAGCTCGGCATCGGCATGGGCGACACGCTTTCGGCCATCTCGCCGGCCGGGGTCGTGATGCGCATGAAGGTCGTCGGCCTCTTCAAGACCGGGATCACGACGCTCGACAATTTCGAATCGCTCGCACTCCTCAAGAAGGCGCAGATTCTCCAGAACCGCTCGAACGTCATCAACCAGATCCGCTTGCGGCTCGCGGATGTGGGCGTGGCCGCCGATCTCGCGCGGACCATCGAATCCCGCTACGGCTATCGCACGGAATCCTGGGAGGAAACCAACAAGAACGTGCTCGGGATCTTCGTCATCCAGAACGCGATCATGTACTCGACGGTCGGGGCCATCCTCGTGGTCGCGGGCTTCGGCATCTTCAACATCCTCTCGACCGTGATCTACGAGAAGACGCGCGACATCGCGATCCTGCGCTCTCTGGGCTTCTCCCAAGGCGATATCCGGTCGATCTTCGTGCTCGAAGGATTCCTCATCGGCCTTATCGGCACGCTCCTCGGCTGGATACTCGGCTATGCCTTGACCGAGCTTCTCGCGAGCATCCGGTTCTCGATCGAGGGGTTCGTGAAATCCGAGGGCTTCGTGCTGTACCGCTCGTTCAGGCACTACGCCATCGTGGGCGTGTTTTCCCTCGTCATCTCGATCACGGCGGCCTATCTGCCGGCCAGGCGCGCGGCGCGCGTGCGCCCCGTCGACATCATCCGGGGCGCGGCATGACGGTGCTCGAAGCCCCGGTCCTCGAAGCGAGAGGCGTGTCGCGCGTCCTGGAGGAGGGGCCGCATCCCGTCACGCTCGTGCGCGATATCGATCTCAGCATCGGACGCGGCGAATTCGTCACCATCACCGGCCCGTCCGGCTCGGGCAAATCCTCGCTTCTTTATCTCCTCGGCCTGCTCGATCAGCCGACCACGGGGCGGATCCTGCTCGACGGCCAGGACACCTCGGACCTCGACAGCGACACGCTCTCGCGCCTCAGGCTCGAGAAGCTCGGCTTCGTCTTCCAGTTCCATTTCCTTCTGCCGGAATTCACCGCCGTCGAGAACGTGGCGCTTCCGATGCGCAAGCTCGGCCGGCTCGGCGACATGGCGGCCCACGACCATGCGGCGGCGATCCTCGAGCGGCTCGACCTCAAGAGCGAGATGTCCAAGCGGCCCGGCCAGCTCTCGGGCGGGCAGCGTCAGCGCGTCGCGATCGCGCGGGCGTTGGCCAACGATCCGCTCGTGATCCTCGCGGACGAGCCGACGGGCAATCTCGACACGAAAAACACGGAGAACGTGTTCGACATCTTCGAGCGGCTCACGCGCGAATCGGGCAGGGCCGTCGTCGCCGTGACCCACGAGCCCGAACTGGCCGCGCGCGCGAAACGGCGCATCCACATCGTCGACGGCCGCATCGCGGACCATGATTGAATCCGAGGCGCGGGCTCGTCCCATCCGGAGGCGCGATGCGCGTGGTCCCTTTCCCTTCCCGATCCAGAGATGGTTAAGACTTTTGTGCAAGAAACAAAGAATGAAGGCGGCGAGGGGCGGGGCATCGGCCTGTGATCGCGATCACGGCCCGCCTGTGCGCGGGGTCACTGACCGCGTTCCCTGGCCCTGTCATGATGGGAGATTATGGCATTGCTCGCTCGTGACCCGGCGGTCGCCGGTCAGGGGAGGGCGTCGAGGGCAGGAGGCCGCTATGAAACGGATGACACGGACTCTTTCGATTGCATGCGCTGGTGCGTTGCTGCTCGTCGTGAGCCACGCACCCGCAGGAGCGCAGCAAACCGCCGCGATCGGCTCGGTCAACGAGGTGCGGTCCGACGCGTTCGGCACGCCGCCGGGCCTCCAGCGCCGTGCATTGGCCGTCCAGTCCGACGTCTTCGCGAGCGAGCGAATCGAGACGGGCCGGGATGCGTGGGCTCAGCTTAGTTTTCGCGACGCGACGAGTTTCCGCGTCGGCGGCGGAAGCACCGTCGTCCTCGACCGCTTCATCTACGATCCCGACAAGAAGGCGGGCGAGCTCACCATCGGCGTGACAGAGGGCGTGTTCCGCTTCGTGACCGGCACCATGAAGTCGGAGAGCTACCGCATCCGCACGCCGAGCGCCCTCATCGGCGTCCGCGGCACGGATTTCGTGCTGGCGGTGGCGCCGAACGGGAGCGTCAGGGTCGCGGTCAATTCCGGCGCCGTCGAGATCATCCCGCGCGTCGGCAACCGCGCGATCATCGTCTTGCCGCAGAATTTGGGCACGGTCGATTCGACGGGAGCCAACGCCGAGACTCAGCCGGTCCCGGATTCCGCCAAGGGCTCGGTCAAGTCGCTCGTCGAATGGTTCGATCCCGAAGGCTCGCTCGGTCCCATGGTCTTCGATTCCGCGGGCAAGGACGCGCCCGGCGGCGGGCTGTCCAATCAGACCTTGCGCGACGTTTCCATCCCGACCGTCATCCGCCCGCCGTCGAACATGCCGGGCGGCGGGGCCCCGCCGAAACTGGGTGGCGGCAGCACGTTCAAGAAGTAGAGAGAGTCTGTGTTGCCTATGCGGTTCATTATCGGGAAGGGGAACCGAAGAGGAGATGATTGAGCGCGACGCGCAGGCGCGCGGCCATTGACGGCCGTTAAAAGGACTTTGCCGCGGCCGGCGCCGCCGCGCGCGGTCGATTCGTCACGCATCGCCTCGGCCCCTCGTCG
>JBGPGW010000386.1:0-2909 GCA_041484095.1 Alphaproteobacteria bacterium | reverse complement strand
GACCGAGGACGCCTACATCCCGAAGCCGACCATCCCCCACTATGCCGCGTCCAAGATCGCGCTGCTCTCGCTCATCAAGACCTTCGCGCTGGAGCTGGCGCCGCATGAAGTCATCTGCACCGGCGTCTCGCCGGGCCCGGTCGCGACCGAGCGCGCAAAGAGCCAGAGCTGGCTCGCCGAGCGGATCCCCAAGATCCCGGTCAAACGCGCGGCCGAGCCCGAGGACATCGCCGAGGTCGTGCTGTTTCTCGGCTCCAAGCGCAACCGCTTCGTCGTCGGCGAAACCGTGATCGCCAATGGCGGCTATGTGATGATGTGATCGAGTCGTATCGGCATCAACCCCTCCCCCTTCCCCCTCCCGCAAGGGGAGGGGGGTGATGACGGTTCAGCGTGCCATTCACCCTCCCCCCTTGCGGGGGAGGGTAGGGTGGGGGGTGGAACGATTGCGGGAGCGACTCGGCACCGGGGGAGATCATGCCGTCAAGAACGCCAGAACCCGCCTATGCCTTCGATGACGACCTCGTCACGGGCGTGCAGACCTTCATGGGCGTGCCCTATGGCCGCGACCTCTCGAAGAGCAAGGCCGCGATCCTCGGCATTCCGTTCGACTGCGGCCTGCATCCCGTGCGGCTCGGCGCGCGCATGGGGCCCGCCGCCATCCGCGAGCAGTCGACTTTGGTGCGCCCCTACCAGCCGCCGATCGCGGATTACAATCCCCTGACGGAGCTGGGCGTCGTCGATTGCGGCAATGTCCGCGTCGTCCTGGGCGACACCGTCGAATCGTTCCGGCGTATCGAGGCGGCCGTCTCGCACATCGTCGATGCGGGGGCGGTGCCCGTCACCTTCGGCGGCGATGGCAGCGTGTCCCTGCCGCAGATCCGCGCCGTGCACCGGAAGTATCCCGATCTCTGCCTTCTCCATTTCGACGCGCACACCGACACCTATCCCGACGCGGCGGGCCAGCAGATTCCCGGCACCAATGTCATCGAGTTCAATCCGGCGACCACCTTCACGCGCGCGGCGGAAGAAGGCGTGCTCGACGTCAAGAACTCGCTCCATATCGGCGCGCGCGGCACGATCTCGATGCAGGGCGTGTTCGATTTCACGAGGCAGCAGGGCTACGAGCTCATCACCGGAATCGACCTCATGGACATGGGCCTGAAGGCGATGATCGCCCACATCCACAAGCGCCTGGCCGGGAAGCCCGTCTATCTCTGCTGGGACATGGATTTCTTCGATCCGTCCTGTGCGCCCGGCGTGTTCACGCCGACCTGGGGCGGGGTCTCCGCGCGCGAGGGATTGACGCTGCTCCAGGGTCTTTCGGGCCTCAACATCGTCGCGACCGACGTCAACACGCTCTCGCCCCTTCACGACATCGGCGGGATGAGTGCCTTCCTCGCGGGGACCTGCGTCATCGAATGCGTGTTCCTCGCCGCCGAGGCCGTCAAGAAATACGGAAAAGCCCGATGATCCTCGAAATCGCGACGCTCGATGTGCAAGCGGGGCAGGAATCCGGCTTCGAGGCGGCCTTCGCCAAGGCGCAAACCATCATCGCGAGCATGCCCGGCTATGTCAGCCATGAGCTCCAGCGCTGCCACGAGACGCCGAATCGCTACGTGCTTCTCGTGCGCTGGCGGACGCTCGAGGACCACACCGTGGGCTTTCGCGGCTCGCCCCAGTTCCAGGAGTGGCGCGCCCTTCTCCACCATTTCTACGACCCGCCCCCGAGGGTCGAGCATTACCGGTCCGTGACGCCGTCGCGCTGAGCGGCCGGTCGAAGGGGATTTCGCATGACAGCGTGCGCGAACCGGTAAGGCCGTTCGACGATCCGATGGGCCAGTGCGCGCGGCGCGGACGCGAGGAGGTGCGCGGCGCCTAGGCGAGGCTCTGGGCGGGCTCGACCGGCTCGTGTTCCCTGAGGATGGAATCCGTCGCGGAATCGACCTCGACGAGAAGCACCGGATAGCCCCAGATATTGGCGATGTGCTGAAGAACGCGCCTGGCGTCGTCGGCCTCGATCGTGGCGCCCTCGAGCACGCGGTGATGAAGGATGAGCCGCCGGTCGCCGGCGAGGTCGACGTCGACGACCTGGATGTCGGGCTCGATGGTGGCGATGTCGTAGCACTGCGCCAACGTCTTGCGGACGTCGCGGTAGCCATGCTCGTCATGGATCGCGGTCACGACGATCTCCGAGTCGTTCGGGTCGTTGCGGATCGCGAACAGCTTCATCTTGCGCATGAGATGGGGGCTGAGGAACTGAAGGACGAAGCTCTCGTCCCGGTAATCCGCCCAGACCCCCCGCAACGTCCCCCACGGGTCGCCGTTGCCGGCGAAGGCGGGGAACCATGTCCGATCCTCCTCGGTCGGGGCCGTCGCGATGCGGGCGATGTCGCACATCATGGCGAAGCCGAGCGCGTAGGGGTTGAGGGACGTGAATCGCTTGTCGTCGAAGTCCGGCTGCCCGATCACGCTCGTATGGGCGTGCAGCATCTCGAGCATGACGCCGTCCGAGAGGCCGCCCGTCTCATGCAGGCGATGCATGATGTTGTAGTGAACGAAAGTGGCGCAGCCCTCGTTCATGACCTTGGTCTGCTTCTGCGGATAGAAGTACTGGGCCAGATTTCTGACGATGCGCAGGATTTCGCGCTGCCAGGTCTGAAGCTTGGGCGCGGTCTTTTCGATGAAATAGAGGAGGTTCTCCTCCGGCAGCTGCAGCAGCTTCTTCCGTTCGGCCAGATCGTCGGGGGTGGTCGCGGCGGCGGCCGATTTCGGCACGGTCCGCCAGAGGTCGTTGTAGATCTGCTCCTGATGCGCGGCGGGCGCGCGCGCGCGCGGTTGCTCCAGCCGGCGCTTTTTCTTACGCGTTCGCGGGTGCCCATGGACGCGCTGGTCAAAGAAAAACTGGGGCG
>JBGPGW010000385.1:0-2928 GCA_041484095.1 Alphaproteobacteria bacterium | reverse complement strand
CGTCGATGCCGGCCACCTTGATGATCTCTTTGAGAAGGCGAAGCTGATCGTCGGTATCGAGAATCGTGAAGTTGGACGAAAGCCCCAGGAGTTCGGCGTGGCGCCTCAGGATGCGCACGCAGAGCGAATGGAACGTACCCAGCCACAGCCCTTCGACCGCGCCGCCGATCTCGACAGCGACGCGTTCCTTCATCTCGCGCGCGGCCTTGTTCGTGAAGGTGACGGCCAGGATATGGCTCGGCCAGGCGCGCCGTGTCGCGAGAATGTGGGCCAAGCGCGAGATGAGGACCCGCGTCTTGCCGGTGCCGGCGCCCGCCAGCACGAGAAGCGGGCCGTCGAGCGTCTCGACCGCCAGGCGCTGCGATTCGTTGAGCCCGTCGAGATAGCGCGAGGTAACGGCGGCGCGCACCGAAATCGGCAGCGCGGCCTCGTGGGCGTCGTCGGTGAGCGTGAAGGGATCGGACATCTGCACGATTTATAGCACGGCGTCACGCGCGTCCGTCACCCTCGATCGCGCGCCTCGCTTGACAGCATCGACGCGCCATCCGAGGCTCGCTGTCGTGGCCAAGTCGATCGAACGCCTGCCGCTGTCCGCCACAAGCCCGGGCGCTTCGCGCCACCTCGTGATCCGCCGTTACGGCCGTCCCGGCGCGCGGCCGAAAGCCTATCTCCAGGGCAGTCTTCACGCCGACGAGACGCCGCCCATGCTCGTGCTGCACCATCTCGTGCGTCTTCTTGACGAGGCCGAGCGCGTGGGCGCCATAAGAGGCGAGATCGTCGTCCTGCCCGCTCCCAATCCGATCGGCCTCGACCAGGAGATTCTCGGCGTCCATGTCAGACGCGAGCCCCTCCCCTTCCGGACGGGGCCTCTTCTCGAGGACTGATTTCCTGTCCCGATTTTGCCATCATGCGCGCGGAGATTGACGGCCCGCCGCCGCTGCCCAAAGGATGCGCCCCGTGGACGAGCCCCGAACCCCGCCCGGACAAATGCGATTGCTCCTGTTCCTCGCCGCGATCCTCGCCTCCGCCGTCCTCATCGCGTTTCTCGCGGACCGCTTCCCCGGCGTCCTCGAGACCCGAGAGGGACAGGTCAGCTTGACCTACAAGATTCTCCTCATTGCGCTGCTGGCCAGTTCCCTCTTCAGCAGGCGAATCCGCGCGAGGCAGGTGCTTCGCTATGCCCTCACATGGGCGCTGCTCTTTCTCGTCGTCATCACCGCCTATTCCTACCGGCACGTCTTCGCGCACCTGGCGGCGCCGATCATCGCCGAGCTTCTGCCCCATCGCGGGCGTCTCACGGCACCGGGCACGATGGTATTCCCGGCGGCGAAGGACGGGCACTTCTATGTCGAGGCAAGCGTCAACGGAACACCCGTTCGCTTCCTCGTGGACACCGGCGCCTCGGGCTTGGTCTTGAGCCCCGACGATGCGCGCCGCCTCGGCATCGCGACCGACGGGCTTCGCTTTACCCAGCTCTATGAAACGGCGAACGGCACGGTGAAGGGCGCGCCCGTCGAGTTGAAGGAGCTATCGCTCGGCCCGGTCCGGTTCTCGAATGTGTCGGCCTCCGTCAACGCCTCATCCATGTCGAACTCGCTCCTCGGGATGAGCGTCCTTCGCCAGTTCGACAGCTACGAAGTCCGCGCCAGCGAATTGATCGTGCGGTGGCATTGACGGCGGACGCGCAACGCCAATTCGGCCTGGTGCGCCGGCCGGGCCGTGCTAGATTATTTTCCATCAGATCACGGCGGGCACGGGCCATGGGCGAGACGATGTTGTCGACGCTGCGGCGCGCAATTCTTGGGGTCGCCCTCGCGGCGCTCGCGGCAGGCGGCCCCGCGACCGACGCGTTCGCACAAGCGCCGGCCAAGGATTTCTTGAACGCCGTCGTGGGCGTCAATGCCGAGATTCCGGCAGAGGCCCGAACCGCGGCGCTCCTCGGCACGAAACGCGCCGGCAGCGGAGTCGTGATCGACAGCAGCGGCCTTGTCCTCACCATCGGTTACCTCATCGTCGAAGCCACGGACGTCACCGTGACCGATGCCGAGGGCGCGTCGATACCGGCCCGGATCGTCGCCTATGATCACCAGACCGGGCTTGGCCTTATTCGCACCCTCCGACCCGTCGCGGGCACGCCGATGGCCTTCGGCCGCTCGGACGATCTCAAGGAGCTCAATCCCGTCATCGTCGTCGGCCGCAATGACGACGAACGGATCGTTCTCGCCCGCGTGACCTCGCGGCGGGAATTCGCGGGCTCCTGGGAATACATCATGGAGAACGCCATTTTCACGGCGCCCGCCCATCCCCACCACAGCGGCGCCGCGCTCATCGGGCCGGACGGAAAGCTCCTCGGCATCGGCTCCCTCATCGTGGCGCAGTCCATTCCAGGCATCGGCATCGTGCCGGGGAACATGTTCGTCCCCATCGACGTGCTGAAGCCGATCCTCGCCGACCTCCTGGCAGAAGGGCATCAGAACACGCCGCGCCAGCCTTGGCTCGGTCTCTCCCCGGAAGAGGTGCGCGGCCGGCTGTTCGTGACCCGCGTCGCGCCGGAGGGGCCGGCCGAGAAAGCGGGCATCAGGGAGGGCGATATCATCGTCGGCGTCGGCGGCGTGGCCGTCGACACGATGGCCGGCTTCTTCCGCAAGGTCTGGTCGCTCGGCCCGGCCGGAACCGATATCCCGATCGACGTCATCCAAGGCTCGGCGGTGCGGCGAATCGTGGTCCGCTCGGCCGATCGCTATGCGTGGCTGCGCCTCGACATGACGCATTGAGACCGGGTGCCCGCCGGTTTCAATTGCCCGGTTTCAATTGCACTGGCCGATCGACCCTTCGGCGCAAATCTTCTGGCCGTCGATCCACACGGCGCCGCTGAGATCCGCCCGCGTGAGATCGGCCCCCGTCAGATGCGCGCCCGTGAGATCGGCG
>JBGPGW010000384.1:0-2934 GCA_041484095.1 Alphaproteobacteria bacterium | reverse complement strand
GCGGCTATCGGGTGTTCGCGACGGTCAACGGATCGCTGCCGGTCTTTTGCAGCCAGCGATAGACGGGCGGCAGCGCATCCGCGATCGATTCGACGACCACGTCCACGAAGCTCGGCCCCTTCTCCGCGAAGGCGCCGTCGAGCGCCGTGCCGAGTTCGGCCGGAGTCTCGGCCCGCCAGGCCACCAGGCCGAATACTTCGGCCAGGCGGCGCATGTCGCCGGAGTTGAAGTCGACGGACATCGAACTGTCATTGGCGCCCGGCCGGGCCTGGACGCGCTGCAGCGCCTTGATCCAGCCGTAGCTGGCATTGTTGAAGTGGATCAATACGGCGGGCACATGAAGGCGCGCCAGCGTTTCCAGTTCGCCCGCCGACATGGCGAGGGAGCCGTCGCCGAACAATCCGACCGGGCGCGCCTCGGGCCGGGCGAGCCAGGCGCCGACCACGGCGGGAATGGCGTAGCCGAGCCCGCCATAGCCGCGCGGAATGTTCAGGCTCGACGCCGCATGGTTGAGGCGCAGGAAGCGCGTGGCGTAGGGCGTCGGCGTGCCCGCATCGGAGATGACGATGGCGGGCTCCGTCAGGCGGCGAGCGATCTCGGCGATCACGCGCTGGGGCTTGAGGGGCACCGCATCGGATTCGAGATCGGCCTTCATCGCCTCCCAGAAGCGTGCGCGATCCCTGTTCAACGAGGCGATCCAAACATCGGAGCGCCGAGGGTCGCGCGGCCTCGCGGTTCGCAGGAGATCCTCCAGCACGAGGCGCGCGTCGCCGGCGATGCTGAGCGCGTTGTCGGAGGCGTTGGCCAGGATCTCGGGATCGCTGTCGATCTGCACGATCCGGCGGGCTTTCGCCGGCGACGGGAAGGTCCAGCCGATGCTGACGACCGAGCCCATGCGGCAGCCGATGTAGATCAGAAGGTCGCTCTCCTCGACCGCGCGATGGGCGTGGGGGTGGAAACCGTTGTCGCCGACGACCCCCAACGCCAAGGGATGATCGTCGGGAACGATGCTCTGACCCGTGATCGTGGTCACGACCGGGGCGCCGAAACGCTCGGCCAAGGCCAGGATCTCCGCACCGGCCGCACCACGATTGGCGCCGCCGCCCGCGACGATCACCGGCCGCTCGGCGTCGGCAAGCAAATCGGCCAGCCGCGCCACGGCCGCGGCGTCGGCGCGCGCGGGGTAAGCCGGGGCCCGGACGCATTCCGTCTCGATGCGCAAACTCACCCCCTCCGGCATGGGTCGGAGCATGACGTCTTCGGGCAGGGTGATCTGGACCGCGCCGGGCTTGCCGGAGGTCGCGGCGCGAAAGGCGCGGCGCATGGTATCCGGCAGCTTCTCCGCCAGCTTCAACTGGACCGAGAGCTTCGTGATGGGCTCGAGCAGGCGCACGCAGTCGAGTTCGGTCAACGTCCCCCGCCCTTCGCCCGCGAGGGGGATGTCGTTGACGAGGAGGATGAAGGGAACGGAGGAGCTGTAGGCCTCGCCGACGCCGGGCATCGAATAGAGCACGCCCGCGCCGCTCGGGCATTCGCAGACCCCCGGCTTGCCGGTCAGCCGTGCATAGGATTCGGCCATATAGGACGCGGAGCGCTCGTCACGCGCCATCACGTGGCGGATGCGTCCGTTCGCGTCGCGGATCGCATGATAGAGGGGCACGCTGGTATCGCCGGGCACGCCGAATATGTATTCGACGCCGTAGTCGACCAGCATCTGGACGAGGGCTTCGGCAACGTTCATCGCCATCTCACATTTGGCCCGCACGATCGCGACGATCGGCGGACGCGGTTCGACCGAGGCAATCCAGCCCGAGGGCCAGTGTGCCGGGATTCGGCCGTCCCGGCTATCGAACAGTGGATGCCGGGCTGCGCGAGCGGGTTGTTCGTGTCGGTTGTCCTCGCCGAGGCGATGACGGCCGGGCCGGACGGGCTCGAGCGTCTCGCCATGTCGCAGACGCGTCCCGACGAGACATTGCCTCCCCCTCCCCGCGCGCCGCCAATGCTAGAATGTCACTAGAATGTCAATTGCGAGTTGCGAGCGTGACACGCTGAAATTCCAATCACGACGAGGTAACGCGGATGGTCACCACGAGAGACCCCATCAACATCGTCGCCGCCTTCGGTCTTACGCTCGGTGCCCTGTTCGGCATGGCCGGGACCCTCGTCGCGCAACCGAATCTGCAAGCGCTCTTGTGGGCGATCGACAGTGCCGGCCTCGTGATGGCGGCCGCGCTGCTCGCCCTGAAATACTTCAGGACCGGACATGATCTTGTCGCCGCCGGTTTTCTGGTCTTTGCAATCGCGGAGGCCGTCATGCTGTCGGGGACGGCGGCCGATCCCGCCGCAAGCGTGCCTTCGTTTGCCGCCGGCACGGCCCTTTGGGCGATAGCACTCCTGCTCATCAGCATTCCGAGGCATTTCGCGCTCGCCGTTCGTCTCTTGGGCCTGGCGAGCGCGATCCTCTTTGCCTGCACCGCCGCTCGAATTTTCTGGGGAGAGCCATTGCTGCCGACCTCGGCGCCGCTGCCGTTTTATGCCTACCCCATCCTCGTCATGACCATCATCGGTTGGACGTGGAGCCTGTGGCGCGAGCGCAGGTAGCACGCGTTTCGGTGTGCCGACGCGGGGCCACCCGCTACGGCACGCGCGCATCCATCTGAATCTGGCTGAATCTGGCCGCATCTGGCTACGGGCTCATGACGCCGCGCCCTAATACGACGGCTCGGCGAAGATGTTGACGGGCAGCTCGGCGATCGACGCCGTGTTGGGCAGCGCGAGAAGCATGCTGATGAGGCCGGCTGCCGTGTCCGGGCTGAGAAGCTGTTCTCTCGGCAGGCCGAGACCGGCGGCCATGTCGGTGTCGATGATGCTCGGGCAGAAGGCGGTCGCGCGGATGCCGTGCTCCCAGCCTTCCTGGCGGATCGCATGGGTGAG
>JBGPGW010000383.1:0-2936 GCA_041484095.1 Alphaproteobacteria bacterium | reverse complement strand
CGCCTCGGTAGTCGAACGCTTGGACGCCTCGATCGGTGACGCAGATGGCGTAAGTGTCGTGGCGATGCCTTGCATAGGCCCGGCCGGCGAACCAGGCACAGAGAAGCTCGACCCCGCCGCTTGGGGGCGCGCTGTCGATCCAGTCCGCGCCATGCTCCTCGCGGGGTTGCTCGAGGCCGACGACGCATGAAGGATTCCTACGTGCTGCCATGAGGGACCGAAACCCATGTCTCGCCGATTGCGGCGATAAATCGTAGCATAGGGCGGCATTCGGCGCTGCCTCGGCTGCCCTTACGCGGCCCCCTGCGCAGTCGGCGGCGGACGCTGAAACTCTGGTGTTCTCTCAGTGCGCGCCGGGGACGTCATCAAATCGGGAGCAAGCGTTGAAAAACATCGTCGTCACGGGCGGAAGCGGGAAGGCGGGGCGGGCGGTCATCCGCGAGTTGCTCGATCACGGCTATGCCGTGGTCAATGTCGACCAGACCCCGGCGTCGTCACCGCTTTGCCCGCATTTCAAGGTCGATCTCACCAAGTTCGGCGAGACGGTCGAGGCGCTTCGCGTGGCCGCAGGCGTCATGGACCGGCGGCGCCCCTTCAGGGCGGCGGACGCGGTCGTCCACCTCGCGGCGATCCCCGACACGGGCCTCGCCCCCGAAGCCGTGACCTTCGAGACCAATGTGACGACGACCTACAACGTCTTCAGCGCGGCGACGCTTCTGGGACTTTCCCGAATCGTCTGGGCCTCGAGCGAGACGACGTCCGGCGTGCCGTTCAGGCACCCGCCCGATTTTGTGCCCATCACGGAGGATCATCCCGTGCGTGCGGAGACCAACTACGCGCTCTCGAAGATTCTCTCTGAGGAGATGGCGCGCCAGATGCACCGCTGGAACCCCTCGACGGCCTTCATCGGGCTTCGCTTCTGCTTCATCCGCGATGAGGCCGACTACGCCGGGTTCCCGGCCCATTGGGGCGATCCGCATCTCCGCAAATACAGCCTCTGGAATTACGTCGACAGCCGCGACGTCGCGCGGGCGTGCCGGCTCGGCCTCGAATCCGCCTTCACGGGTGCGGATCATTTCATCATCGCCGCCGCCGATACCGTGATGACGCGCCCGAGCCGCGCGCTCATGGCCGAGATCTTCCCGGGCGTGCCGATCACGCGGACGCTCGGCGAATTCGAGACGCTGTTCTCCTTCGAGAAGGCCCGCGCCGTCCTGGGCTACGAGCCGCGGCACTCCTGGCGCAAATGAGCGGTCGCGCCGGAGCGGAGCCCGCGGCGCTGGGATTTCCACGTCGTGGACACGACACTCTGCGAGGCCGTGCAGCAGGGCTTGCGCTCGCGCGGCTACAGCCGGGGACGCTTCGTCGTCAATCGGGACAAGCCGGAATTGAGCGAGCACCACGTCCACATGTTCCAAAAGCTCGTGCGCGACGCGGTGACGGGCGAGCGTTGAGCCCGGACACGCGCCGGCATTCGGCCGGACGTCTTATGGGATCGCCGGCAACTCGACGCCGAGCGTCCGGCCCATCTTGAGGCCGTCCTCCCAGCACACGCCGTCGATCTCGACCTCGCCCGATGCGGCCTGCTTTGCGCGCCGGGCATAGCTGCCTTCGCCGGGCACGCGGATCTTGCTGACGCCCGGAGCCCGTTTCGATCGCTTGATCTCGTCGATGCGGGCGCTCACGGCGCCCTTGAATGCCTCCGCATCGCCGAAGATCGCGGGGTCGATGGCGATGAAGAGATGTCCCTTCCTCGAGCCCTTCTTGTCGACATGCGCCATGCCCATATCGGCGCCGACGAGGGCGCCAGAGAGGAAATCGATCATCAGCAGCATGCCGTAGCCCTTGTTGCCCAGGGGCGCGATCGCGCCGATCGCCCCTTTGTTGCCGGCGCCGTTTGTCACTTCGAACGGGTCGGTTGTGGGCCGTCCCTCCGCATCATGGGCGACGCCCTCGGGAAGCTGCCCGCCATAGCGCTGGGTGTAGCGCACATAGGTCGGCAGCGTCGCGCACGGCGCGAAATCGAGGACGAAGGGATCGCGCGCCGTCGGCACCGCCCAGGCCATGGGGTTGCTGCCGATGATCGGCTCGACACCGCCGAGCGGATGGACGACGGGCACAACGTCGTCCGAATACACCATGCCGATCAAATCCCGTTGCGCGATGCGGTCGGCGTAGAGACCGGCCTGGAAGAGGTCGAAGCTGTTGGTGACGCCGACGACGGCGCAGCCGGCCGACTTGGCCTTCGCGACCGCGACATCGACGGCGAAGAGCGCCGCGATCGGCCCCGTGCCGGCGTGGCCATCGATCAGGGCGTAGCAGGGGCCGTCCCTGACGATCCTGGGCTTGCCCTTGGGATCGCAGCGCCCGGACATGAAGTCCTGGAGATGCGAGTTGATGAGGTGGTTGAAGCCCTGGACGTTGATGCCGCGGAGATCCGATTCGAGATGAAGCCCCGCCACGGTCTGCGCCGTCTCGTCGTCGAGGCCGACGGCCCGAAGCAGCCGCACCATGTAGTCGCGCAAGACCGGAATGGGAATACGCCGCGTCGTGTGATTGAGCATCGGAGCCCCCTCGGCAATCGTTGAACGCGCCGGCGCGCGGGGCGCGCCGCCGCAGTCCCGATTGTCCCAGGCTTGCAGGCGCCGACCAAGACCTGTGTTGCGGTGATTAGGGCCGCCCGAACGAGGGTCGAGCATTGCGGCCCGTGAGGCTCTGCATGGCCGCGTGCCGGCTTGTCTGCTAGGATGAGCCCACGCGAAGACCCGTCGGAACGATCCACGCAGCGCGGCCAGAGGCGGCCGTGCCGGAAGGAGGCACCCATGACGGTCAGTGCAATTCTCAAATCGAAGGGAAACAAGGTCGCGACGACCCGGCCCGACACCACGGTCGAGACGGTCGCGCATCGGCTGCGTCTCGAATCGATCGGCGCCTTG
>JBGPGW010000382.1:0-2959 GCA_041484095.1 Alphaproteobacteria bacterium | reverse complement strand
TGGGCCAGCACGGTCGCCGTGGTGGTGCCGTCGCCGGCGAGGTCGCTGGTCCTTGTCGCCACTTCGCGCACCATCTGCGCGCCCATGTTCTCGAACTTGTCCTTGAGCTCGATTTCCTTCGCGACCGTCACACCGTCCTTGGTGATGCGCGGAGCGCCGTAGGATTTGTCGAGGACGACGTTGCGGCCCTTGGGGCCCAACGTGACCTTCACCGCATCCGCGAGAATATCGACACCGCGGAGCATGCGCTCCCGCGCGTCGGCTGAAAATTTGACGTCTTTGGCTGCCATTGGCTTTGATCCTCTATGCCGCTTTCTTGACGGACTTCGCGCCGCCGTCGATGATTCCCATGATGTCCTGCTCCTTCATGATCAACAGCTCCTGGCCGTCGATCTTGACCTCGTTGCCGGACCACTTGGCGAACAGGATTCTGTCGCCGATCTTCACGTCGAGCGGCACGATCGCGCCGATCTCGTTTCGCGCACCCGGCCCGACAGCGATGACCTCGCCTTCCTGGGGCTTTTCCTGAACGGTGTCCGGTATGATGATACCGCCCGCCGTCTTGGCTTGCTGCTCGATGCGGCGCACGACCACTCGGTCGTGTAACGGCCGAAACTTCATGCTTTTCTCCCTAGGGGTTCAGCGAAGTCGTGAAATCGACGACGAACTGATTGGCACTCGTGAGATGTGAGTGCTACCAAAATGGGGCCTGCGCCCGTTCTGTACAAGCGATATTCGGCCGAGACGACCGAATTACCGCCATTAGGCTCGATTCGAGCGTGGCCGTTTAGCCCCGAGCCGAGGCAATCGGGCGGGCCAGCGCCCCGGCGAGGCAGGCAAGAGGCCCCTGGCGCGGCACGAAGCCGCGACGAAGAGACGTCACTCGGACACGGCGGCGATGAGCGTCAACGCGGCGCGCTGTTGTCTCGGGCTCAATTTGTCGAAGAGGTTCCGCGCCTCCTTGATGTCCTGTGGTGCCTGGCTGCTTATCGCCTTGTTGAGCGCAACGGTCGCCGGATGCGCCGGGCCGCAGATAAAGGCGACGGCCTTCGCCAGACGGGGCATTTGATCCGCGGCGATCTCGCCATTCGATGCCCCCCGGGATCGCGCACCGGTCATTCGCCTATTGTTCGGGGTCATCGGCGACATGGGCGTCGTCACGTCGGGTTAATCTCCTTTGGCATTCCATCCATTCTGCATGGCCGGATTGATCCGGCGATTGCCGGACTGCGGCCGTCGATCGCGCGTCCTTCGTCAGGGTTTCCGACAGCTCGGCGGGATCGATGTTGACGACCTGACCCGCTATCGGCCCTCGGCCGAGACAGGCGGATCACTATTGAGAGACGGCGTTAAGCCGGAGGGGAGACCATCTGGAACCGCTTCACGTCCGTCGCGACGATGACGGGTCCGCGTGGCTGAGTTCGCCCACCTTAGACCGACGCCGGCCGAAATGCGATTTCATATTTGGCGGGTCCGAATCGGCCGGCGTCTGCTCAGGCCTGCCCGCCGCACTCAGTTCAGGCGCTTGGCGACGACGCGCGGCTTCGTCTGGTAGCACCCGTCCACGATGGGCCCGAAATACTCCTTGATCATGGGATGCTTGACCGGGCCGTTCTCGGAATCCGGTAGAAGATTCTGTTCGCTCACATAGGCTTCGTAGGGCCCTTGCTCGTTCTGGGCGAAGAGATGATAGAAGGGCTGATCCTTCGACGGGCGCATCTTTTCGGGAATGGCCTGGTACCATTCCTCGGTGTTGTTGAACGTGGGATCGACGTCATAGATCACGCCGCGGAAGGGAAAGAACCGGTGGCGCACGATCTGGCCGATGCTGAACTTCGCGGTCCGGGTCGCCATCGAATCATCCCACATGTGCCATCTCACACGATCCATCCCCCAGGCACCTTCGCCCGCGGGCCGTGCTCGATCGACGGCCCTCGCGCCGGCTGGCGTTCGGGCGAGAGAACATATGGTGCGCCGCGCCCGCCGCGCAATCTCGCGGCGCAATTTTGGCGGAACCGTGGCAAGGCAAGCGGGCCGCCCTCCCCGCCCTTGTCCCGGACCTTTGGATACCCGTATCCTTCCACTGTGACACGGCGAGCCATTCCCTCGCCCGACGCTATGCCCCGGAGCACGATCCATGACCGCCCCCAAGATCATCTCGGCCGATTCCCACGTCCAGGAGGCCGCGGAAATCTACAACGAGCGCCTGGCGAAGAAATTCCGCAGCCGCGTCCCCCACGTCGAAGTGCGCGACGGCAAACGCTACCGCGTCGTCGAGGGTCGCAAGCCTCGCCGTCTGGATGTCGCCGCGGCGCGCGAAACGGAAGAGGACAAAGAGCGCGAGTTCCGCAGCGACCCCGCCGGCGGGCGCGACATTCAGCGCCGCCTTAGGGATCTCGACCGTGACGGAATCGATGCCGAGGTCATTTACCCCAACGATTCCCTGGCCGTCTATCAGTCGCCCGATCCCGAATACCAGATGGCCGTGGCGCGCGCCTATAACGACTGGATCATCGAATGGTTCGGCGGCCACCGCGACCGCTTCGCGCCGGTGGGCGTCATGCCCGTGGCCGACATCACGGAGTCCGTGAAGGAGATCCAGCGCGTGGCGAAGCTCGGCTTCCGCGCGGTCAAGGTTCCGATCGTCGCGAATGCGCGCCCCTACAACCGGCCGGAATACGAGCCCCTCTGGGCCGCGATGGCGGACACGGGGATCGTCCTCACTTTCCATAGCTTTACCAATGATAACGATCAATATCCTGAGGATTGGGGTGAAGAAAACGGCTATGGCGGCGCGCTGTCCTTCATGGCACTCAGCATGGCCGAGGGTCTTCAGCCCGTCAGCTACATGATCAGCTCGGGCGCCATGGAGCGCCACCCCAAGCTCAAGGTGGCGGTGGTCGAGTCCGGCGCGGGCTGGCTGGCCTGGCTTCTTCACGTGCTCGACGAACAGGCGGAG
>JBGPGW010000381.1:0-2967 GCA_041484095.1 Alphaproteobacteria bacterium | reverse complement strand
GTCTCGCGGAACACAAACTCCTGATCGGCCGCGACCGAGACCCGGGCCGCGCGCCCGTGACCGTTCTCCTCGACCGTCGCCGGCGCGTCCATGATCTCGCGGTAGAAGCGCGCGATCCCGTCGGCGCTCTTGGGCGCCACGTCGAACTCGATATAGGGCATGCCCAGCCGGATGCGGCCGAACCGCGCCGGATCGGGGAAATGGCAGCGGATGCGGTCGCCGAACGGCGAGGTCGTGTCGATGCAGTCATTGCCCTCGCGATATTCGAACTTGGTGCCGTCGAGCTGCTTCTTCACCTTATCGAGCCGTTCGAGGAGCTGGGCGCGGTCGGGCACCACGATCGCGGTGCAGCCGCGCAGAGTCTGCGGCTTGCCGGCGGTCGGTAGGTGGAACTGGCTCCGCCCGACATTGATCCACATGTTGTTGGTCGAGACCATGATGTAGGGGTCGCGCGTCAGGCCCAGACCGGCGACGTAATAGAGCGTGGCAAGCTGCTGGTCGGGGATGGTGACGTTGACGTGCTCGAGCTTGGTGATGTTGCCGACATCCTCAACGCTGCGGTCGAGCTTGGCTTCCATGACGCGCTCCTTGGCTCTCATGCCCTCGTTGCACCGATCCTCGCCCCCGCAACGCGCCCCGTCAATAGAGAGGGTAGTGTCTCCAAGACCCTCAAGATGACGCCCGCGATGGCCGTTGGCGAGTCGGATCGGCTTTGGTTGGTTGGTGATATCGTGGACTTGATCGAGGAGCGGGAATCGCTGGAAGATCGATCGCTGCTGATCGGCTAGCCCGTGATCCGTGTCACGTGTACAACCTTACCGCCGGCTTTGGTGACATTGTGAACAGCTGATTCCACTGCCTTGTCATAAGACGGCGCTTCGCGATCGAAATCTAGGAAGAGAGTCCCATTGATGACGGCTACAAGCGCATCATCACACCCAGCGGCATAAAGTCTATCTTCGTATCTCTCTTCTTCCGTTGGGCTAATCCCTGCGACTTCTACGGTGAATGAGTAACGATCCATGTCACGCTCCTCTAATGAGGGCAGGCGTCCACGCGGCGTCGGATTTGCCGCGCATGGATTTCAGGGTCTTTGGGGGTGGACCAAACAGACAACGCGCATCCGGTGCGTGAACGAGCGCCGCAAAGGAGCCGCCCCCATGGATGGCCGTTCGAGGGTCTATATCGCCACCCATTGGACTCTGCATAGCTCACCGCCGCTTCTATCTCTTTATTCGGATGAACCGGTCGCGCCATCCTCACCTACGGGCATTAATTTTGAACAACCGGCGACTCGACTTGTTCCACAAAGCTTGCTGGTTAATTACCACAAAAGTCAATCAACCGTTACCCGAGAACGCTGCGAGGTTATAGTCCGAGCCGGTTACATTAACTACCAATAGAGCGCGCCGGGAAGGCCCGGGCGAGTTGTGGGGTCGTTTTGCAAAATCGCTTTTCCCCGCGCAAGCATCTGCGGCCGGGTCGAACGCGTATTACGTGCATATGGACGGAGGCGCCGTGGCGTTCAAGCCTGGGCCCGCATCGCCGGGCGTGGCGGTCTGTGAAACGCGACCCGAGCGCGTTATTATAGGATCGATGGCGTATCTCCTTCCCATCCTCGTCGTCCTTGCCATGCTGGGCGCGCTGGGCGTGCTGGCGCTGGGCGTGTTCTCGATGGCGCGGGGCGGCGATCCGCGGCGCTCGAACAAGCTGATGCAGTCGCGGGTCGTGCTGCAGGGTTTGGCGATCCTGCTCTTCGCCATCTTCATGCTGCTGTTCCGGCGGCACTGATGGTCAGCCTCACCCGCATCTACACGAGGGGCGGCGATGCCGGCGAGACCTCGCTCGGCGATGGCAGCCGGGTGCCGAAGCAGGCGCTGCGCGTCGCCGCGTTCGGCACGGTGGACGAGGCGAACGCGGCGATCGGGCTCGCGCGCCTCCATACGTCCGGCGATGACGACGCGATGCTGGCCCGCATCCAGAACGACCTGTTCGATCTCGGCGCCGATCTCTGCACGCCCGAGACCGGGCGCAAGGCGGAGGGCGCGCTGCGCATCATCGCGGTGCAGGTGGCGCGGCTCGAGCAGGAGATCGACCGAATGAATGCCGGCTTGCAGCCGCTCAATTCCTTCGTCCTGCCGGGCGGCACGGCGGCGGCGGCGCAGCTGCACCTCGCGCGCACCATCGTCCGCCGGGCGGAGCGCCTGGTGGCCGCTCTCGCCGCCGCCGAGCCGGTCAACCCGGAAGCGCTCAAATATCTGAACCGCCTTTCCGATCATCTGTTCGTGCTGGGCCGGCACGTCAACGACCACGGCGCGCGCGACGTGCTCTGGCAGCCGGGCGCGTTTCGCTCGTGAGATGAAGTGCTTGCCTTCGGATTGTGCACGTGCACAATCCGCTCCCGCGCCGCAACATGGCGTGTCCGGGTGAAGGCCGACCATGAAAGTTCTCGTCGCCGTCAAGCGGGTCGTCGACTTCAACGTCAAGATCCGCGTGAAGTCCGATAAGACCGGGGTCGAGACCGCCAACGTCAAGATGTCGATGAACCCGTTCGACGAGATCGCCGTCGAGGAAGCGGTGCGGCTGCGCGAGGCCGGCACCGCCAGCGAGATCATCGCCGTCTCGCTCGGTCCCCAGCCCTGCCAGGAGACGATCCGCACCGCCTTGGCCATGGGCGCCGACCGCGGCGTGCATGTGCTGACCGACGCCGAATTGCAGCCTCTGGCGGTGGCGAAGCTCCTAAAGGCGATCGTCGACAAGGAGGCGCCCGGACTCGTCATCCTCGGCAAGCAGGCGATCGATGACGACTGCAACCAGACCGGACAGATGCTCGCGGCGCTCTTGTGCTGGCCGCAGGCGACCTTCGCCTCGAAGCTCAAGATCGGCGACGGCACGGCCGCCGTGACGCGCGAGGTCGATGGCGGGCTCGAGACGGTGGAGATCAAGCTGCCCGCGGTCGTCACCACC
>JBGPGW010000380.1:0-2970 GCA_041484095.1 Alphaproteobacteria bacterium | reverse complement strand
GTGCCGGCCTCCGACACGGGTGCCGTCGAGATCGCGCTGTGGTCGATGCTGGGGTCCCGCGGCGTCGACATGCTGGCATGGGAAAGTTTCGGCAAGACCTGGGTCAACGACGTCGTGAAGGCGTTGCGTCTCAGGGACGTCCGGGTCTTCGAGGCCGATTACGGCCGCCTGCCCGATCTCGGACAGGTCGACTGGTCGCGCGACGTGGTCTTCACCTGGAACGGCACGACCTCGGGCGTGCGCGTCCCCGATGGGGCATGGATCGATGCGAGCCGCACCGGCCTTGCCATCTGCGATGCGACATCGGCGGCCTTCGCGATGGCGCTTCCCTGGGAGCGCCTCGATGTCGTGACGTGGTCATGGCAGAAGGTCCTCGGCGGGGAGGCCCAGCACGGCATGCTCGCCCTGTCGCCGCGGGCGGTGGCGCGGCTCGAATCCTACGTGCCGGCATGGCCGTTGCCGAAATTGTTCCGCTTGACCAAGGACAAGGCCCTCGATGAGGGCATCTTTCGCGGCGAGACCATCAACACGCCGTCCATGCTGTGCGTCGAGGACGCGCTCGACGGCCTCAAATGGGCGGACGGATTGGGCGGCGGGCCGGCCGTGATTGCGCGGTGCGATGCCAATCTCGCCGTCATCGCCGATTGGGTGCGCGGCTCCGATTGGGTCGATTTCCTGGCCGAGGACGTCCGGACTCGCTCGTCGACCTCGATCTGCCTCAAGCCGGTCGATCCCTGGTTCCTCGATTTGCCGAAGCCGCGTCAGGCGGAGCTCATGAAACGGCTCGCGGCGCTGCTCGAACGCGAGGGCGTCGCCTATGACATCGCCGCGTATCGCTCCGCGCCGGCGGGTTTGCGCATCTGGGGCGGGGCCACGGTCGAGCGGTCCGACATCGAAGCGGTGCTGCCCTGGATCGATTGGGCCTACGCCACGATCAGGACGGAGGCGGCGGCCGACGCCTGAATTGCCATGATCAAAGTTCTCATCGCGGACAAGTTGAGCGCCCAGGCGCTTCGCGTCTTCGAGGCGCGCGGCATCGCCGCCGAATCGCGCCCGGGCCTCGATGCCGCGTCGCTCCAGGCGATCATCGCGGACTATGACGGGCTCGCGGTGCGTTCGACGACCCGGGTGACGGCGGAGCTTCTTGCCGCGGCCAAATCGCTCAAGGTCGTCGGGCGCGCGGGAACGGGTGTCGACAACGTCGACGTCGCGGCCGCGACGGCGCGCGGCATCGTCGTGATGAACACGCCGTTCGGCAATTCGATCACGACGGCCGAGCACACGATCGCGATGCTGTTCGCGCTCGCCCGGCAGATTCCGGCGGCCGATCAATCGACGCAGGCCGGCCGGTGGGAGAAGAACCGCTTTCTCGGCGTCGAGCTGACGGGCAAGACGCTCGGCGTCGTCGGCTGCGGGAACGTCGGCTCGATCGTGGCCGACAGGGCACTCGGCCTCAAGATGAAGGTCATCGGCTATGACCCCTATCTGGCGCCGGAGCGGGCCGAGGCGCTCGGCATCGAGCCCGTCACCCTCGAGGAGCTGTTCCGGCGTGCCGACTTCGTGACGCTTCACGTGCCGCTCTCGGATGCGACGCGCGGCTTGATCAATGCGGCGAACCTCGCGCGCATGAAGCGCGGCGTGCGCCTCATCAATTGCGCGCGGGGCGATCTCGTGGTCGAGGACGACCTCAAGGCGGCGCTCGAATCGGGCCATGTGGCCGGCGCGGCACTCGACGTCTTCCGGGTCGAGCCGGCCAAGGCCAACGTGCTTTTCGGCCTCGACAACGTCATCGCAACGCCCCATCTCGGCGCCTCCACCACCGAGGCGCAGGAAAAGGTCGCGGTGCAGATCGCCGAACAGATGGCCGAGTTTCTCCTGACGGGCGCCGTGACGAACGCCGTCAACATGCCGTCGATCAGTCCGGAGGACGCGCCGAAGCTTCGGCCCTACATGGTTCTCGCCGCACAAATCGGCAGCTTCGCCGGTCAGATGACGCAGACCGGCCTCAAGGCCGCGACGGTCGAGTATGCCGGCCAGGTCACGGAGCTCAATACGCGCCCGCTCACGGCCGTGCTGCTCCAGGGGCTCTTGGCGCCGCTGCTCGATTCCGTGAACATGGTCAACGCGCCTGTCATCGCGCGCGCGCGCGGCATCGAGGTCCGCGAAATCGTGCGCGATCCCGATCCCGACTATCAGACGCTCATCGCGCTGACCGTCACGACCGAGGCGCGCAGCCGCGCGATCGCGGGCACGCTCTTCGGCGGCAACCGGCCGCGCATCGTGCGCGTCGCGGACATTGCGATCGAAGCGGAGCTGGCGCCGCACATGCTCTATATCCGCAACCGGGACGAGCCGGGCGTGATCGGGCGCATCGGTGCGCTGCTGGGCGATGCGAAGGTCAACATCGCGACCTTCACGCTGGGCCGGCGGGCGAAGGGCGGGGATGCGTTGGCGTTGATCGGGATCGACGAACCGGTCGGGGAGGCGACGTTGCAGCGGCTGCGCGCGTTGCCCGGCATCGTGCAAGTCAAGGCGCTGGCGTTCTAGCTGCGGTACTCACGAATGAATGTGCTGAACGTGTCCGGCGCCAGCGGATGGCTGACATAATCTCCCTGGACCACGTCGCAGTCATGGGTCTTGAGGAACCTGAGCTGGTCGGCCGTCTCGACACCCTCGGCGATCACCGACAGGCGGAGGCTGTGGGCCAGGCCGATGACGGCGGTCGCGATGGCCGCGTCTTCGGCATCGGTCGTCACGTCAGCGACGAATGACTTGTCGATTTTGAGGGCGTCGAGCGGGAATCGCTTGAGATAACTGAGCGAGGAGTATCCCGTCCCGAAATCGTCGATGAAGACGGCCACGCCCATCTCGCGGAACCGCGCGAGCGTGACATGGCTCGCCTCTTTGTCTTCCATGAGCGTGCTTTCCGTGAGCTCGAGCGCGAGCTGCTCGGGCGGAAGGCCCGATTCG
>JBGPGW010000379.1:0-2976 GCA_041484095.1 Alphaproteobacteria bacterium | reverse complement strand
GGCGGCCGTTCGCTCGACCATGCCCGCGGCACGATCCAGGCGCTGCCGGAGATCAAGGCCGCCGTCGGAGAGAAGGCCAAGGTCATCATCGACGGCGGCTTCGTGCGCGGCACCGACGTGCTGAAGGCGTTGGCACTGGGCGCCAGTGCCGTGTGCATGGGCCGGCTTCAGGCCTGGGCGGTCGCGGCGGGCGGTGCCGCTTGCCTTATCCGCGCGCTCGAAATCCTCGAGGAGGAGATCATCGTCAATATGGGCCTCCTCGGCGTCACGAAACTCGACCAGCTCGGCCCGAGCTATGTGGCACCGGCCGAGCCCGTCGTGCTGCCCCGTCCCCTGAGCGCCTTTCCCGTCGTGCTCGAACGCATCACGGCAGGGCGCAACTAGGCACCGACCGCGCCGCTCGCTTCGTTCGCGAGCGCGTTTGCCCGCCCGCACTTCTCACTCGACGATGGCGTAGCTCGCGCGTCGCGGGTCGGCGCCGGCCATGCGCGTGCCGTTCGGAAGACACTGGATCGCGTTGGCGCCGCCCATGACGCGCGACCACGGGCCGACATTGTCGAGCGCGTAGCCGGCGGAGGCCAGCGGGCGCACGGCATCTTCGGGCAGGCGGTCCTCGTACATCACCTTGGTTCCGGAATCGTGGCGGATGCGCGGGGCCTCGACCGCCTCCTGGATGTCGAGCCCGCGATCGAGCACGGCGATGAGGATTTGGGCGAGCGTCTGGGGCTGGCCGTGATCGCCGGGCGTCGCGAGCGCGAATTCGCAACTCCCGTCGTTGAGGACGAGGGCGGGACAGAGGGTGTGAAACGGCCGCCGCCCCGGCGCGAGGCTGTTGGGTCCGCCGGGCGCGAGACTCGCGAGGCTCAGGCGGTTGTGAAACACGATGCCGGTCGAGGACGAGGCCACACCGCTGCCGAAGGCCTCGAACAGGCTTTGCACCCAGCTGACCGCGTTGCCCCGGGAATCGACGACGACGAGCGTCGAGGTGTCGCCGCCCGCCGGTGCCGAGCGGATCGTGCCGGCGGCTTGGGTTCGTGCAAATGCCGCGAGGCCGGCCGGTGTCAGAAGATCGTCCGGCACGCGCGTGTGCTGGGGATCGCCGAGGTAACGATCGCGCGCGGCGAAGGCGATTTCCTTCGCGCGCATGAACCGGGCGAGGGCGGGCGTATTCGGATCGTCATCCGCCTCGATCAATCCGAGCAGGGCGAGAAGGGCGAGCCCTTGCGTGTTCGGCGGATTGGCGACGACGCGCCGGCCGCGGAACGCGACCGAAAGCGGCGGGCCGAAGATCGTGAAGTGGCGCTCGAGGTCGCCGATGTCCAGGATGCCGCCGGCGTCCCTGAGGTCCTTCACCATGGCGGCACCGATCGCGCCGCCGTAGAAGCTCGTGATGCCGTCGCTGGCGAGCTGTCGCAGGCTTCGCGCGAGCGCGGGCATGCGCAAGACCTCGCCGAGGCGCCTTCCTTCGCCCGGCCCGTAGAGGGCGCCGAGCGCGGGGGCCGCGCCGACGAGATCGCGGTAGACCTGGCCGTTGAAGAGGTCGCGCTGATGGCGGTCGAGCGGCAATCCCTCCTCGGCGAGCGCGATCGCGGGCGCGAGTGCGCGCGCAAGCGGAACGGTTCCGAAACGCTTCAACGCCTTGTCCCACGCATCGAGCACGCCCGGCACGGAGATCGAAAGAGGCCCGCGCTGCGGGATGGCCGCATGTCCGCCCGCGCGATAGGCCTCGATGGTCGCCCGGCTCGGCGCGCCGCCGCTGCCGTTGATCGCCACCGTCTCGCCTGTCTTCTGATCGAACCACAGGGCGAACGCGTCGCCGCCGAGTCCGTTCATGTGCGGAATCGCGACGGCGAGCGTTGCCGCCGCGGTGACGGCCGCGTCCATCGCATTGCCGCCTTCGCGCAGCACCGCCGCGCCCGCCTCGGCCGCGCGGTGATGGCCGGCCGCGATGATGCCCCTCTGCCCCATCACGACGGGGCGATGGACGAAGCCAGTGCTGGCGACGGGGCCGCTCATTTGTACACGGGGTCCTGCGGATAGTCCGTCAGAAGCCGGTAGCCCGTATCCGTCACCACGAGGGACTCGCTGCACACGACGCCGCCGTCGTCGAGCCCCTTGAGATCGGGGATGAGATGGAAGCACATGCCCGCTTCGAGCACGGTCGGGTCGTTTTCATTCAGGCTCATGATGCGGCCCTCGCCCCAATCCGGCGGAAAGCCGATGCCGATGGAATAGCCCGTGCGGTGCATGAAGTACGGGCCAAAGCCGGCCTTGTTGATGACGTCGCGCGCGGCACGGTCGACGTCGTGCGAGACGGCGCCGGGCTTGATCTTCGCCTTCGCGGCGTTGAGCCCGTCGCGCGAGGCGTTGTACATGTCGATCCAGCGCTGGCCCGGCTTGCCCACGATCACCGTGCGCGACAGCATGCAGTTGTAGCGGTTGTGCGTGCCGCCCATCTCCATGTAGATCACGTCGTTCTTCTCGATGGGACGGCGCATGGCGCATTCGAAGCCGAGGCCCGCGGCCTTGCCGGCGACGATCTGGAGCGAATGGCCGAGATATTCGCTGCCCGCCTTGTGCAGACCGTAATGCGCCGCCGCGGAAATCTCGGTCTCGAGCACGCCCGGCTTGACCGCGTCGAGCGCCTCGCGGAGCGATTCCTCGCAATAGCGTCCGGCCTCGCGGATGTATTCGATCTCCTTCGGCGACTTGATCCGGCGCACCTTTTCGATGAGCCCGGAGCAATCGACGACGTCTTTGACGCCCAGGCGTTCGATGAGTTTCTTGTAGCGCGACACCGAGAAGAACCAGGCGTCGTCCTGGTTGCCGATGCGCTTGGCGAGCAGCTTGTACTTGGCCAGCGCGTTGTAGGTCGCATCGTTCGGGTCCTCGGTGTCTTTGTACCCTTCGATGTTCTCGAGCATGCTGTCGACTTGCGCCTTTCCGATGTTCAAGGCGCGGGTCAGGAGAATCGGC
>JBGPGW010000378.1:0-2995 GCA_041484095.1 Alphaproteobacteria bacterium | reverse complement strand
TGCGCCGTCTCCACCGCCTCGTGCGTCTCGGTGAGCGTGCCGATCTGGTTGACCTTGACGAGAATCGCGTTCGCGACGCCGGTCTTGATTCCTTGCTCGAGGCGCTTGTTGTTGGTGACGAAGAGGTCGTCGCCGACGAGCTGCACCTTGGCGCCGAGCGCCGAGGTCAACGCCCGCCAGCCGTCCCAATCGTCCTCGGCCATGCCGTCCTCGATCGAGACGATGGGATAGCGCGCGACGAGATCCTCGTAGAAGCGCACGAGCCCCGCCGCATCGAGCGTCTTCTTCTCGCCCGCCATGACGTAGCGCCCGTCCCTGAAGAACTCGGTCGACGCCGCATCGAGCGCCAAGGCGACATCCGCGCCCGGTTTGTAGCCCGCCTTCTCGATCGCACGCATGATGAACTGAAGCGCCGCATCGGCACTGGCGAGATTGGGCGCGAAGCCGCCTTCGTCGCCGACCGCGGTCACATGGCCCGCCTCGGCCAGGCCGCGCTTCAGCGTCTGGAACACCTCCGCGCCGACCCGCACCGAATCCGCCAGCGTCGGGGCGGCGACGGGCATGATCATGAATTCCTGAAGGTCGATCGGATTGTCCGCATGCGCGCCGCCATTGACGATGTTCATCATCGGCACGGGAAGCGTGCGCGCGTGCACGCCGCCGATGTAGCGATAGAGCGGCAATCCGCTCTCGGCCGCCGCCGCCTTGGCGACCGCGAGGCTCACGCCGAGACAGGCATTGGCGCCGAGCCGCGCCTTGTTGGGCGTGCCGTCGAGATCGCACAGCGCGCGGTCGATCGCCGCCTGGTCCTCCGCCTCCCGCCCGGAAAGCGCATCGAAGATCTCACCCGTCACCGCGGCCACGGCGCGCAAGACGCCTTTGCCGCCGTAGCGCGCCTTATCCCCGTCGCGGAGCTCGACCGCCTCATGGGCACCCGTCGAGGCGCCCGACGGCACGGCAGCGCGGCCGAACGCGCCCGAATCCAATCGCACATCGACCTCGACGGTCGGATTGCCGCGACTGTCGAGAATCTCGCGGGCAAGAAGATCGGCGATTGCGCTCATGGGCACTCACACTCTCTTGAGGCTGTGGTGGATTAGTCGAGACGAACCGGGCGCGTCTTCGCCACCTTGTCGAAGGCGACGAGCGTCGTGAGCAGCGCCTTCATGTCCTTCAGGCGCACCATGTTGGGGCCGTCCGACGGCGCCTTGTCCGGATTGCGGTGGGTTTCGATGAAGATTCCGGCGACCCCGATCGCGATCGCCGCGCGCGCGAGGACCGGCACGAACTCGCGCTGTCCCCCGCTCCGCCCGCCGAGGCCGCCCGGCTGCTGGACCGAATGCGTCGCGTCGTAGACCACGGGAAAGCCGCCCTTCGCCAGGATCGGCAGGCTGCGCATGTCGGAGACGAGCGTGTTGTAGCCGAAGGAGACGCCGCGCTCGCAGACGAGAACCCGCCGGTTGCCGGACTGCACGAGCTTGTCGACGACGTTCGCCATGTCCCAGGGTGCGAGGAACTGCCCCTTCTTGACGTGGATCGCGCGGCCCGTCGCCGCCGCCGCGACGAGGAGATCCGTCTGCCGGCAGAGGAAGGCCGGAATCTGCAGGACGTCGACCGCCTCCGCGACGGGCGCGCATTGCTCGGCCTCATGCACGTCGGTCAGCACCGGGCAGCCGTGGCGTTCGCGCACCTCGGCGAGGATCGGCAGCGCCTTCGCCATCCCGATGCCGCGCGCGCTCGACAAGCTCGTGCGGTTCGCCTTGTCGAAGGACGTCTTGTAGATGAGGCCGATGCCGAGCGAGCGCGTGATCTCGACGAGGGCGTGGCTCATCTCGAGCGCATGCGCGCGCGATTCGAGCGCGCAGGGCCCCGCGATGAGCGCGAACGGCCGGTCGTTCGCGAAGGTCACCTTGCCGATTTTGACGCGATGGGCTTTTGTCACGGCGACATCCTGTTCATGACCGTCTTGCTGTTCATGACCGTCTTGGCTTCGTGTCGGGCGTATCGGAGCCTAAGGCCTGATCCCGCCCAGGCGAGCGGCCTGGACATAATCTTATTCTTACACAAGCCGGCTCTGCACGACGGCCGCACCGATGAAGGAGGTGAAGAGCGGGTGCGGCTCGAAGGGGCGGGACTTGAGCTCGGGATGGTACTGCACGCCGATGAACCAGGGATGCTCCGGAATCTCGATGATCTCGGGCAGCACCCCGTCCGGCGACATGCCGGAGAAACGAATGCCGACCTGCTCGAGCCGCTCGCGGTAGTTGATGTTGACCTCATAGCGGTGACGGTGGCGCTCGAAGATGCGGTCCCTGCCATAGATGCGGTGAATCAAGCTGTCCTTCGCCAGCACGGCCTCGTACGCGCCGAGCCGCATGGTGCCGCCGAGGTCGCCGTTGGCGCTCCGCCGCTCGACCTCGTTGCCGCGCGTCCATTCGGTCAGCAATCCGACGACCGCGTCCTGGCAGGGTCCGAATTCCGTCGAGCTCGCGCTGGGCAGGCCCACGAGATTGCGCGCGGCCTCCACCACCGCCATCTGCATGCCGAAACAGATGCCGAAATACGGCACCCGGCGCTCGCGGGCGAAGCGAATCGCCTCGATCTTGCCCTGGGCACCCCGCTCGCCGAAGGCGCCGGGCACGAGGACGGCATTCACGCCGGCCAGCGACGGCACGACCGCGTCGTGATCGGACTCGAACGCCTCGGCGTCGATCCAGGACAGATTGACGCGCACATTGTTGGCGATCCCGCCATGCGTCAGCGCCTCGACCAGCGATTTGTAGGAATCATGGAGCGTCGTGTACTTGCCGACGATGGCGACGCTCACCTCGCCGTCCGGATGCATGATGCGCTGGACGATGCGCTCCCAGCGCGACAGGTCGGGGGCCCGGTCGTCGATGCCGAAATGCCGGCACACCTGGGTGTCGAAGCCCTCGGCGTGATACTGGATCGGCACTTCGTAGATGGTGCGGGCATCGAGCGCGGGGATGACGCG
>JBGPGW010000377.1:0-3048 GCA_041484095.1 Alphaproteobacteria bacterium | reverse complement strand
TAGGCGAGATCGAGCCACATATGCGCCTGCACGGAATCCTCGGCGACGCCCGGGCAGCCCCGAAGGCACATTCCCATGGCAAACAGCGCGATGGCGTGGCCTTGCTCCGCGGCCCTTCGGTACCATCGGAGAGCCTCCGGTCCGTTCTTCGGGACCCCGCGTCCGTCCTGATAGAGATAGCCAAGGGTGAACTGGGCCTGCGGGTCGTTCTGCTCGGCCGCCTTGTGGAACCACGTGGCCGCCTCGGCCGCATTCGCCTTGACGCCGCGACCTGTGTCGAAGAGAAGGCCTAGATGATATTGGGCCCCGGCATTGCCCTTTTCGGCCGCGCTCTTGAACCACTTCGCGGCTTCCTTCGGATTCGTCGCGACCCCCTGGCCGAGGAAATACATCTGCCCCAGGCGATATTGCGCCGCCGGATCGCCCGCGCGTGCGAGCGGCCTGAACTCCGATAAGGCGGCGGTGTAATCGGCCCGCTCATAGGCCGCCATGCCTTCGTCGATCCCGGCCTGGGCGGGCACGATCAATACGGGAAACAGTGTGGCGCCAAGCAGCGCCCGCCGCAGTATCGTCACCAATCCCGTGATCCGATCCCGGCGTCCGGTTCTTGAAACCGCGATCTGTTCGCGATCCTCCATAGGTGTGTTCCTCCTGATCCAGCTTGCAATGGCTGACCCCCACCCGTTGGAAGTACCTCCATACGGATAACCCCCTTATACCACAGAATCGGCCGGCCCGAAGGACACAGCCCACCGGCAGACGCTTGGAATCAGGGCATGAAGCCGAATTCTTGCTGCTGTATAAGTCACTTGGCTGGAGAGGGGAGGCCGCAATGACGCCTCGAACGGCCGTGTTTCGCGCCTTGGTGCGCGATCACATGCGGCCGACCGCCATCGCGGTCGCGGCCTCCGACCCCTCGGTCGATGTGGTCGGACGGATGCGGGCCGCCGGTGCCACGAGCGCCATCGTCACGGATGAGCAAGGCCGTCCGGTCGGGATCGTGACGGAACAGGACGTCTGCCGGAAGATCGCCTTCCTCGCCGCACCCGAGCAGCGCGTGGACCGCGTGATGAGCGCGCCCGTGTCGACGGTCCGTGTCGACGACTACCTCTATCGTGCGATTGCCCTCATGCGGCGGCGGGGCCTCCGGCACATGCCCGTCGTCGATGAGCGCGACGCGGTCGTGGGGGAACTCGAGCTGCACCGGGCGCTCCTCGCGGCCGCCGCGCCCACCATCGCGCTCGTGGATGCCCTGACGCATGAGGAGAGCATCGAGGGGCTGATCGCGATCAAGGCCGCCCAGGTCGAGGTCGCGAACGCGCTCCTCGAGGACGGCACCTCCGCGCCCGAGATCCAGGCCCTGCTGACAGACGTGAATGTCGACATCCACCGCCGCATCCTCCGCCTCGCGCTCGCCGCCATGGCGCGCGAAGGCTGGGGCGAGCCTCCCGTCGCCTTCGATCTGATCATCATGGGCTCGGGCGGGCGCGGCGAGAATTTCCTTTATCCCGACCAGGACAACGGCTTCGTGCTCGCGGACTATCCGGATGCGGAGCACGGGCGCATCGACCCGTTCTTCATCGAGCTGGCCGAGCGGATGACCGATGCCTTGGCGAAGGTCGGTCTGCCGCATTGCAAGGGCAATGTGATGGCGACCAATCCCGTGTGGCGCAAGACGATCAGCCAGTGGAAGGACCAGGTCGGCGCGTGGGTCCGCGAACGTCACGACAAGACGATCATTCTCGCCGACATCTTCTTCGACTTTCGCTGCGGCTTCGGTCCGGGAACGCTCGCCGCGGCGCTCCACGCGTTCGTTCTCGACGCGATCGCCGAACGGCCCGGCTTTCTCCGGCGCATGTACGGGATCGAGGCCGAGCACGACGTGGCACTCGATCTCTTCGGCCGATTGAGCCCGAGACGCGACCGCATGGGCACCCCCAAGAACCATGTCAATCTCAAGGCGCACGGCACCTTGCCGCTCGTCGAAGGCGTTCGGCTCTTTGCCTTGCGCGAGGGTGTGGGCGAAACGTCGACGCTTCAGCGCATCGCCGCGCTCCACGAGAAGGGCGTGCTCGATGCGGACGAGCAGGATTACCTGCTGGGCGCATTCACCCACATCACCTTCGTGCTGCTCCGCGCACAGATCGCCGCATTCAAGGCCGACCGCTCCGTCGGCAACGCCGTCGACCCCGACACGCTGAGCGAGCGGGAACGCGACCTTCTCGTGGACTCGCTGCGCGCGATTCGCGATTTCCGCCAGCGCGTGCGGGGCGACTTCGCGCCGGGCTATCTCTGATCCCGCATCAGATATCGAGCGCGCGCGGGGCCAGCGCGCGCCGGCCGCCGCAGGCGCGCCGCGCGGCTTCAAACGTCGTCACGCCGCACTGGGACAGGCGCGCGAGCAGCAGGACGAACACCGCGGCCGTCGCCTCGGCATCGCCCCGCGCGGTGTGTCGTCCTGCGATCGCAACGCCCAACCGGGCCGTCAGCGCATCGAGGCTATGGTCGGATTCGCCGGGATCGAGGAAACGCGACAGGAGAAGCGTGTCGAGGACCGGATTGTCGAAGACGACGCCGCTTTCGGTCTCCTTCTGGGCGAGGAACGCGAGATCGAACGCGACATTGTGCGCGATGAGCACGGCGCCTTTCGCAAATCGATGGAATTGCGGCAGCACGATTCGGGCAGGAGGCTTGCCCTCGACCATGATGTCCGTGATCCCGTGAATGCGGGTGGAAGCGGGCGGGATCGGCCGGCCGGGGTCGATGAGACGCTCGAAGATCTCGCTCTGCCGGATACGGCCGTTGACGACGCGCAGGCCGGCGATCGCGATCAATTCGTCCGCGGTTGGCCGCAACCCTGTCGTCTCCGTGTCGAACACCACGTAGTCGAGATCCGAGAGCGCGCGCGCGTCGAAGGCAATGTTCGCAGCGGCCGGCCGTTCGAGAAGCGCGAAGTCATAGAATTCCGGCCGCGGCGGAATCGTCGCCTCCCCCGAAGCGGAAACGGCGGGCCGCACTGCGCCGGGCCGCACTGCGCGTTGAATCGCG
>JBGPGW010000376.1:0-3052 GCA_041484095.1 Alphaproteobacteria bacterium | reverse complement strand
GGAATCGTAGCGGAAGGGCGCGTGGTCGCTCGAGAGCACCTGGAACACGCCTGTCGCAAGCCCGCTCCACACGGCGGCCTGGTTGGAGCGCTCGCGCGGCGGCGGGCTGCACATGTGCCTGGCACCTTCGAGGCCCGGCTGATCGAGGTCTTCCGCCGCGAGCGTCAGATACTGCGTGCAGGTCTCGGCGTAGATTTTGAGGCCCTTGCCCTGCGCCCAGCGGATCTGCTCGATCGCTTCTGCACCCGACACATGCACGATCAGGATCGGCACGTCGACCAGCTCCGAGAGCATGATCGCGCGGTGCGTCGCCTCGCGCTCGACCGCCATCGGGCGCGACACCGCGTGGAATTTGGGCGCGCCGTGGCCGTAGTCCAAGAGCTTCTGCGACAGCCAGGTGATGGCCTCCCAGTTCTCGGCATGCACCATGACGAAGCCGCCCTCGCGCCTGGCGACCGACATGACGTCGAGGATCTGTTTGTCGTCGAGCTTCAGCATGTCGTAGGTCATGTAGATCTTGAAGCTGGTGATGCCGTCGCGGATGAGCGCGGGCAGCTCCTGGCCCAGCACCTGCTCGGTCGGGTCGGAGACGATCATGTGGAGCGCGTAGTCGATCGTCGCCTTGGCGTTCGCGTTGTCCATGGCCTCCTTGACGACGGCGCGGAGCGACATGCCGCGATGCTGCGCCGCGAAGGGGATCACGGTCGTCGTGCCGCCGCAGGCGGCCGAGCGCGTGCCCGTGAAGAAATCGTCGGCGGTCATGAGGCCGATCGAGGAGCGCTGCTCGATATGGCAATGCGCGTCGATCCCGCCGGGCATGACGAGCTTGCCGCGCGCATCGATCTCCTCCCTGCCCTTGGCGAGGTCTTCGCCGAGAGAGGCGATGCGCCCGCCCTTGACGCCGATGTCGGCGCGGAACGTCTCGGACGCCGTCGCGATTTGCCCGCCGCGGATGACGAGATCGAATGGGGCCATGGAATTTTCCTTCCGTGTGTGCGTGCGATCGAGGCGCGTGGCTGCTGCGCCAGGGCCGTCAAAAGCTGCAATGGATCATAGACCGAGTTTCACCCCCACCCGGAGCCCGCTTCGCGGTCTCTCCCTCCCCCCTCAAGGGGGAGGGGCCGTTCGTGATTGCGCCAACTGAACCCATTCCCCTTCCCGGAGTCGAACCAATCAAACCCTCTCCCCCTCGAGGGAGAGGGTGCGAGCTAAGCGAGCGGGTGAGGGGTTCGTCTCGGCACGACAATAATGCGGTTGATCGCGTTGCTCTCGCGTCCGTGACGTTTCATCGATCGAATGTCACCCCCACCCGGAGACCGCTTCGCGGTCTCTTCCTCCCCCCTCAAGGGGGAGGGGCAGTTTGTGGTCGCGGCGCACGAGCACGCCTCCGTCGAGAAAGAGATGTCTCGCGGCCGCGCGACATAGGAACCCTCGCCCCTCGAGGGAGAGAGTGCGAGCGAAGCGAGCGGGTGAGGGGTGGCTCGCGGCACGTCGGCGCGGTTCATCATTGCGTTGCTCCCGCGATCAATCAGCGTAGCGGCCCTCGTTGAAGCCGGGCATGGCGAAGCGGTCGATGGGGTAGGGGCGGCGGGCCAGGGTCGGGCAGATGCTGTCGACGATGGGTGCGATCGCGTCGAAGAGACGCTTGTTGCGGCCGGTCGTCTTGACCAGGCGTTCGAGCGCCGCCTGCGCCTTGCGGCGGAGATCGGCGAGGTCGACCGTGAGAAGCTTGCGGTCCCGCACGACGAAGCGGCCGCCGATCATGACGTCACGGACGGACGTCCCGTCCTCGACATGGACCATCTGGTTGGTCGGGTCGTTGAGCGGAATCCAGTTGGGGTGGTTGAGGTCGAGAAACACGATGTCCGCCTTGTAGCCGGGAGCCACACGCCCGATCGTCTCGAAGCCGAGGAGGCGGGCGCTGCCCTCGGTCGCGTAGTCGAACACCTCCGCCGTCTCGAGCCAGCGCCGCGTGTCGGGCCCCAGCACCTTGGAGGCGAGCGACGCCAGGTGCATCGAGCCGTACATGTTGAGGTTGTCCGAGCAGGTCGCGGAATCCGTGCCGATGCCGACATTGACGCCCAGCTCCCGCATGCGTTTGATGCGCGCGATGCCGTTGCCGAGAAGCATGTTGCTGCCGGGATTGTGGGCGACATGGGCGCCGTTGGCCGCGAGCCGGCGCATGTCTTCCTCATCCAGCCACACGCCGTGGGCGACCGTGAAGCGCGGGGAGAGCAATCCAATCTTGTCGAGATGGGCCGTCGCGGTCGTGCCCCAGCGATCATGGCCCACCACCGCCTGCACCTTGCTTTCATGCACATGGCTGTGGACGCCGCAGCCGAATTCATCGGCGAGATTCTTGCAGCCGCGCAGGAACTCCTCGCTGCAATGAATCGGGATCGAGGGCGCGATGGCCGGGCGCACCTGGCCGCGGTCGAGCGGCCAGCGGTGGAGCACGTCGCGCATGCAGGCGAGGCTCGCTTCCGCTGGTGCCAGTTTCATCGCGCGCACCTCCGAGGCCGTGGGCTCCGGCATCGCCTCGATGAGGCCGGGCATGGCCTCGTAGAGGGTCTTGTCCATCACCGCCGCCGTCACGACCGCGCGCATCCCGGCATCCGCATAGGCGCGCCCGACGGATTCGAGCCCGTCGACCGACGGCGTCGGAAACTCGATGAAGAGGTCGTAGACCGCGGTGCAGCCCTTCATCACCATCTCCGCCGCGCCGATGAGCGTCGTGAGATATTTGTCCTCGGGCGTGCGGTCGCCGCTGATCCAGGGCCCGGCGGCGAGGAGGAGCTCGAGCGTCCAGCGGTCGCCCGCCGATTTCGAGAGATTGCTGTGGCCGTGGGTGTGGGCGTTGACCAAGCCCGCATGCATCAGCGTGTCGGCCGCATCGATGACGCGCGCGCCTTCGGGCGCCTTCATGCCGGGCGGGCCGATCTCGCGGATCGTGTCGCCCTCGAGGAGGATGTCGCGCGGATCAGCCCTATGCGCCCGCGCGTCGAGCAGCAATCCGCCGCGGATGATCTGAGTGCCGGTCATGGCGATCGCG
>JBGPGW010000375.1:0-3062 GCA_041484095.1 Alphaproteobacteria bacterium | reverse complement strand
GTCTGGCAGCGCGCGCAATAGTTGGTTTCGTTCCCGGCGTAGACGATGCGCTGGACAGGCGCGCGGCAGACGGGGCAGGGCTTGCCGTAGCGTCCGTGCACGGCCATCTCGGGCCGGAACGCCGTGACCTTTTCGGGAAATCCCGCGCCCGTGTGCTTTCGAAGCAAGGCGACCCAGTGCGCGAGGGTCGCGCCCGCGGCCTCGTAGAGGCGCGCGATCTCCTCGTCCTTGAGGCTCTGCGTCATCTTGACCGGCGAGAGGCGCGCGCGGTGGAGGATCTCATCCGAATAGGCGTTGCCGATGCCGCTCAGGACGCGCGGGTCGGTCAATGTGCGCTTGAGCGTGTGGTTCCCGGCGAGAAGGGCGCGCCGGAACGAATCGGGCCCGCACGCGAGCACCTCGATCCCGCCCGGATCGTGCTCGCCGAGCGCCGCGCGGCCGCGCACGGCGTGAAGGGACGCGCGCTTCTTGGGGCTCGCCTCCGTCAGCACGAGGCTGCCGTTCGGAAAATCGAAGGCGGCCAGGCCCACCTTGCGGGCGAGCGGGCTCCCTCGATCGCGCCAGTGGAGGCGTCCTGCGATCATCAGGTGGAGGACGAGGTACAATTCCTCGCCGCAATCGAAGACGATGCGCTTGCCGAGCCGGCGGATGGCCTCGATGGGCCGGCCCTTGAAGAGAGAGATCGGCGGATCGACGCTGCGGAGAAGGAAGGGACTCGCAATTCGGACGTCGTCGAGCGGCTGGCCGAGGACTCGCTTCTCGAGGCTCTCGATGTAGACCGTGATGTCCGGCAGCTCGGGCATAGCCGCCGCGACGGCTCAGCGTCCCTTCCACACGGGCTTGCGCTTCTCCGCGAAGGCGCGCGGGCCTTCGAGGAAATCCTCGGAATTGGCCATCTTCTCGTAAACCGGGAATCCGCTTTTGCCGCGTTTGAGACGCGCCATCGATTCCTGATCCGAGAGCGGCATGACCGCCGGCAGGACGGTCAGCAGCGCCTCGGTCGCGAGCGGCGCCCCTTCGGCGATGAGCCCGGCGAGCGCGCGCGCCTCGTCCATGAGTTTCGCCACGGGCACCGCCTTGTGGACGAGGCCCCAATGCACCGATTCCTTCGCACCCATGTGCCGTCCGGTCAGAAGCATCTCGACCGCGACGTTGTAGGGGACGCGCTTCGGCAGGCGCTGCACGGCGCCGGCATCGGCGAGAAAGCCGCGCTGCATCTCCGGCAGCCAGAACTCGACGTGATCGGCCGCGACGATGATGTCGGAGGCCAGCGCCAGCTCGAACCCGCCGCCGATGGCGACGCCGTTGACGGCCGCGATCACCGGCTTGTGCAAATCCCAGAACTCGGTGAGGCCCGCGAAGCCGCCCGGCTTCTGCAGCGAGGTGTTGTCGGCTTCGGCCGGGCTCGAGGACTGGGCGACGGCTTTCAAATCCCAGCCGGCCGAGAAGATGCGCTCGCCCACGCCGGTGACGATCCCGACGCGCAGCGCCGGATCGTCCCTCAGCATGGCGAAGGCGTCGTAGAGCTCGTTGCTGACCTGGATATTGATGGCGTTGACGGGCGGCCTGTCGAGGACCACTTCCAGGACCGCGCCGCGCCGCTCCGTCCGCACATATTGCGCCATGATTTCCTCCCCTTTTTCTCAGCGCCCCTTGAAGGCCGCGCCGCGCTTGTCGACGAACGACATGATGCCCTCGCGCACGTCCGCGCTCTTGAGGCTCTCGAGCTTGGCGGCCTCTTCGACGCGAAACCCCTCGTCGAGCCCCAAGGTCTCGACTTTGTACACTGCCGCCTTGGTCAGCGCCAACGAGCCCGCCGGGCCATCCGCCAAGCGCTTGGCGAGCGCCATGGCGGCCGGCAGAAGCGCGTCGTGGTCGACCACCCGGTTGAAGATGCCGAGCCGGCAGGCCTCATGCGCCTCGATGAAGTCCCCGGTCATGGTGAGCTCGAGCGCCTTGGCGGCGCCCACGACCTGCGTCAGAAGGCAGGCGCCGCCGGCGATGCCGCGCCGGATGAAGATGTCCGCGAAGCGCGCGCGGGTCGAGGCGATGCGGATATCCGAGCCCAGCACGAGCCCGCTGCCGGCACCGCAGGCGATGCCGTTGACCGCGGCGATGACCGGTTTCGGCAGCGCCCGCATCTCGCGCACGATGTTGTGCCAGACGATCTCGACTTCCTTTTCCGGCGGCAGGATCCCGTCGCGCGGGTCGCTCTCCTTCATGTCGTCGCCCGAGCAGAAGCCGCGCCCCGCCCCGGTGAGGATGAGCGCGCGGATCGCCGCGTCCTCCCGTACGATCTTGAGGGCTGCAAAAATCTCGCGGTGCATGGCGACGGTCATGGCGTTGAGTGCCTGGGGCCGGTTGAGCGTGATCGTCGCCACCGCGCCGTCGCGCTTCAAGATGATGGATTGGAAGTTCATCGCGTTCTCCTTGTCCTATGGCCTCACGGGGCCGGGCCCTGTCTTATGGCCTCAAGAGGCCCGGAATGTCCTCGATGGTCTCCGCCACGCGCACGCCGGCCGCGCGGAGCGCCGTCACTTTCGATTCATGCGTGCCGCGCCCATGGCGGATGAGCGCGCCGGCATGTCCCACGGCCCGCCCCGGCGGAACCGTCCGTCCCGCGACGAAGGCGACGACGGATTTGTGAACATGCGCGCGGACGAAGGCCGCCGCGCGTTCTTCGTCCTCGCCGCCCACTTCGCCCACGATCAGCATGGCGCGCGTCGCCGGGTCCGCCTCGAACAGGGCGAGGCCGTCGGCGAAGGTCGTGCCCTTGATCTCGTCGCCGCCGACCCCGATCACCGTGCTGACGCCAAGCCCCTGCCGCTTCAATTCCGCGAGCACGGCGTAGCTGAGCGTACCGCTTTTCGCCATCATGCCGATATCGCCGGGCAGGCACACCTCCTCGCAATAGAAGCCGACCTTGGCCTCACCGGGCGAGATGAGGCCGGCGCAGTTGGGGCCGATGAGGCGCACGCCGGATTCATCAGCCCTGCGCTTCATGAGGATCACGTCGTGCACGGGCATGAACTCGGCGATCGAGATGACGGTCTTGATGCCGG
>JBGPGW010000374.1:0-3074 GCA_041484095.1 Alphaproteobacteria bacterium | reverse complement strand
GTGCAGCTTCAGCATGGGATCGCCGGGCTTGATCTCGCGAAGCACGACATCGACGCTCTTCGATGCCTTCTCATAGAGATCGGTCCAGCGCCGGTCCGGCTCGCCGAGGGAGAAGATGCGCGCGAGGTCGGCGTGATAGCGGTTGTAGGACGCGGAGAAGTCGACCCAGACGATGTCGCCTTTCGCGACCTTGCGCCGGCTGGGCGGGACATGGTGCGCGGCACCCCGCGGGCCGGAACGGACGGCCGTGCGGATCGCGGGTTCCTCGCCGCCGTGCTTCGCCATGGTGTCGTGCGCGAGGCCTTGAATCTCGATCTCGCTCATCCCCGGCTTGAGCTCGCGGATGACCGACGTCATCGCGTGATCCGCGATCTCCGCGGCCTTGCGCATGCACGCGATCTCCGCCGGCGACTTCACCATCTTGACGCGGTCGACGAGCCAGGAGCCGTCGACCACCTTGGCACCTGCCGCGGCAAGCCGGGTCTCGATCGCCGCGATCACGATGCCGTGCGGCGAGAGACTCCAGCGTTCGACGGCCGCGATGCCCTTCACCCAGCCGCGGCCCCTGAGCGTGTCGACGATGGTATCGATCGCCGGTTCGTATTTGCGCCGCGCGACGAACACGGCGTCGTCGAACCGGCCCGTGCCGCTTTTCACGAGATCGGCATGGGATTCGGAATCGAAGAACAGCGTGCGGTCCTGGTCCGCACGGATGACCAACCCCGTCGGCGTCGTGCGCCGGTACCAGATGGAATCATAGCCGGTGAGATAGGTGATGTTGGGCGGGGAGGTGACATAGAGAAGGTCGATGCCCTTCGCCGTCATCGCCTGTCTCACCCTGGCGAGGCGCGCGCGGTACTCCTCGGCCGAGAAGGGCGGGCCCCATTCGGTGCCGTCTTCGGTGTTGATCATGGCGACCTCGCCTGGCGGAAAAAGAGACGGGCGTGATCCCGTTTACGCTTTCAGCCGCGCGTTCTCGGGATCGTAGAGCGGTTTCTCCGCGACAACGGCCGGACAGCGCTTGCCGAGGATCTCGACCTCGACGCGCGCGCCGGGCCGGTCATGGGGCGGAGTGAGGTAGGCGAGGGCGATGCTCGTCTTCATGGTGTGGCCGTAGCCGCCGGACGCGACGATGCCGGCGTAGCGGCCGTTGGCGAAGACGGGCGCGTTGGTCGGCGCGTCGGAGTCCGGCGCGTCGACGCTGAGAATCGCGAGCCGCCATTTGTGCCCGGCGCGTTTCGCGTCCTCGAGCGCCTTCTGCCCGATGAAGTCGCGGCCGTCGAACTTCACGAGACGGTCGAGCCCCGCCTCGATGGGGTCGACTTCGAGCGTGAGGTCCGTGCCCCAGGCCCGGTACGCCTTCTCGAGCCTCATCGAGTTCATCGCGCGCGTCCCGAAATGCGCAAGCCCGTGGTCGCGCCCGGCCTCGACGAGCGCATCGTAAAGGCGGGTCTGGTGAACGAAGGCGTGATGGAGCTCCCAGCCGAGCTCGCCCACGTAATTGCAGCGCAGCGCCCGGACGGGCACGTTGGCAATCTCGATCCCGCGCGCCGTGAGCCAGGGAAACGCGCGGTTCGAGAGATCGGCGCGCGTCAGCTTGGACAGGACATCGCGCGCGCTCGGCCCGGCGAGGATGAGCACGCCGTCCCTGAGCGTCACGTCCTCGATTCGCACGCCGCTCGGCGGGCAATGCGATTCGAGCCAGTCGCGATCATGAAGCTCCGCCACGGCAGCGGTCACGACATAGAAGCGATCGGCGCCAAGCCGGACGATCGTGCCTTCGCATTCGATCTTGCCCTTGGAGGTAAGCATCTGGCTCAACACGATGCCGCCCACTTTCCTGGGCGGCCGATTGGCGCACAGGCGATCGAGCAACGCCTCGGCACCCGGCCCCGAGACGTCGAATTTCGAGAAGCCCGAGAGATCGAGGAGACCCACGCGCTCGCGCACCGCGCGGCACTCGGCCGCGACATGCGGGAAGGATTCGTTGCGCCGGAAGGTCAGCGATTCGGCGGTGCCCTTGGGCGCGAACCACGAGGCGCGCTCCCAGCCGAACCGCGCCTCGAACACGGCGCCCGCGGCCTTGAGACGCTCATGGACGGGGGTCGTCTTCGCCGGGCGTCCGGCGGGGCGCTCTTCGTTCGGGTAGCTCACGGCATACATATATTTGTAGACCTCAGAGGCCCGTTCGACGGTGTAGTCGAGCGTGGCGTAGGGGCCGAAGCGCCTGGGATCGAACTCGAACATGTCGAGCGAGGCCTCGCCCTCGACGATCCATTCGGCGAGCTGCTTGCCGCAGCCCCCACCCTGCGCGATGCCGACGCTGAAGCCGTTGAGGCACCAATAGTTGCGCAAGCCCGACGCCGGACCGATCAGCGGGTTACCGTCGGGCGTGTGCGGGATGGGCCCGTTGACCGTGCGCTTGATGCCGGCCTTACCCAGGACGGGCACGCGCTTCATCGCCTTCTCGACGATGTGCTCGATGCGGTCGAGGTCGTTCGGCAGCAGGTCCTGGCCGAACTGTTCGGGAATGCCGTCGACCGCCCAAGGCTTGCCGTCGGGTTCATAGGGGCCGTAGAGCATCCCCTGGCCTTCCTGACGGAGATAGAACGAAGCCGCGGGATCGCGCAGCAATGGAAACTCGCGCCCAAGCGACTTCACCTCGGGGATCGCCTCGGTCACGAGGTACTGGTGCTCCATCGAGACGATGGGCAGGTCGAGGCCGGCAAGTTTGCCCACGTCCCGCGCCCAGGTCCCTGCCGCGTTGACGACATGTTCGCAACGGATCGTTCCCTTGTCGGTCTCGACGATCCATGCGCCGTCGGACGCTTGCTTCGTGCCGATGACGCGCGTCTGCCGGTAGATTTCGGCCCCGCCGTCGCGCGCACCCTTCGCCATGGCGTTCGTCGTGCTCGCGGGATCGACATAGCCGTCGGCAGGCGTATGGGCACCTGCGACGATGTCGTGGAGCTCGATGAAAGGGAAGAGCGCCTTGATCTCGTTCGGGCCGATGATGTGGAAGGGCAGGCCGATGTTCTTGGCCTGGCTCTCGAGCATCTTGAATTGATCGAGCC
>JBGPGW010000373.1:0-3085 GCA_041484095.1 Alphaproteobacteria bacterium | reverse complement strand
GAGACGCGCATCGCCGTGAAGCCCGTGCAGAAGCCCATGCCGCCCATGTGGGTCGCGGGCATGATGGCGAATGCCGACATCAAGCGGCGGGTCGCCGCGCATGGCTACATTCCGTTCCTGGCCGCAGCGCTCTCCCCGGTCGAGAAGCTCCTGCCGATCCGCAAGGCCTATGACGACGCGTACCGCGAGGTCGGCGTCGACCCCAAGACGCAGGGCATGGGCCTCATGCGCTACTTCCACCTGACCGACAGCAAGGACGAGGCGCGCGACGCGGCGGAGCGTTGCCGCTACTCCACGCGCATCTCGCTCTCGCTCCGTCTCAACTACGCGGAAATGAACGGCCTCGTCGTCAAGGACGTGCCGTTCAAGGACGAGCCGTCGATCGAATCGATGATGCCCAACATGATCATCGGCGACGCGCATGCCTGCGCCGAACGCATCCTCGGCGATTACGGCGCGATGCGCGCGACGCATATCGCACTTTATTCTCAGCCCGGCGATCTGCCGCATGCGCGCGTCATGCGGAGCCTCGAGAAGTTCGCGGCCGAATGCGTGCCGCTCATCGCGAAGGAGCTTGCCAAGCGCGGCGAGACGCTCACCTTCGGCCCGGCCGGCACGCGGACGAACGCGGCGACCTAGCCGCCTGGCTATCGCGCGGGCGCGAAAAGCCCCAGCGCCGCCGCGATGGTGAGCGCGGCCAGCGCCGTCGAGACGAGAACCGCGGTCGCCGAGCGCGCGACATAGCGGTCATAGCGTTCGGCCAGGATGAAGACGTTGATCCCCGTCGGGAGCGCCGCCATCACCGTCGCGACCGCGACGGCGAGCGGATCGAGACGGAAGACCTGGCTCGCCATCGCCCAGATCACCGCAGGAAGGAGCAGGAGCTTGAGCGCGATGAGGACGGCGCTCTGCCTGAGATCGCCGCCGAGATGAAAGGTCGTCAGCGTGGCACCCAGCGCGAAGAGGGCCGAGGGAATGCCGGCCGAGCCGAGAAGGGCCAGGAACCGGTCGAGGACGTTCGGAATCGGCCAGCCGAGCTGCGCCCAGATGAGGCCGCCGACCATCGAGACGATGACGGGGTTCTTCGCGAGCGACGCCAAGGCCGATCCCGCGACGGCAACGGGGTGCCCGCCCGCCCCGCGCCCGATCTCGATGACGATCGTCGCGAGCGGAATCAAGAGTGCCGAGTGGAAGGTGATGATCAGCATGACGAGGACGAGGCCATCCTCGCCGAAGGCCGTGTAAATCAACGGGATGCCGAGCATGACCGTGTTGCCGAAGACGGAACCCATGCCGAGCAATCCCTGCTCCTCGGTCTTGAGGCGAAACGCGAGGCGCCCGATCAACATGCCGGTGCCGAAGACGACGAGGCAGCCGAGGAAGTAGGCATAGACGATGCCGAGATCGGAAGCGGGATCGAGCGTGCCGCGCGCGAGCGTGCGGAAGAGAAGCGCTGGCATCGGCACGAAGAACACGAAATTGGCGATGACCTTGATGCCCTCGGGCGTGAAGAGCCGCGTGCGGCCGACGAGGTAGCCAGAGAGGATCACCCCGAAGACCGGAAGCACGATGTCGATGATGGCGGTCATGAAAATCTCTTCGGCAGGGCGCCCAGAATAGCAAGGGCCCCGCGCTGTGCTAAGCGACACTTTGACAAGGGAGCACCGACGACTTAGCTCAAGGCCATATCCAACAGGAGGAACGAGCAGTGGCACAAAACAAAGTCGCAATCATCACGGGTGCGGGCCAGGGCATCGGCGCCGGAATCGCGAGGAGCTTCGCGGCCGCGGGGTACGACGTGTCGCTGATGTCGCCGTCGGAGCGGAGCGAGAGGTTAGCCAAGGAATTGGGCGGGATGGGAATGCGCGGCTCGGTGCTCGAATCAGCCGACCTCAATGCGCTCGTCGAGGGGACGCTCAAGGCCTATGGCCGCATCGACGCCGTGGTCAACAACACGGGGCACGGCAGCGGCGAGCCGCCGACGGTGACCGAACGCACGACCTACGATCCCGATCAGTTCCACGATCCCCTCGACTTCCCCGACGAGGGCTGGCACCAGGCGCTCGACATGTACGTGCTCAGCGTCGTGCGCATGGCCCGCGCGGTCGTGCCCGTGATGACGAAACAAGGCGGCGGCGCAATCGTCAACATCTCGTCCTTCACCGTGATCGAGCCCCGGCCGGGCTATCCCCAGATGAGCGTGCTGCGCGCAGCACTCCACGGCTTCACCAAGCTGTTCGCGGACAAATACGGCCGCGACAACATCCGCATGAACAACGTGCTGCCGGGGTATTGCGAGAACGTGACCATGGCCCCATCGGCCGTGCGCTCCATCCCGCTCGGCCGCCGGGCGCGGTTCGACGAGATCGGCCAGGTCTGCCTCTTCCTCGCCTCCGATGCCTCCAGCTACATGACGGGGCAGAACCTGATGGTCGATGGCGGGCTCACGCGCAACGTGCGCTGAGGCGCGAGGTCGTTCGCGACGGTGCGCCGGAAGATTCGTGACGGCGCGCCGGGAAACGTGACCGCAGCGATCCCCTCATCCTTCGACAGGCCGAGGGCGAGATATTTGATGAAGCGGACCCCCTCCCTACCCTCCCCCTTGCAGGGGGAGGAATGACACGTTTATTTCACCCCTCCCTGCAAGGGTCGAGCCGCGAAGCGGATCGACGGTGGCGAGCGCAGCGAGCGGGTGGAGGTCCGCGACGCCACGCAGCCGCCTCACTCCGCGGCGGCGAGGCCTTTCTTGTGCTCCTGCGCGTAATGCATGTAGCGCTTCGGCGCGTCGATGAGCTCGAAGGCTTCGTCGGGCTTCAGGTCCCGGAAGTATTTCGCGGGAACGCCGGCCCAGAGCTGGCCCTTCAGGATGCGCCGCGCCGGCGGCACGAGCGCGCCCGCCGCGACCATCGAGCCCGATTCGAGCTCGCATCCGTCCATCACGCAGGCCTTCATGCCGACGAAGGAATTGTCGCCCATGGTGCAGCCATGGACGATCGCGATGTGGCCGATGAGGCAGTGCTTGCCGATCACGGTCGGGAAATCGCGATCGACATGGATGATCGTGCCGTCCTGGATGTTGGAGCCT
>JBGPGW010000372.1:0-3109 GCA_041484095.1 Alphaproteobacteria bacterium | reverse complement strand
GCGCTACAAGGTGCCGAGAACGGTCGTCTTCGGGCCCTTGCCCAAGACCTCGACCGGCAAGATCCAGAAATTCGCGCTGCGCGAGCGCGCGGCCAAGCTCTGACGGACTCCCCGTGATCGGGGCGATCGGGGCGAGACCTGTCGGATGCGAGCGAATCCTGGTAGGAGTCGCGCGAAAGGGAGGCCTCCATGCGGCTCAAGGGAAAAGTAGCGGTGGTGACGGGCGCCGGCTCCGGCTTCGGGGAGGCCATCGCGCGGCTCTACGCCGAGGAAGGGGCCGCCGTCGTGATCGACGACCTCGATGAGACGGCGGCGAAACGCGTCGCCGACACGATTCTGCAGCAGGGCGGCAAGGCCGTCGCCATCCGCGCCGACGTGACCAAGAGCGCCGACACGAAGGCGATGGTCGATCGCGCGCTCGCATCCTTCGGCCGGCTCGACATCCTGGTCAACAATGCCGGCTTTCCCCAGCGCAACCAGCCGATGACGGGGGTGAGCGAGCAGGATTTCGATCGCATCTTCGCGGTCAACGTCAAAAGCATCTACTGGGCCGCCATCCACGCCGTGCCCGTGATGAAAAAGCAGGGCGGCGGCGTCATCATCAACACCGCGTCGACCGCGGCAGGGCGTCCCAGGCCCGGCCTCACCTGGTACAACGGCTCCAAGGGCGCGGTCGTCACCATCACGCGCTCGATGGCGGTCGAGCTCGCACCCGACAAGATTCGCGTCAACGCCATCAACCCGGTCGCGGGCGAGACGCCGATGCTGTCCGAATTCATGGGCGGCGCCGTGACGCCGGAGATGCGCGCGCGGTTCGTCGCGACCGTGCCGCTCGGACGTCTGAGCCAGCCGCTCGACATCGCCAACGCGGCCCTCTTTCTCGCCTCGGAGGACGCGGCCTTCCTGACCGGCGTCTGCCTCGACGTCGATGGCGGCCGCAGCGTGTAGGCATTCACCCCGTCCGCTCGACCACTCGCAATTGGAGGACTGCCATGCGGCTCAAAGACAAGGTTGCCGTCGTCACGGGTGCGGCCTCCGGCTTCGGTGAGGCCATCGCGCGCCGCTTCGCCGGGGAAGGTGCGTCCGTCGTCGTCAGCGACGTCAACGCGGCGGGCGCCAAGGGCGTCGCCGAATCCATCGCGGCCAAGGGCGGAAAGGCGATCGCTCTCTCGACCGACGTGACGAAGAGTGCCGACGTCAAGGCCGCGGTCGACCGGGCGGTCTCATCGTTCGGCCGGCTCGACATCATGGTCAACAACGCCGGCGTGCCGCAGCGCTACGGACCGATGGCGGAGACGAACGAGGCGATGTTCGACCGCGTCTTCGCGGTCAACGTCAAAAGCATCTATTGGTCCGCCATCCATGCCGTGCCCCTACTGAGGCGGGGCGGCGGGGGCGTCATCATCAACACCGTCTCGAACGCGGCGGCGCGGCCGCGTCCCGGCCTCACCTGGTACAACGGCTCCAAGGGCGCCGTCGCGACGATCACGCGGTCGATGGCGGTCGAGCTGGCGCCGGACAAGATCCGCGTCAACGGCATCAACCCGACGGCCGCCGACACGCCGATGTTGACGGAGGAGTTCGGGGCGATCACGCCGGAGCTGCGCGCGAAGTTCATCGCCGGCATACCGCTCGGACGATTTTGCGAGCCCATCGACATCGCGAACGCCGCGCTGTTCCTCGTATCGGAGGAGGCCCGGTTCCTCACCGGAGTCCTGCTCGACGTCGATGGCGGCCGCAGCGTCTAGCCACGCGCCCCGATCGCACCGACGAGCCACCCTGTCTCAACGCGGAGCCGAGACCCCTTGAAAGGCCACTATTTCGAATATTTCCACGCCGGCCAGCGATTCACGACGGGCACGAAGACGCTGACGGAAGACGCCATCATCGCCTTCGCCCGCGAGCACGACCCCCAGACCATCCATATCGACCCCGAAGGCGCCGCACGCTCCACTTACGGCGGCATCATCGCGAGCGGCATCCAGACGCTCGGTGTCGCCTTCCGCCTGTTCTACGACGCCTATGTCTATGGCGATGCGTTCGAAGTCGGCGTCGGGGCCAACGATCTCCGCTGGCCCGCCCCCGTGCGCCCCGGCGACACGCTCACGGTCGAGGCCGAAATTATTGAGGCGCGGCCGTCGCGCTCACGCCCGGACATGGGCGTCGTCACGAGCCGTATCGTCGCACTCAACCAGCGCCGCGAGATCGTCTTGACCTTCGTGTCGGTCGATCTCATCAAGCGACAGCCCCCGGGCGGGAGCGGCTAGGCGCGATCAGCCGAGCTTGCGGCGCTCCGTCACCACCGCCTTGGCCTCGATGAGCGCGTCGATCTCGCTTTCGGAATATCCGATCTCGCCGAGGATGTCGCGGCCCGCGGCCGCGAATTGCGGGGGCTTCGTGCGCACGCGGCCCGGCGTGCGCTGCATCTTGATCGGCAGTCCGGTGCCGCGATAGCCCTCGAGCTCGACCACCATCTCGCGGTGCTTGGTGTGCGGGTGGTCGACGACTTCGGGCATCGCCTGCACGGCCCCCGCCGGCACGCCCGCCGCGAGGAGGCGCGTGCAGAGCGCGTCCGCGTCAAGTCCGAGGAACAATTCGCGCAGGGTCTTGTCGAGCGCCACGCGATTCTTGAGGCGATCCGAATTGCTGCGGTAGCGTTCGTCCTGCGCCATCTCGGGCACGCCGAGCTCCTGGCAGAGAATGCGGAACTGCCGATCGTTGCCCGCGCCGACGAAGATGTTGCGGGTCTTCGTCTTGTATTGGTCGTAGGGCGTGAGAGTGGGGTGCGAATCGCCCGTCGGTTTCGGAGTCTTTCCCGACATGAAGAAATTCTGCGCGTGCGGATGGAGAAGGGCCACGCCCGTGTCGAAGAGCGAGACTTCGAGGAACTGCCCCTTCCCCGAGCGGTCCCGTTCATAGATCGCCATGAGGACGCCGATCGCGGCGTTCATGCCCGAGCAGAGATCGACGATCGGAATGCCGACCCGCACGGGGCCGCTCTCCGGCGTGCCGTTGATGCTCATGAGGCCGCACAGCGCCTGGGCCACGGCATCGTAGCCGGGGAAGCCGCCGAAGGGGCCGTCGGCCCCGAATCCCGTCACCCGGCAAT
>JBGPGW010000371.1:0-3118 GCA_041484095.1 Alphaproteobacteria bacterium | reverse complement strand
GTGGCCGGAATCGATCGCCGCGCCGAGCTGCCGCGTTACGCCGCGGAGACGCTCCTCGCCCCCACCCGCGAACGGCCCAAGCCGAACACATCGGCCCCCGCCTTCGGCAAGCGCAAAGCCGTCGTCTACGCCACGTGTTTTACGAATTACAACAGCCCTTCAATCGGTATCGCCACCGAAGCGGTTCTCGCCCATAACGGAGTCGAGTTCGAGACCGTTCATCCGCGCTGCTGCGGCATGCCGCAGCTCGAACAGGGCGACATCGCGCGCGTTGCCGACGGTGCAAAAGCCGTCGCGGCGGAGCTCCTGCCATGGATCGAGCGCGGCTACGACGTCGTGGCTCTGGTGCCGTCCTGCGCCCTCATGCTGAAATTCGAATGGCCGCTGATTCTTCCCGATGATCCCGCGATCAAGCGCCTGTCAGAGGCGACCTACGACGTCACGGAATACGTCGTCGACATCGCGGCCGAAGAAGGTCTGGCAGGCGGTCTGGGCCCGCTTGACGGAAGCGTAACGCTACACATCGCCTGTCATGCCCGTGCGCAGAACATGGGCCGGAAAGCGGCGGAACTCTTGAACCTCATTCCCCGGGCAGAAGTGAAGATTATCGAGCGCTGTTCCGGCCATGGCGGCGCTTGGGGCGTGCGAAAGGGGAACTTCGACGCCGCGCTCAAGGTCGGGCGGCCCGTGGTGCGACAGGCCAAGGAAGCCAATTCACGCTATCTGGCCTCGGAATGCCCGCTGGCGGCCGCGCATATTCGGCAGGGAATGGCGCTCTCGGGCGAGGGAGATGGGGACATTCCCGCTTCCACGCATCACCCCATCGAGATCTTTGCCAAAGCCCTTGGTCTCGTGACGTGATCGGCGAAAGCGCCATGCTCGCGAAACGCGAAATTACTCGGGACGATATCTTGCCGTTCGAGCGCTATGCCGAAGAGCGTAGAGACCGGCGCCGCCGGATAACGGCACTCAAGCGCCAGCGGCGTGTCGAAGTGGGGCCGTATGCGACGTTCTACTTTGAGAACTACGAGACGATGCTCCATCAGATTCACGAAATGCTGTTCATCGAAAAGGGCGGAGAAGCCCAGATTCCCGATGAGCTGAGAGCCTATAATCCGCTCATTCCGAAAGGCGCGGAGCTGGTCGCGACCGTTATGTTCGAGATCGACGATCCGACCCGTCGCGGCACCGTTCTTGCCACTCTCGGCGGAATCGAGCGATGTGCGTTCGTTGAATTCAACGGTATCCGTATTCTCGGCATTCCCGAATCTGACCAGGAACGCACGACGGAGGACGGGAAGGCCTCATCGGTCCAGTTCATCCATTTCCCGTTTACGCGGGAGCAGATCGCGGCGTTTAGCCTTCCCCACACGAAGGTGGTCTTAGGTTTCACGCACCCGAACTATGGGCATATGGCGGTCGTTCCGGAAGACGTGCGGGCGGAGCTCACACGGGATTTCGACTAAGGCTCGGGGGAAGACTTATTCAAACCTTTCGTCGGCTCGGATTCCCCAGGATTCGGTCTTCAGGATCCATCCTTCGTATCCGCCTGCCTCGACTTTACACCACTCCTCCTCGCATTTGAGGACGCGCGCGATCACGCCTGGCTCGACGCGGGCGACGGCGGTCGCGACGGGTGAACGCTCTCGGCGCAGGGGCCTTACCTCTCCGGTCATCAAGACGGTCCGCCGGGACGACAGCATGGCCTTGTTCACCCAGCCTTCGGTCCCCTGCCAATCGCGGATCTTTCGCCAGACGTCGAACTCGGCGACGACTTCGACCGGCATGTTGCGGCGCTGATAGACCCATTCCACGGGATAACGCGAGCCGGGGCCCGTCCGCAGATTGACCTCGTCGGCACGGAGGCTCACGAACCTCGGAACAGGCTGGCCGCTTTCGCCCTGCTCGGCCTCGGCATGGGGCGCGCCGGCCCACAGGGCAAAGACAAGACAGGCGGTCAAGAAAATCGCCAAACGATGCATCACGTTGATCTTCACCGTATTCGGGTCCGTGGAAAGCCGTTGTGACAACTAAGGGATTATAAGGAGACGGAAAAGAGGCAGGTCAAGTCATTGGATGACGGCGCCGGGTTTCTGGACAATGATCGGCGGCCCTGGTATGGCAGACCAAGAGCCACTTTCAAATCCCCACCGATGGTGAAACCGAAACCGGTCGTCGTGGTGACGAGGAAGCTCCCCGAGGTCATCGAGACTCGGATGATGGAGCTGTTCGACACGCGACTGAATCGCGACGACAAGCCGATGATGCATGGCGAGCTGATCGAAGCGGCAAAGCATGCGGACGTGCTTGTTCCTACGGTCACGGATCGCATCGACCGGGATGTTATCACGCAAGGCGGCCCCCAATTGCGGCTCATCGCGTCCTTCGGGACGGGCGTCGATCATATCGATCTGGCTGCGGCGCGCGAACGAGGGGTGAGCGTCACCAATACGCCAGGGATTCTGACCGAAGATACGGCCGATATGACCATGGCGCTGGTTCTCGCCGTCGTCAGACGCGTGGCCGAGGGCGAGCGCTTGGTTCGTGCGGGCAAATGGGGCGGGTGGAGCCCTATGTCGATGCTGGGGCACCGGTTGTGGGGCAAGCGGCTCGGCATCATCGGCATGGGCCGAATCGGCACCGCCGTCGCCCTCCGCGCGCGGGGCTTCGGCCTATCGATCCATTACCATAACCGGCATCGCGTCCATTCGGCGCTTGAGGCCAAGCTCGAAGCAACCTATTGGGAAAGCCTGGATCAGATGCTGGCGCATATGGACATCGTATCCGTCAACTGCCCGCACACGCCGGCCACCTATCACCTGCTCTCCGCTCGGCGGCTCAAATTGCTTCGTCCGCAAGCCTATCTCGTCAATACCTCCCGCGGCGAGGTGATCGACGAATCGGCGCTGGCGCAGATGCTGAGCACGGGAAGTTTGGCCGGTGCAGGGCTCGACGTGTTCGAACACGAGCCCGCCGTCAGTCCAAAGCTGCTTGATCTTCCGAACGTGGTCCTGCTGCCGCATATGGGCTCGGCGACCGTGGAAGGGCGTGTCGACATGGGCGAGAAGGTTCTTATCAACATCAAGACGTTCTGCGATGGTCACAACCCGCCCGATCG
>JBGPGW010000370.1:0-3138 GCA_041484095.1 Alphaproteobacteria bacterium | reverse complement strand
GTCACGACGTCGATTCCTTCCTATGACCGCGATGCCGGTGTCTGAGTCCGGCGGCGGCGCAGCAAAATATAGATGGCCCCCTCGCCCCCATGCTTCCGCTGCGCCGGGGCAAAGGACAGGATTTGGTCGCGATGCCGGACCTGATTGAGCCATCGCGGAACCGCCGTACGTAGCACACCCGTTTCACCAGTCCGGCCGCCTTTGCCGGTCACGACGATGACGCAGCGAAACCCGCGCGCAATGGCGCGATCAAGAAACGCGTCTAACGCGCCATGCGCTTCGGATTGTGTCATGCCGTGCAAGTCGAGCGTCGCGTCGATCTCCATCTTGCCGCGAAGAAAGCGATCGGCCGTCCGCCGGTCGATGCCGGCAGTGGCCTTGGCGGACAGCTCCGCCGCGATGTTTGTGCGGACCGCGGGACGCGGCGAAGGCGCCTCTGAGGCCTGCTCCTTTACCGCCTTCACCGGCCGTGCGGGCTTGCTGACGGGTCGACCCGGCAACGGTTTTGTCTCACGCGTCGCCCAGGCCCACAGGCTCGCATCATCCTCAGCCTGCGGCGCGTGGCCGGCTCGTGCGCCCGGGCGTCTATTGGCCGCCGCCATGCCCCAGCCCCGAGTCCACGAGAACGACATGCACGCGTCGCGGTCCGTGAGCGCCCATCTGCAGCTTCTGTTCGATGTCGGCGCTTCGCGACGGCCCGGTGATAAAGTTGACGGTTCGCGGCATCATCCATTCACCGTCCCCATGCCGGCGCGATGCGCGCAGCTTGGCCCAGGCGTCCTCGTAGGCGCCCAGAATCTGTTCGCGCCCTATGACGACGACATGGGTTTCCGGCAGGATGTTGAGGGTCGTCGGATGTCCGGGGCCGGATACCATCATGAGCGTGCCGGTTTCGGCGATTCCGGCGAATGCGCCTGTCACGCCCACCACGTCGTCAGGAACTGCGGCACCGCGGCGGATATCGATGAGGGGCGCCTTGGACCAATCGATCGGATCCAAATCCGGCGCCATGACGACTTTGGGGGCAAGATTCTGACTGCGCAGATAATCGAGGACGGCCCCCGGCACGTCATCGGCGCGCGCGACGCGTGCGACGGTCGCCGATGCCTCTTCGGCCATCTGCACGAACAGATCGACCCGCTCTGCCGGCGACACCAAGGCGCGTCCGGGGATCAGGTTCGCCTGGGGATCGCGAACCCGCTTGTCCAGCTGGGCGAGCGGCGTACGGGCCGCTCCGCCGCGCTCGAGCGCCGTTCTGATTTGCCCGAGAACTTTCGCGCGCGCCTCGCTCATCGTCCGTTGCTCGCGGCTCGGCGTGCCCATAGGGCCTGAAACGTGCGACCCGCTGGCGCGGGCATGTCCCTGCCGGCGCTCCAGCCGGCACCGAACGGAATGCGCCTGACAACCCCGCGCTCTTTGCCAAGGCGAGCGAGAGCCCATGCGGCAACGCACGCAACAAAGCGGTAAAGGGCGGGTCGACGCGCAACGAATCCCCAAATACGGATCGCCCAGCGATCGACCGGCGGCGCAAGTTTTCGTTCGAAATCGCGTTCCCGCAAACGACGCATGAGGTTCGGAAGGGGAATCCGCATCGGGCAGACACTCTCGCACCGGCCGCAGAAACTCGACGCTTGCGGCAGATCCCGCGCGTTCTCGAGACCGACAAGAAGCGGCGTAAGGACGGCGCCCATTGGGCCGGAGTAGACCCATCCATAGGCATGGCCGCCGACGGATCCATAGACCGGGCAATGGTTGAGACAAGCGCCGCACCGGATGCAGCGCAGCATCTCCTGAAACTCCGTGCCAAGCATCGCGCTCCGCCCGTTGTCGAGCAGAACGACGTGGAATGCTCCCGGTCCGTCCGCATCGCCCGTTCGCCGCGGTCCGGTCGAGAACGTGGTGTAGACCGAAAACTCCTGCCCCGTCGCCGAACGCGCCAAAACCCGAAGGATTGTCGACGCGTCCTCGAGGGTCGGAACTACTTTTTCGATGCTGGCCAAAACGATATGGGCTTTCGGCAAGGTCTGGGTCAGGTCGCCGTTGCCCTCGTTGGTCACGATGACGGTCGAGCCCGTCTCCGCGATGAGAAAGTTGGCGCCAGTGATGCCGACATCGGCTGCGATGAATTTCTCGCGAAGCGTGGTGCGCGCTTCCGCGAGCAGGGTGCGGGGCTCTTCCAATACCCGGTCGTGCGGCAGACTCGTATGAGCGGCCCGAAACGCGTCGGCGACCTGCTCCCTGTTGACGTGAATAGCCGGAGCAATGATGTGGCTCGGCGGTTCATTGCGAAGCTGAATGATGTATTCGCCAAGGTCTGTTTCGACCGGCGTGATGTCGTTGTCCTCGAGAAACTCGTTGAGCGAAATTTCCTCGGCGACCATCGACTTACCTTTTGTCACCGTCCGGGCACCGAGCTCTCGGCAGATCGAGAGGATGGTCCGGCGCGCCTGTTCCGCGTCGGCGCACCAATGAACGTGACCGCCGGATTCGACGACCTTCGATTCGAACCGCTCGAGGTAGTGGTCAAGGTTCGCCAGGGTATGATTTTTGATGTCGCGGGAGAGATCGCGCAGCGCATCGAATTCCGGCAGACGCGCGGCCGCCTTCGTGCGGCGTTCGATGAATCCGGTTTTGATATGGGCGAGCGCCTTCTGCAGCCCCTGATTGCCGAGCGCTCCGCGGACGTTTTCCTTGAAGGACGGGCTCGATACGTCCACTGGATCAATCCTTGCCGGCCGGCTCGCCGATTGCGGGATCATCGGCCATGCCGGCCAAGATCTCCGCCACGTGGCGCACGCGCATCCCGCAGCCCTGCCGGCTCATCTTGCCCGCGATGTTGAGGAGGCATCCCATATCGCCCGCGAGCACCGTGTCCGCGTTCGTCGCGCGAAGGGCGTTCACCTTGTCCAGGACCATGCGGTCGGAAATCTCGGGATACTTCACGCAAAACGTCCCGCCGAAGCCACAGCATACCTCGGTATCGGCCGCCTCGACGATGCGCAGACCCGACACCGAATTGAGCAGATGCCGCGGCTGGTCTTTCACGCCCAGCTCACGCAAGCCCGAACACGAATCGTGGTATGTCACCGCGCCGTCGAAGCGTGCGTCAACGCGATCGACCCCGAGAATGTCCCTCAG
>JBGPGW010000369.1:0-3144 GCA_041484095.1 Alphaproteobacteria bacterium | reverse complement strand
GCATAGAGGGCGCGGGGGAGGGAAGCGGGATCGGCTTCCAATGCCGCGACGGCGGCGCGGGCATCCATTCCGTTCTTGAAGCGCACCACCCCGCCGAAGGTCGCACCCGGCAGGGGCTCCACGGTGAAGCAGTCACTCGAGCGGGACTCTTCGCTGCGCCCGACGGCACCGGTTGTTTGCGACGACATGGCCAATCTCCGAGACCGCCAATCCGCGGGCACGCCCGGCGCTCCCGGCCGGGGGTCCGATTGACTGATCGTGATCGAGACCGGCCGGAACGGCAAGGGCGGGAGCGGCAGGAGGCGCTCTCGGCCGTGGCGCACCCGAAGCGGACCGCTATGCTGCACGGACGTCCAACCGGCAGAGACGGGGCCCCGCCATGCTGTTCATGATCATCGAGCGTTTTCGCGACAACGACATGGTGCCGATTTACAAGCGCGTCCGCGAGGAAGGCCGGATGATCCCGGAGGGGCTCCGCTACGTCGACAGTTGGATCGAGCCGAATTTCAGCCGCTGCTTTCAACTGATGGAATGCGACGATTTGCGCCTCGTGCAGGAATGGATTCTCAACTGGCGCGGCTACGGCATCGACTTCGAGATCGTGCCCGTCCTTCCCAGCAGCACCGCGCGCGAGGTCGTGACGCCGCATCTCGACACGAGGTGAGGCGGCGTCTCTTGTCCCGTTCGTCGCGCGCTGGGTGGGAGCGGCTACGGAGCAGTACGGATCGGAACGGCAGCCCGATCAAAAGGGCAGGACCAGAGACATGGTGAGCGCGCCGAACTCGTCCCCGCCGCGCTGGCCGCGGAATTCAGGGCTTCTGTACACATAGGTGTAGCTGAGGCGCAGCCAGTCCGAATAGAACGCCGCGGCGCCCGCTTCGAGCTCGCCGACAAGGATGCATTTCGGCACCGACGGGCTGGCTCCGAAGGTGTTGCCGTCGAGAAAGATGTCGCGGCCGACGGCGCGGCCTTCCGCGCCGATGAAGACGGACCAGCCGAACCGGCTCCGCGGCGAGAGGGCGTTCGCGTTGAAATACGCCGTGCCCGACGGCCCCGGCTCGATGCGGGGGAGGCCGTAATCGGCCCGCAAATTCTGGCCGATGCGCGCGCGGGCCCCGATCGCCGCGTCGTCGAACGCGTTGCCGAGGGCGATGCGTCCGGAGGGAATGACATCGACCGAGATCGTGTCGTCGAGATCGCCGATGAAACGGCGATGGCGATCAAGGGTGAATCCGAGCGTCGGCTCGTTCTGGAGTTGCTTGTCCCACCCTCGTGCCTGGGGCACGTCGATCGTGAGATGCGTCTTGTTCTGCGTCACCTTGCCGAGCGCGGCGGGACCGATCAGCCCGAGCTGGATGCGGACCCGGTCGAGCGTTTGCCGATCCGCGTCCTCGAGAAAATCGACGCCGCCATTGAGCCAGCCGGCATAGGGCCGATCGGCGGGATCGGGATTCGGCAGAGTCTTGTCCTGCGGCGTGAACAATTGCTGGCCCAGGAACAGGTTGAAGCGCCGCGCGGTCGATTGCGATCCGCTTTGGAAGACGGGCAGGGCCGAAGCGAGCCACGCCATCGGCTGCGCCATTCCCCCCGATGGAAGCGCGGGCGAGAGGTAATTGACCTGCAATCCCTGGGTGTAGTGCCGGTCGCGGTTATGCGGCGTGAAGAAATCGTTCTCTTCCTGGACCGTGAAGCGCCCCTCGTCCGCGCCCGCCGCTATCGCATCGGCCACGACCAGGAGTACGGCGAGGATCACTCGCGCCGCGCGCATGCCGGGTGAGGGCAGGCCCGTCCCTCACTCCGCCGCGCACGATTCGAGCAGGCAACCGTCGCCGAGGGGCGTGACAGACGTGAAGTCCCGGTGGTGCTTGAAGTCGGGCCGCGCGAATTTGGTCTGCCTGTTCCGGACGGGATTGAGGATGAGCGAGAAGATCGCCCGGTTCCAGGGCGACATGTTGGGGGGCGAGCAATGCACCAGCGCGTCGCCGAAGATGAGGGCCGTGCCGGCTTTCCCCGTCGCCGAGACGAGCCGGCCTTCTCCCGCCAAGCGCGCGACCGTGTCCTGATCCACCACCCAGAGCGGGTAGCTCGTGCTGGTCGTGTCGTGGCGCGTGGGCGCGGGGCCGAATTTGTGCGAGCCGAGGATAAAGTGAAGCGGCCCGTTGAACTCGCTGACATCGTCGAGGAAGACGTGAAGGTTGAGCGCCAGCGGCTCGGGCGCGCCGTCGTCATTGTGATGCGTCGCGAAGTCGTAGTGCCACTGCCAGGCCTCGCCCTCGAAGGCGGCCTTCACGTTGACCTTCACCTGCTGGATATAGAGCGCCGGTCCCCTGATCTGCTGCGCGGGCTCGACGAACCGCGGATGGCGCACGAGTTTCGCATAGACCGCGTTCCGGAGATGAAGGCCCATCGCGGTGCGGACGACGCCGCTTTCCTTCTCGCGGATGTTGGCCTCGCTGTTCTCGGCGAAGATGGCGGGAAGCGGCGCCTTCAGGCGCGCGACCTCGTCTGCCGAGAACAGATTCGGCAAGACCAGGAGCCCGTCCCGCTCGAAGGCCTTCAGTTGTCCGTCGCTCAGCTTCATCGCGCGGCTCCCTCGCGAAGACCACCCATGATGAACCCTGGCGCGCGGCGCTGGCAATCCCCTTCGCCCGCGTCCCTCGACCCGCGTCCCTCGCTGTGAGAGATGCCGAAGCCATTGACGGCGGCAGCCTCTCTCAGTTGAGTGGGCTTGCGGCATCGCTGCCGAATCCGCAAGGGGCGGATCGCCCAGGCACCCAACCGAATCCGAAGGCCGATCATGCCCGTCGTCGTTTCGATCGAAGATCTGACCAAGCTCGTCAAGCGCGTGCTCACCGCGCATGGCCTGACGCCCGAGACGACAGGGATCATCGCGCCCCTCGTCGTCGCGGCGGAGCGTGACGGCGTCCACAGCCACGGGCTCACGCGCCTGCCGGGCTACGTCTCGACGATCAAGAGCGGATGGATGAACCCGAACGCCGTCGCGGTCGTCCGCGATGCGGCACCGGGGGTGATCGCGGCCGACGCCGACAACGGCTTCGCGCAGATCGCGCTCGCCGCCTGCCGCGACAAGCTGATGGAGAAGGCACGGAGCCAGGGCATCGCCATGGCGTCGATGCACAATCT
>JBGPGW010000368.1:0-3188 GCA_041484095.1 Alphaproteobacteria bacterium | reverse complement strand
CGACGCTGACGGAGCTGGTGCGCTCGGCCGCGACCGAAGCGCTCGGCCCCGATTCGGTCGTCGACATCGAGCGGCCGTCGATGGGCAGCGAGGATTTCGCCTATTACGGCCGCAAGATACCGGCCACGATGTTCCGCCTCGGCATCCGCAACGAGGCGCTCGGCATGACGCATCCGCTGCACCATCCGGAATTCGCGGTGGATGAGCGCGCCATCCCCGTCGGCGCCTCGGTCCTTCTTGCCGCGGCGCGGCGGTTTCTCCGGGGAAAGGCCTGATGACTCGCGATCCCGTGGTCACCGAAGCCGATCTCGCGGCCTATCGGCAGGACGGCGTCGTGTGCCTCCGCGGCGTCTTCGGACCGGAATGGATCGAGCTCTTGCGCGAGGGCGCCGAGCGCAACATGGCGAGCCCCGGCCCCTACGCCCACACCTACGCCAAGGACGAGGCGGGGCACGTGTTCCTCAACGACGTCGTGAGCTGGGAGCGCATTCCGGAGTATGAGCGCTTCTACCGCCGCTCACCCGCGGGTGCGCTGGCGGCGCGGCTCATGGGCTCGGCCACCGCGCGAATCTTCTACGACAGCATGTTCTACCGGACGGCGGGCACCAAGGCCCGCACGCCCTGGCACCAGGACGTGCCGTATTGGTGCGTCGAGGGGGAGCATGTCGTGAGTCTGTGGGTCCCGCTCGATCCCGTGCCGCGCGCGAGCGCGCTCGAATTCCTCCGCGGCTCCCATGCGACCAATACGGTGTATTACCGCGAAAGCTTTTTCGCCGAGGGGCAAGGCGTCCACGCCTTCGAGACCGCGCGCGACGTGCGGAACGAGAGCGAGCGCGTGCTCGCGCGCATCCCCGACATCGACGCCCACCCCGAACGCCACGACATCGCGGCCTGGGCGATGGAGCCGGGCGATTGCCTGGCCTTCTGCGGCATGGTGCTCCATGGCGGCTCGGGCAGTCTCGCGCCCGGCCAGCGCCTGCGCGTGCTGGCCGCGCGTTTCACGGGCGACGACGCGACCTATCGGCCCGACAAGCTCGGCGGCACCGACCCCGACCTCCGCCATGCCGGGCTCAAACCCGGCGCCCGGTTCGACGGCCCCCATTTCCCGCGCGTCTGGCCGCAAGGCTGAGCGCCCGCAGGGACGCGAAGGGCTGGTCTCCCCCGCTCCTCACCGCATAGAATGACTGCCAGCATCCGCCACAGGATTGAGCGATGAGCGCCGAGATCAACCGGGTTTTGTCCAAAGTCGCCGAGGACGACGTCCGCCGCTACGAGACGGACGGCGCTATTTGTCTGCGCGGCATCTTCGCCGAAAAATGGCGCGACATGATCGCCCAAGGGATCGAGCAGGATCTGGCGAAGCCGGGCCCCTATGGCCGCGTGCAGTCGGACCCGGGCGATCCCGGTTTCTTCTTCACCGACTACTATGTCTGGCGGCATGTCCCCGTGTTGAAGCGCTTCGCGGCCGAGAGCCCCGGCGCCGCGGTCGCGGCCAGGCTCACCCGCTCGAAGCAGATCAATTACTTCTTCGACGGTGTGTTCGTGAAGAAACCCGGCACCACGAAGGTCTCGACCTGGCACCAGGACCAGGTCTATTACAACGTCGACGGCAAGCAGATCATCGTGCTGTGGATTCCGATCGATCCCGTCACGAAGGAAACCTGCCTCTCCTTCGTGCGCGGCTCGCACCGCTGGGGCAAGAGCTTCGTGCCCGTCCTCATCAAGGGCAACCGCATCCCCGAGGGCCTCGGCCCCGAATTCGAGCCGGCGCCGGATGTCGAGGCCGAGCGGAGCAAATACGACATCATCGCCTGGGACATGCAGCCGGGCGACTGCATCGCGTTCCATCCCATGATGCTTCATGGCGCGTCGGGCAATACGCTGCCCATCCAGCGCCGGGCGCTGCAGACGACGTGGCTCGGCGACGATTGCGTCTATGCCGCGCGACCAGTCGAGGTCGAGCCCCGCATCGAGGGCCGTCCGTTCAAGAACGGCGAGCGCCTCACCGACGACGCGATCTTCCCCAAGGTCTGGCCGCACGCCGCGGCGTGAGGGGCTGGCCTTCGGGCACCCCTACCGTCCCCTGAACTTCGGCTCTCGTTTCTCGAAGAAGGCCGTCGAGCCTTCCTGGAGATCCTCGGTCAGCATGGAGGCCACGACTGATTCGGTCTCCATCATGAGAGCGGTCTCGAACGAGGCCTCGAGCGCCCGGTCGATCATCGCCTTGTGCAACTGAACGACGATGGGCGCGCGGCTCGCGATGCGGCGGGCCAGCTTCTCCGCGACCTGACGCACCTTGCCCTTGGGCGCGATCTCGTCGACGAGACCGATGCGATGCGCCTCCTTCGTGTCGATGAACTCGCCGGCGAAGGCAAGGCGCTTCGCGCGGCTCACCCCCACCTTCCGCGGCAGGAGGAACGTGCCGGCATTGGTGATGCAGGCGCCGACCGTGACTTCGGGGAAGCCGAACTTGGCCGTCTCGTCCGCGACCACGAGGTCGCAGCCGATCGCGACCTCGCACCCCGCGCCGACGGCGTAGCCGTTCACCGCCGCGATCACGGGGAAGCGCAGGCGCTGGATGCGCCGCGACGTGCTCTGCGCGATGTGGACCATCTCGCGGAGCTCCGCCCCGGTCAGCTTGCCCTCCCGGATCATCTTGTTGTGGAGCCTCAAATCGGCGATGTCCGCCCCCGCCATGAAGGCGCGCCCCTCGCCCGTGAGGATGAGACAGCGAATCTTCTTGTCCTCGCCCAGTTCCGCGAGCAGACGGTCCATGAGCGCCCAGGTCTCGATCATCATGGCGTTCAAGACGTCGGGACGGTTGAAGATCATCCACGCGATGTGGCCGTCCTTCTTCACGAGAATGCGTTTGTCTTTCTTCGCGGTCTTCTTCGCCATGGATCTCCCCCTTTGAGCGATGAGTGTCGCGCCGATTATAGAAGCCAGTGTGGCCCCCGCGCACGCGCATCGTTAGAGTGATCCGCCATGTCGATCTTCGCACCTGACTTCTCGACCGATCCCTATTGGTGGCTCGACGCCCCGCCGGCGGAATCGCACGAAACGGCGCTGCCGGAGCGAGCCGATGTCGCCATCGTCGGCTCGGGCTATACGGGGCTCGCGGCGGCCCTTGCGCTGTCCCGCGCCGGACGCGACGTGCTGATCTTCGAAGCGGGGCGTCCCGGCGAGGG
>JBGPGW010000367.1:0-3189 GCA_041484095.1 Alphaproteobacteria bacterium | reverse complement strand
TCGCCAGGGCGTCACAGTCACGCAGGTCCGCCTTTACGATCCCGCCGAAGAATTGACCCCGATCATCCGCCAGCTTGCCGCGCGGCTTGATTTCGACGCGCTGCTCATCCCCGAGGGTGGCGACAAGCTTCTCTCCTTCGCGCCTCTCCTGCCGTATTACGACATCGATCCCGCCAAGGTGCGATTTCTCGGCACCGGCCAATGGGACATGGCGAGCATCCGGCAGGAGCCGGCGCTCGTCGGGGGCTGGTTCGCGGCGCCCGCCGTCGAGGGACGCCAAACGTTTGAAAAGCGATTCCGTGAGACCTATGGACGGGATCCCGCCCGGCTGGCGACCCTGGCGTATGACGCCATGGCGATGGCGGCGGTTCTTGCGAAGTCGTCGGGCGGCAGCGACTTCAATGCGGGCGCCTTGGCGGCGCCGAGCGGCTTTAGCGGCCTCGACGGAATTTTCCGTTTCCGTCCGGATGGGCTGGTCGAACGCGGTCTTGCGGTGTTTGAAGTCCGCAAAGACGGCTTTCGCGTCGTGAGCCCACCGCCCGCAAGTTTCGTGGCGGGCCGCTAGCGGGGATTTCAGCCGAGAAGCCGTGAGAGCACGGAATCGAGGCGTTGGCGGCCCCTCGGCGTCGCACGCAGGCCGTCGCGATCGAGGATCAAGAGACCCATCGCCTGAAGCTCGGCCAGCCTGGCCGGGTCGAGCGCCGCCTCGATATCGGATTCGGCCTCGTCTCGAAAGCGTTCGCGCGGGATGCCGCCAGTGAGGCGCAGGCCCATGATCAGAAGCTCGGAGATCCGTTCGGATTGCGCGAGACCAAGGCACTCCTCCGTGCCATGGCCGCGGCGGGCGACGTCGTCGAGCCAGCGTTCCGGCTTCCGAATCTGGCTGATCGCCTGCTTCGTGCGATCGATCGTCAATCGACCGTGCGCGCCGGGGCCGATACCGATGTAATCGCCATAGGTCCAATACGTCAGGTTGTGCCGGCACTCATGACCCGGGCGCGCGTGGTTTGATATCTCATAGGCCGGCAGTCCTGCATCGCTCAAGACACTCTGCGAGAGTTCGAAGAGCGAAGCCGCATGATCATCGTCCGGCATCGTGAGCGTGCCGCGCCGTGCTGCCGTGTAGAACGACGTGCGCGGCTCGATGGTGAGCTGGTAGAGCGAGAGATGCGTCGTTCCGAGCCGGAGGGCGCGTCGAAGTTCTTCCTCCCATTCGTCGAGAGTCTGCCGAGGGCGGACATAGATCAGGTCGATCGACACGTCACGCCATCGGCGCTGGGCTTCTTCGATGGCGGCGATGGCGCGGCGTGTGTCGTGGCGTCGTCCGAGGAAGACGAGGGCGTCGTCGTCGAGCGCCTGAACGCCAAGCGAGAGCCGCGTGACGCCGGCGGTCGCGAACGCCGCGAAGACATCGGAGTCTTCCGGGTTCGCCTCGAGGCTGATTTCAAGGGCGGGATCACATCGCCATCGATCGCTTGCGTGCGACAGAATCGCCTCGACCGTTTCCGGCCGCATGAGTGACGGGGTGCCGCCGCCGAAAAAAACGCTGGTGAGCGTACGATCGGGAATGAGTGCTGCGAAGTGATCCAGCTCCCGGAGCAGCGCCTGCCGCCACGCATCATGATCGACACGATCGCGGATGTGGACGTTGAAGTCGCAATACGGGCAGAGCCGCCGGCAGAACGGCCAGTGGACATAGACCGCGATCGAACGATCCCGCGACAATCCGTCGCGCGGTGCCGTGGCGCCGCTCACGTCCCGAAGCATCGCTTTGTCAGGCACGCGAAGGCGCGCGCCCGGTGGCTGATGGCGTGCTTGGCTTCAGGCGCCATTTCCCCGAAGGTCTCGGTATGGCCATCGGGCCGGAACATCGGATCATAGCCGAAGCCGCGCTCGCCCCGAGGCGGCCAAACGAGCGTGCCGTCGACGCGTCCCTCGAAGCACTCCGCGGAGCCGTCCGGCCAAGCGAGCGCCAGCGCGCAAACGAAATGCGCCCGCCGATCGCGGTCGGCGAGCGCCGTGTGGACGCGGGTCATGGCAGCCATGAAATCCCGGCGCGCCCCCGCCCAGCGCGCCGAATAGATCCCCGGTGCACCGTCGAGGGCGGGTACCACCAGACCCGAATCGTCGGAAAGCGACGGACGATGGGTGGCCTCGGCGCAGGCGCGCGCCTTGAGGAGCGCGTTTGCGGAAAAACTGTCGCCGGTTTCCTCCGGCTCGGGCACGCCAAGCGCGGCGGCCGAGACGACGCAGACGTTGAACGGTGCGAGCAGGGCGGCAATCTCGCCTATCTTTCCGGGGTTGTGACTCGCGATGACAAGGCCCTCCGTCACGAGCCGTTGCCGCATCGCGGTTGAGCCGGTTGAATCGTCCCGAGGCCGGCCCAACGGACGCCTTCAGATCGAAGCGATCGCGCGCTTCTGGGTTGCGACGAGTTCGCCGATCCCCTTGCGCGCCAAGGAAAGCATCGCCGAAAACTCCTGCTCCGAGAAGGTGGCGCCCTCGGCACTGCTCTGCAGCTCGACAATCGCGCCGCTGCTCGTGATGACAAAATTGGCATCGGCATCGGCGGTCGAGTCTTCGGCATAGTCGAGATCGAGCAAGGCCGCACCCTGACGAAGACCGCAGGATACGGCGGCGACGTGGTCGGCGAGCGGAATGCGCGCGATAAGCCCCGCCTTGAGAAGATGCTGGAACGCCAGATGCAGCGCGACAAACGAGCCCGTGATGGCGGCCGTTCGCGTTCCCCCGTCTGCTTGAACCACGTCGCAATCGAGGCGCACTTGGCGTTCGCCAAACGCAGTCAGGTCGGCCACGGCCCGGAGGCTTCTGCCGATCAGCCGCTGGATTTCCTGCGTCCGCCCGCTTTGCCGGCCGCGCACGGCTTCGCGCTCGGTGCGCTCCTTGGTCGAACGGGGCAGCATGCCGTACTCGGCGGTAATCCAACCGCGGCCCGTGTTGCGGAGAAACGGCGGCACTTTCTCTTCGACCGTCGCGGTGCAAAGGACGTGCGTGTTGCCGAACCGTGCTAGGCAGGAGCCCTCGGCAAAGCGCGCAACACCGGCTTCGAGCACGACTGGGCGCATCGCATCATGACTGCGGCCCGATAACCGCACATTCCGGTCGGCAAGAGCTGGCAATGATCGCTCCGAGGGCGCCATGGGAAGATGATATGAAGCTGTGTGAAGG
>JBGPGW010000366.1:0-3208 GCA_041484095.1 Alphaproteobacteria bacterium | reverse complement strand
GGTGCGTCGTCGGTCGCGGCAAGCGGCAGGGGATAGAGGGGATCGCCCCAGACGAGGAGGGTCGCACCGATGCGCGCGAGGGTCTCGAGTTCGCCGTCGATCGCCCCGTCGCTCGCGAGCCGGACCGGGGCTTTGCGCCCGCCGCGCCGCGCGAGATCGGGGAGCGCCTGCAAAGCCGCCTCGGCCGAGCCGAAATGGTCGAGAAGGCGCCGGAAGGTGACGGGGCCGACATTCTCGCTCCGGAAGAGGCGGAGGCGTGCGCGGCGTTCGGCGGCGGGTAATGTGCGTTCGCTCATGCCGGTCAGGCGGCCTCCTTCGTCAGGCGCCGTCGGCGTTCGCCTTGCTCTCGCCGATCCTCGGCTCCTCGCCCCTCAGAAGGCGCTTCAGATTCGGCGTGTGCTTGAACAGGATGACGACGCACATGGCGATCGTGAATTCGTTCTGCATGTGCGTGCCGAACACGCCGAAGAGCGCCGGTCCCGCGACCATCGCGATGATGGCGGCAAGCGATGAGTAGCGCGTGAGCAGGGCGACGGCGATCCAGATCGCGATCATCGCCAGGCCCGCCTTCCAGGAGAGCGCGAGCGCGATGCCGAGGGCCGTCGCGACGCCCTTGCCGCCGCGGAAGCGAAGCCAGACCGGCCAAATATGTCCGAGGAGGGCGCCCCCCGCCGCGAGCACCGCGAGATCGGGGCCCCAGCGATTGGCGATGAGAACGGCGGCCGCACCCTTCGCACCGTCGAGAACGAGGGTCAGGGCCGCGAGATCCTTCCGGCCGGTCCTGAGCACGTTGGTCGCGCCGATATTGCCCGAGCCGATCGCCCGGATGTCGCCGAGGCCCGCGAGACGGGTGAGGATGAGGCCGAAGGGAATGGAGCCCAAGGCATAGCCGCCCAAGGCCGCGAGATAGGAGATCGGGCTCATGACGATGGCGGCGAGCGCGTCGGGCATCACGAGTCTCCATCGAGCGTGTAAACCGTCCGGCCGTCGACGACGGTGCGAAGCGTGCATCCCTGCACCGGCCGGAGATCGAAGGGCGAGTTCTTGGACTTGCTTCGGAAGCGTTCGACGTCGATCTGTCTCGGCCGCTCAAGGTCGAACAGGACGAGATCGGCCGGCCCGCCCGCCCCGAGCCGTCCGAGCGGCAAGCCGAGCAGGTCTGCGGGCCTTGCGGTCATGGCGCCGAGCACGCCAAGAAGCGGCAGGTGCCGGTTATGGAACAGCTCGAGCGCGATCGGCAGCAAGGTCTCGAGCCCGACGATGCCGAATTCCGCCTGGGCGAAGGGCAGGCGTTTCGAATCCTGGTCATGGGGCGCATGGTCGCTCGCGATGATGTCGATCGTGCCGTCTTTCAAGCCGTCGACGACCGCGCGGCGGTCGGCCTCGCTCCTGAGCGGCGGTGACAGCTTGGCGAAGGTCCGGTAGTCGCCGACGGCCGTCTCATTAAGCGCGAAATATGGCGGCGCCGTGTCGCATGTCACGGGGAGCCCCGCGCTCTTCGCGCGCCGCACGCGCTCGATCGCGGCGGCCGTCGAGATATGCGCCGCGTGATAGCGTCCGCCCGTCAGCTCGACGAGCTGAAGATCGCGCTCGACCATGATCGTCTCGGCCGCGGCCGGAATGCCGGAGAGGCCGAGCCGCGTCGCGATCTCGCCGGCATTCATCACCCCGCCCTCGGCGAGGCGGGGCTCCTCCGGGTGCTGGATGATCACCTTATTGAATGCGCGCGCATAGGCGAGGGCGCGCAGCATGACCCGCGCGTTCGAGACCGCCTTGATCCCGTCGGTGAAGGCGACGGCGCCGGCCTCGGCCATCAGGCCCATCTCGGTCAGATCCTCGCCCCGCAATCCCTTGGTGACGGTGCCGTAGGCGAAGACTTTGACGCGGCGGACCTCGCGCGCGCGGCGGGCCACGAATTCGAGCACGGCCACGTCGTCGATGAGCGGCTCGGTGTTGGGCAGGCACACCATCGCCGTGACGCCGCCCGCGGCCGCGGCGCGGCTCGCGGTCTCGATCGTCTCCTTGTGCTCCTCGCCGGGTTCGCGCAGTTGCACGCGCATGTCGACGAGGCCCGGCGCCAGGCAATGCCCGCCGCAATCGATGACGGCGATGCCCTCCGGCACGCCGTCCGCGAAGAGCCGCGGCCCGAGATCGGCGATGAGGGGCCCGTCGGTCAGGAGCGCGCCCCGCTCATCGAGCCCGCTCGCGGGGTCGAGGAGGCGCGCATTCGTGTAGGCGACGCGCCCTGCCGCCGTCTTGCGCCCGTTCGCCGGCTTTCGCCCCTCGGCCGTCATGCGCGGCCTTCCCTGCGGTCGCGGGTGAGGATCTCGAGGCAGGCCATGCGCACGGCGACGCCCATCTCGACCTGTTCGCGGATGACGCTTCGCCCGAGATCGTCGGCCACCTCGGTGTCGATCTCGACGCCGCGGTTCATGGGCCCCGGATGCATGATGAGCGCGTCGGGCTTGGCGGAGGCCAGCTTCTCGTAATCGAGCCCCCAGAAATGGAAATACTCCCGGATCGAGGGCACATAGGCGCCGTGCATGCGTTCGGATTGGAGACGCAGCATCATGACGATGTCGCAGCCCTCGATCCCCTCGCGCATGTCGTGGAACACCTCGACGCCGAGGCGTTCGAGGTTCTGCGGCACGAGCGTCGGCGGCCCGACGGCCCGCACGCGCCCGCCCATCGTGTTGAAGAGGTGGATGTTCGAGCGCGCGACGCGGCTGTGGGCGAGGTCGCCGCAGATCGCGACAAGCAAGCCGTCGAGCCGCCCGAGCCGGCGGCGGATGGTCAGCGCGTCGAGAAGCGCCTGGGTCGGATGCTCGTGGCTGCCGTCGCCCGCATTGATCACGGCGCAGTTGACCTTGTCGGAGAGGAGCTTGACCCCGCCCGAGAACGGGTGCCGCACCACCAGCACGTCGGGGTGCATCGCGTTCAGGGTCATCGCGGTGTCGAGAAGCGTCTCGCCCTTCTTGATCGCGCTGTCGGCGACCGAGATGTTGATGACGTCGGCGCCGAGCCGCTTGGCCGCCAGCTCGAACGAGGTCCGCGTGCGGGTCGAGGTCTCGAAGAACAGGTTGATGAGCGTGCGCCCGCGCAAGACCGAACGCTTCTTGTCGCGCCGGCGATTGTGCTCGACGTAGGATTCGGAGAGATCGAGGAGAAGCGTGATCTCCTCAGGCGACAACCCCTCGATGCCGAGCAG
>JBGPGW010000365.1:0-3215 GCA_041484095.1 Alphaproteobacteria bacterium | reverse complement strand
TATTTTCGAGAAGAAGAAAAAGCGATAGGGCGCTTGGCGGCGAGGGGATTGCAGCGGTCATTGCCCTCCGGCCGGCATGGGCCTCAACGATCCCAGGCCTCAACGATGAGGAGCGTGACGTGTCCAAATTCCATCGCCCCTTCACCATGCCCGACCGGACTCCGCTCTTCAAACCGGCGCCGCGCCACTACAAGGGCTACCGCAAGCTGAGCCTTTACTGCGAGGCGTCGCTCGCCGGCGTGCATGTGCTCTACATGTGCTCTACGAGTACGTGACGACGGACGACGCGCTGTGCGGGGGGCGCGAGGTCTGGGGCTATTCCAAGAAGTTCGCGGGTGTCACCGTCGAGGAGCAGGCCGGCGGCCGCATCCGGGCGCGGGTCGAGCGGCGGGGGGAGGTGCTCATCGACGCGGCCTTCGAGCCCGGCGACGCTGCGTTCGAGTAGCCCGTGCTCCATCCCCATTCGGGACGATGCCGCGCGAAAGGGCGTTCGGCGCTTCCGGTCCTGGCCAGTCCGCCGGTCGCTCGATAAGCGTCGGCAAACGCGGTGAACCGCGCTATCGCCGGAAGAGGCACCGCGGGGTACAATTCTGCCGGGGTCGCCATGTTTTCCGGATGTCCGTTGTTCCACATGCCCTGCCGATGACCGAGACCAGGAATATTCTCTCGCTGAATGCCTTCCGGGACACGGCGAGCGTGGACGCGCCCTTGAAACGCGCGCTGTCGCGGCGGCTGCGCGTGTTGGGCGAGGCAAGCCCGCTCTTCTACGACGAGCCCCTGCATTTGAGCCACGCGGAAGGCGTCTGGCTCTACGACCATGACGGCCGCGCCTATCTCGATGCCTACAACAACGTGCCCTCGGTCGGGCACTGCCATCCGCATGTCGTCCAGGCGATCAGCCGGCAAGCGGCCAAGCTCGCGACCAACACGCGCTATCTCTACGACATCCTCGCCGACTATGCCGAGGCGTTGCTCGCGAGCTTCCCCGGTGGCTTGAGCCAGATCGTCTTCACCTGCACGGGAAGCGAGAGCGTCGATTTGGCCTTGCGCGTCGCGCGGCGGTCGACGTGTGCCCAAGGGGTCGTCGTCACCGACACCGCCTATCACGGAAACACGACCGCCGTCGCGGCGATCTCGCCGTCCTCGGGCGCGGCGGTGCCGGTCGGCGTCGACGTGCGCACCGTCGCCCCGCCCGATCGGCGCGAGGGGCCCGATGTCGGCGCGCGATTTGCCGCGCGGGTCGAAGCGGCGATCGCCGATTTGCGCCGCCACGGCATCGGCTTCGCGGCCTTCATCGCCGATTCGGTCTTCTCGAGCGACGGAGTCTTCGTCGATCCGCCGGGCATGCTGGCCGAGACTTTGGGGGTCGTGCGCGCGGCGGGCGGTTGCTATGTCGCGGATGAGGTGCAGCCCGGCTTCGGGCGGACAGGCGACGCCATGTGGGGCTTCGCCCGGCACGGGCTCGCGCCGGACATGGTCGTCCTGGGCAAGCCGATGGGGAACGGCATGCCCGTGGCTGGGCTCGTGGCGCGGCCCGAGGTGATAGGCGACTTCGCGCGCGAGTCCGGCTATTTCAACACCTTCGGCGGCAATCCAGTGGCGGCTGCCGCCGGACTCGCCGTGCTCCAAGTGATCGAGCGCGAGGGCCTCATCGACAATGCGCGCACCGTCGGCGCCTATCTTCGCGACGGTTTCGCCGCGATGGCGGGCCGGGTCTCGACGATCGGAGACGTGCGCGGCGCGGGTCTTTATCTCGGCATCGAACTTGCCCGCGACGGACGCCCGGCGAGTGACGTTGCGGCGTCCGTCGTCGGCGGGATGCGGCAACACGGAGTCCTCATCGGACTCGCGGGCGCCCAAGCCAATGTGCTCAAGATCCGCCCGCCGCTCTGCTTCAGCCGCGAGAACGCCGATCAGCTTCTCCGCGCCGCCGAGGACGTCCTCAAGACCCTATGATGTACGACGACGATTTTCTCGCCCGGCTCGAGCGGCAGGTGCGGCAGGCCCGCGCGCGCTGGGATTTCGGTCCCGACGCCGATGTGACGCTGCTGACCATCTCGGAGAATGCGACCTACCTTCTCGCCGAGGGCGAGCGGCGGATGGTGCTGCGGGTTCACAGGCCCGGCTACCACACGCTCGACGAGATCCGGTCCGAGCTCGCCTGGATCGAGGCGCTCCGCGCCGACGGCACGGTGCTGACGCCGAAGCCGATCGCGGCGCGCGACGGCGCGCTGCTGCAGGCAATCGGCGAAAATGGCAACGCGCCGCGCATCGCGGTCGGCTTCGACTTCGTCTCGGGCCACGAGCCCGAGGTCGACGGCAATCTGTCCGAATGGTTTCGCGAACTCGGTCGCATCACCGCGCGCATGCACCGCCAGGCGCGTGGCTGGACGGTGCCCGAAGACTTCCGTCGGAAGAAGTGGAATTTCGACGCGGCCTTGGGGCGCATCGCCTATTGGGGCGATTGGCGCAAGGGGCCCGGCCTCGACGATCGGGGTCGCGCGCTTCTCCAGCGCGCGGCCGACCGGATCGAGCGGCAGGTGACGGCGCTCGGCATGGGGCCCGAGCATTTCGGCCTTGTGCATGCCGATCTCCGGCTTGCCAATTTGCTCGTCGACCGCGAGCGTATGACCGTGATCGACTTCGACGATTGCGGCTTCGGCTGGTTCGCCTACGATTTCGCCGCCTCGATCAGCTTCATCGAGCATGAGCCGGTCATCCCCGGGCTCATGGAAGCGTGGGTCGCCGGCTACCGGGACGTGGCGCCGCTCTCGCCCGAGAACGAGGCGGCGATCCCGACCATGGTCATGTTGCGGCGCATCCTGCTCGTGGCCTGGGTGGCCTCGCATGCCGAGACGCCGACGGCACAAGCCATGGGCACGCGGTTCACGGATGAGACGCTCAAGCTGGCCGAGAAATATTTGTCGTGAGGTCGCTCAGCTTGCGTGCTTGTAACATATGATCCGATCATGGCTCACGTGATCTCAGCACATCTGTTGTCATCTCGAACCAGGGGAGTGTGACGTGTCCAAATTCCATCGCCCCTTCACTCTGCCGGACCGGACTCCGCTCTTCAAACCGGCGCCGCGCCACTACAAGGGCTATCGGAAGCTGAGCCTTTACTGCGAGGCGTCGCTCGCCGGCATCCGCAAGGCCCTGCCGCAGGATTTCGAGACGTCGTCGAATGTAATCGAGGTCTTCGTCATGAACTGCCC
>JBGPGW010000364.1:0-3220 GCA_041484095.1 Alphaproteobacteria bacterium | reverse complement strand
TCGATCGCTCATAGGACCTCCGATCGCCGCGCACCGGCGGCAGCAAGGCGGCGTGACGGCGGGGGCGCCCCGGCCGTCATTTCTGGCGTTCCTTGGCGTTGTGGTGATTGCGCCCCAGCGCTTGCGCGGCGTCGTTCAATGCGTCCACGAGGTGTCTCCGTTAGGTCTCGGCGATCCGGGTAAAGTCGCCCTTCAGCGCCGCGAGGTCGTGCGGCATGTCGCGGAATAGCGCATAGGCGAGGTGAACGTCCACCACCTTTCGCTCCTCGCCGGGATGTTCCAGCTTGATGATGACGCCCTTCTCATCGAGGCCGACGTGGCGGCTGTGGCGCTCGAAGATGCCGATAGTGGTCTTGCCGGGGTATTCGAGCGCGACTTCCGCGCGGCTGGAAATGTCCTTCACCGCTTCTTCCCGATCGGGCGCAGGATGCGCCACCGCTCTGAAGACCTCCACGGGCGGGTCCATGGCGCACAGCGTGGCAAGGCGGTCTTCTGGAGCCATTGACATGGCGCAATGACAACGACCGGCTGGTCGACGTCACTGTCAGGCGGTTCGACGCGATCGCCTTGCCTCGTCCTGCCGATCGAGCGACACCAGCGGTCCGAATCCGGCGCCATCCGTCCATCCCTGATCTCTTGTTCGTCTGCTTCTTTGGCGTCCAAAATGGGGCGCAGGCGGTCGCGTGTCGTGCGGTGGCTTGGCGCCCGGGCATGCTGCCGGTCGCGAGGCGAGCGAGGCCGAGAGGGCATCGATGGCGTTCGGAGGATCCTGTCGTTGGCTGTGTCTCGTTGCGGTCGCGATGGCGTTGGGCGCGATGGCGCCTCTCGGCCGCGCCGCCGAGCAGGCAGAGGTTGCCGGCTGGCCAGGCGTCCGCTGGGGCATGACGACGCCGGAGCTCGATGTCGCGCTCAAGGGGCGTATCCGGGTGCTCAGGGGCCGATTGGACTACGGCGCGAGTTATGCCGAGCGCGCCGTCTATGACGTCAAGCTCGGCGCGGAGCCCTTTACGGCCTTCTTCCAGATGGATCGCGATACGGACCGGCTCCGCCAGATTCTTCTCGACCTGCGCCGGCCGCGCGTGTCGATCAAAGGATACAACGACGTTCTCCTTGCGTTGCGCGGCCGCTACGGCCCGCCGACGGCGCGCTGTTTCGATCTCGATGACAGGGATACGCCTCGCTCTGCCGATGTCGTGTGGCGCCTGCCGGCATCGACGGTGCGCGCTGTCTTCTTCGATTTCTACACGACGTCGATTCTTTTCGAGACGGCGAATGCCGATGTCGATCCGCTCGAGACTTACTATTCGATTCGGCGGATCAATGCCCGCTTTCTTCCGCGCCGGATCCTGGTGCGGGAGAGCCCCGCGGGACTCGACTCGTCGCTGGCATGTCCGCCTTGATGGATTTCTCCTATGGCGCGGCACCTGACACGCGCAGCCCTTTCTGATGTATGATGTAACGTGTTCCGCAACCGGGGCTCGGTGCGATCCGTGACGACCTCGCATGACGATCACTTCGCCCAACTGCGGCACCGGATGATCGAGGACATCGCCGCGCACGCCATGCTCGTGAGCGATGAGCTCGGCCGCGCCGCCCTCGACCCGCGCGTGATGGCGGCCATGGCCGCGGTGCCGCGGCACGCGTTCGTGCCGGTCGAGCTGCAGGCCTTCGCCTATGTGGACTGTCCGCTGCCGATCGGCTGCGGCAAGACCATCTCGCAGCCCTTCATCGTCGCGTTGATGCTCGACCTCTTGGATCTCGGTGCCGAGGACCGTGTCCTCGAGGTCGGTACCGGCCTCGGCTACCAGGCGGCGGTGCTGGCCGCACTCGCGGGCCGCGTCTACACCGTCGAGATCCTGGAGGAATTGGCGATTTCGGCGCGCAAGCGCCTGGCACGCTGCCGGAATGTCGAGGTGCGGATCGGCGACGGGCGTCTGGGATTGCCCGCGGAAGGCCCGTTCGACAAGATCATCGTCGCGGCGGCGCCGGATCTGGTGCCGCCGCCGCTTCTCTCGCAACTGAAGCCGGGCGGGCGGATGGTCATTCCCTGCGGCATTCCGGACGAGCAGAAGATCGTGCTCGTCGCGAAGGATTCGAGCGGCCGGGTGAGCATGAAAGACTTGTTGCCGGTTCGCTTCTCGGTGTTGGAGGATGGCGGCGCGCTTTAGCGCCGATCGGGGGAGATGGGATGACCGTTGTGTTCGTGGCGAGCAGCAAGGCGCTTGCGGAGTGGGGCGCCGAAGTCGGCCTCACCAAGCATCTCTACAAGGTTGGCGTCACGGAGGGCGACGCCGAGGCGGCCGTCGCCGCGCTGAATGAGCGCGAACATGCCGGGGTGAACGACTGGCGTCTCTTGAAGCAACAGGAGGGCGACGGGTTCGAGGAGATCGACGAGCGCAAGGTCTGGGACCGTGTCGCGCGGCGGGAAAAGCGCGTCGATCCGCTCTACTATCCGAAGATCCAGGGCGCCGAAGGGATCTTCAAGGTCAAGATCACGAACGTCGAGAATCATTGGGTCGTCAAGCACGCGCTCGAGAGCAGCGAGGTCCTGGGCAAGAAGATGAAGCCGGTCGATATCGCGACCTACCTCATCCACAACGCGCTCAAATAGGCGGGTCGGCCGCGATCAGCCGTCTCGCGCAGCGGCCATTGCCGGCAGCCTCAAGAAGACGGCCAGCGCGGATGCGCGCGCCGCGTCCGCGAACGAGGAGGACCGTCTCGCCGACGATCTCTTCGGTCATGTAGTCGCCGGAATCCGGGATCTGCTCGGCGCGGCCGACGAGCAGCCATTCCCTCAGGAAGATGCGTTCGACTTCGGCCCGGTACCACGCCTCGGCGGTGTAGCAGGCGCCGGGCAAGGTGGACGCTTCGAGCATGGGCCGGCGCGTCTCGACGAAGCTTGTTTTCGCGAAGATGTCCGTTGCCGTCGTCATGCTGCCCCCTGTCTCGTTTCTTGGGGTCGATGGGCGCGTGCGGTCATCCGGTGCCGCGGCGACGCTCCTCCATCTCTTCGAGCGTGCGCGGCCAGTCGGATTTGAGCAAGCGCGAGAGCGCACGATCCCTAAGCATGCGCCCGCCTGTCTGGCAGCGCGCGCAATAGTTGGTTTCGTTCCCGGCGTAGACGATGCGCTGGACAGGCGCGCGGCAGACGGGGCAGGGCTTGCCGTAGCGTCCGTGCACGGCCATCTCGGGCCGGAACGCCGTGACCTTTTCGGGAAAT
>JBGPGW010000363.1:0-3304 GCA_041484095.1 Alphaproteobacteria bacterium | reverse complement strand
CGTCGATGCGCGCGAGGCTGCCGGCGATCGCCTTGGCGTCGCCGGCATCGAGCAATGGCAAGAGGCGCTCGATCTCATCATTGAGATGACGGCGGGAATCGCTCATTGCGGCATCGAGGCGGCTCTCGAGCCGAGCCAGCGCGGTTGCGTCGGCGGTTTTCGTCTCGATCAGGCCATCGATCAATGTGCGCGCGGCCGCCGCTTCCTGCTCGGCCTCCACGCCTTTGGCGTCGAACACGCTGCGCAACGCCGCAAACTGGCCGGTGCTCGATGGCGCTTGGATTTTTTCGATGATCATCCGGCGCAGCGCCAGCGCCCGTTCGAGCGATCGGATATTCGTCCGTGCCAGGCCGCCATAGGCCGGGATGTAGCTTTCCGTGATCTCTTCAAGCCGGCCGCCGACCTGCATGACCATGACCGTCGACAGGACCGCCGCAATGCCCATCAGGACGATGAGCGTCACGGCGATGCCCATGATCTTTCTTCTGATCGACAATCGGATCATCGCGCCATCCTCTTTGAACTCGCGGCCGCGCCAGTGTAACCCTGATGGAGCGCCCATGAAATCCGGCGAGGGCCGATCGATCGAACGGGCGCCGAGGACTCTCAGGCACGACGTGGCTCAGCCGCTCGTCCGGCCGCCCGGACGAACACGACGCCGGATCACACGCCGAGATAGCGGTGCTGCAGATCCTCGTCCGCGGCGAGCGCGGCGGAGGGGCCGCTCCAGACGACTTGGCCCTTCTCGAGAACGTAGTGCCTGTCGGCGAGGCGGGTGAGCGCCTCGACGTTCTTGTCGATGATGAGGATCGACTGCCCCGACGCCTTGAGCGCGGCGAGGCAGGCCCAGATGTCGCGGCGGATAAGGGGGGCAAGCCCCTCCGTCGCCTCGTCGAGGATGAGCAGCACTGGGTTGGTCATGAGCGCGCGGCCGATGGCCAGCATCTGCTGCTCGCCGCCCGACAGGAGGCCGCCCATCGCATGGCACCGGTGCTCGAGCGCCGGGAACAGCGCGAAGATGCGCTCGACCGTCCAAGGCTCGCGCTTGCCCGTCCGATGCGCGGCGGTCGCGACGAGATTCTCACCGACCGTGAGATTGGGGAACACCTGCCGTCCCTCGGGCACGAGGCCGAGCCCCGCCTGCGCCACCTTGTAGGGGGCCAGGCCATGGATCGGGCGGCCCTCGAAGAGAATCTCGCCCGACCGGATCGGGCTGAGCCCCATGATGGAGCGCACCGTCGTGGTCTTTCCCATGCCGTTGCGCCCGAGAAGCGTCACGACTTCGCCCGCGCGCACCTCGAGGCTCACGCCGAAGAGGACCTGGCTGTCGCCATAGGCGGTTTCGATCCGGCGCAGCGCGAGCATGCTAGGGGGCCTCCTCCGCGCCGAGATAGGCCGCGCGAACTTCCGGTGCGGCGCGGATCGCATCGGGCGCGCCGCTCGCGATCACGCGGCCATCGGTCATGACCGTGATCCGGTCGGCAAGCGCAAACACCGCGTCCATGTCGTGTTCGACGAGAAGCAGGCCCAGCTCGCCCTTGAGCGACTTGAGGAGCGCCACCATGCGTTCGGATTCGGCGTGCCCCATGCCGGCGGTCGGCTCATCGAGGAGGAGAAGCCGCGGCGCGGTGGCGAGCGCCATGCCGATCTCGAGCTGGCGCTGCTCGCCGTGCGAGAGCGCGCCCGCGAGTGCGCCCGCGCGGTGCTCGAGGCCGATGCGGGCAAGCACGGCGCGCGCAGGCTCCACGAGCGCCGTGTCGCGATGCGCCGGCCGCCAAAAACGGAAGCTGTGCCCGGCATGGGCCTGGATCGCGAGTGCCACGTTGTCGAGGGCGGTGAAGGCGCGAAAGACGCTCGTGATCTGGAACGAGCGCGCGAGGCCGAGCGCCGAGCGGGCATGGGCGGGCAATTTGGTGATGTCCTGTCCCTCGAAGCGGATGGTTCCGTCATCGGGCGCCAGCTCGCCCGCGAGCTGGGCGAGGAGGGTGGTCTTGCCGGCGCCGTTCGGGCCGATGAGGGCGTGCGTCTCGCCCATCCGCGCCTCGATCGACACGCGGTCGCAGGCCAAGAGGCCGCCGAAGCGCTTGGTGAGGCCGGCGACGTCGAGCAGCACGGGGCTCATCACGGCGCTCATCGCCGCCCCCGAGCCCGGGCGAAGAGGCCGTGAAGACCGCCCCGCGCGTAGAGTGCGACCAGAACCAAGAGCGGCCCCATGATGATGAGCCAGTGCTTGGTGAGGTCGGCGAGGAAGTGGCTGAGAAGGATGAAGGCGACCGCGCCGAACAATGGGCCGAAGACCGTGCCGATCCCGCCGAGCAGCACCATGACCATGATCTCGCCCGACCGCGCCCAGCTCAGCACGCTCGGCCCCACGAACTCCGTCTCGTTGGCGAGGAGGGCGCCTGCAAGCCCGCACATGGCGCCCGAGATCGCGTAGGCCACGAGCTTGTAGCGAAAGGTCGGAAAGCCGATGGCCTGCATGCGCCGGTCGTTTTCCTTCGAGCCCCGAAGGACGCGCCCGAAGCGCGAGCGGACGATGCGGCGCGAGACGCCGATCGATGCGAGGAGGCATGCGAAGACGACATAATAAAGAACCGTGTCGTTCTCGAGATCGAAGAGGCCGGAAAACCGGGAGCGCGACCAGAGCGTGAGCCCGTCATCCCCGCCATAGACCTCGAGGCTCGTGAACAGGAAGAACAGCATCTGCGCGAAGGCCAGCGTGATCATGATGAAATGCATGCCCGTCGTTCGCAGCACCACGACACCCGTCGCGAGCGCGAAGAGGGCGGAGGCCAGCATCGCGGCGGGCCATTGGAGGTAACCGCTCGTGATCCCGTGGCTCGCGAGGATGCCCACGGCGTAGCCGCCGATGCCGAGGAAGGCGGCATGCCCGAAACTCGCGAGCCCGCCATAGCCCATGATCAAATTGAGGCTCACGGCGGCGATCGCGTAGATCATCACGCGGTTGAACAGGTCGAGATAGAACGGTGCGTCGGACAGCCAGACGACCAGCGGAACGAGCGCAAGCCCCGCGAGCAGGGCGAAGGCGACGGTGCGTGGGATGAGGGCGGCCATCGCGTCAGCGCATGCGGGGCGGAAACAGGCCCTGCGGCCTCATGAACAGCACCGCGGCCATGAACAGGTAGATGAGCATCGAGGCCACGGTGGCGCCGGCCGTCTGCGCCGCGTCCCGCGTCAGCACGAGGCGCAGGAGATCCGGCAGGAACGCCCGCCCCATCGTGTCGATGAGGCCGATGAGAAGCGCCGCGAAGAGCGCGCCGCGCACCGAGCCGATCCCGCCGAT
>JBGPGW010000362.1:0-3323 GCA_041484095.1 Alphaproteobacteria bacterium | reverse complement strand
TTCCCGCAGCTCGAGCATCCCGACCGGTTCAACCGGCTGGCGATGCGTTTTCTCAACGGTGAGACCATAACGGAGAGTGCCGCATGATCGTCCGTCGCATCATTATCGTCGTTCTCGCCCTGGTCGGCGGCGCGATCGCGTACCAGCCGGCTTCCGCGCAGACCTCCGACACGCCGTCCGGGCTGCTCAAGGCCGACATCAAACTTTCGGCCGTTCACCGGCCCGTGGACAACGGCCTCATGGTGCGGGGTCTCACGAACCTGCCGGACGGCATGCGGCTTTACGTGGCGCTCATTGCGCCGAACGGCACGATGATCGAGAGTCTCTCGACGGTGGTGGCTGGCGGCGCATTCCAGTCCGGACCGTACAGTTTCCACGGCAAGCAGATTCCTGCGGGGTCCTATACGGCCGCCATCGATTCAGCGCCCCCCGGCCAACAACCGAGCAACGTCCAGTCCACGCTCGGCCACCGCGGCGAGAAGCTGACCGGCCCGTTCGTCAAGGCACAGCGCGAAGGGCGGCGCGTGATCACCACATTGCCCGTGAACGTACCGTGACGATGGAGCGCCACCCCATGCGCGAAGAGCCGATCTTTCGGCCGCGACGTCTGGGCCACGCCAATATCTTCGTCGGCGACCTCGACCGTTCGATGGCGTTCTACACGACCGTCGTCGGCCTTGAGGAGGTCTACAGGCGGCCCGCGGTCAAGGCCGGATTTCTCTCCAACGGCAACACGCATCACGATATCGGGATGGTCGAGGTGACGAGCGCGCTCTGCCGGACGAAGACGCCCGGCCTCTATCACCTCGCATTCGAGCTGGAGAGCGAGATGGACCTGGTCGACGGCTATCGCCGCGCCAGCGCCCGGCAGAAGACGTTCGCGCGCACGGTCGATCACGACATCACCTATTCGATCTACGATTCCGATCCCGACGGGCATGCCCTCGAGTACTACGCGGACTCGACGAAGGAATGGCGCACGAAGCGGAGCGGCATCGTGACCAAGCCCACGCCGCATTGGATTCCTGGCGAACGCCCGCCTTCGGCCGCGCACCACTATCACCCCGCGCCCGAGATCCGGCGCGTCGAGAATGCGGTCTTCCATCCCCGTCGCATCACCCACGCCGTGCTCGTCGCCGAGAACTATCCGGCCGAGATCGACTACTACACCACGACCGCAGGCCTGACGCTCGTCCATGGCGGGACGGACAGTCCATTCGCCGCCTTCTGCGGCACGTGCGAGGGGCGCGACCTCGCCATTTTCCGGGCGGCCGACGGATTGACGCCGGGCCTGCACCACATCGCGTTCGAAGTCACGGATGAGACCGATCTTCGTCACGCGTCCCGGCGACTCGCGGCGAGCGGCCTGGCAGTCGACGCAACGGTCGACCAGGGCACAAGGCAGGGTCTGGTCATCAAGGATCCGGACGGCATCCGGATCCTCTTCTACGCCGACCGAACAAGGGACCGCCCGAGTCTCAGGGATGTCGACCCGCTTCGCGCGCCCTATCTCATCTGATCGCGATGGGAATCGAAGCCAGGCTGCGGGCGCTCGGCCATAGCCTTCCGCGGGCGCACGACTTCCCCAACGCGAACCGCATCGGCTGCGTCCAGGTGGGATCGCTCCTCTTCGTCTCGGGCCACCCGCCCGCGGTCCTTCCCGGTATCGCACAACGCGGCAAGGTGACGGCCGAGGTGACGGAGCGAGATGCCGCGCGCGCGGCGGAGGCCGCGGCGCTCAACATCCTCGCGACGATCAAAGCGTCGCTCGGCTCCCTCGACCGCGTGCGGCGCGTCGCCAAGCTCTTGGGCATGGTCAATTCCTCGCCCGGATTCGAACGGCAATTCGCGGTCATCGATGGCGCGTCCGATTTGTTCCTTGCCTTGTGGGGCGAGGAGCATGGACGCCACGCGCGCAGCGCGGTCGGCATGGCGGAGCGCCGCGCGGAATTCCCGTCGAGATCGAAGGGGTGTTCGAGGTCGAGAGTTAGTGCCCGGGCCCGACGCCGGAACGACCAGCCATGGCCGGAGGCATCTTGACCGCCTCCGCCATGGCCGCTCCTGGAGCCCCACCGCTCCTGGAACCGTTTTGAGACCCTTCACCCGACCCTCCGTCGCCCGCGGCGAAGAAGGGTCTGCCGGCGTCGATGGCGTTGTCCGCCGCGGCGAGAGTCGGAACGGTCGTTACCGAATCAACGGCGCGTCACTTGAACGCGTCGTGATTTATAAGTGCGCCAACGGCGGCTCCCCCTGCGCCACCGATGAGCGCTCCCGTGAGCGGCGCGCCTGCCAACGCGCCGACCACGGCCCCACCCGCCGCACCGACAGCGCCTCCGGTCAAGGCGCGCTGTTGCTGCGACGATAAATTCGAGCACGCCGCCAATGCGGCGATCGCGAGCGGTACCATCAACATCGACATCCGATTCATGACCGATCCTTTTTCGCCGCGCCCACGATGTCGGGCCACCCCGCTCGCTTCCGCGCCTGAACCCGTGGGTACCGCTATTAAGTGGCCCTTTGGCTAAAAAGCCCTGTGATTTTCGTGTGACAAATTCAGGAGGGCGTGCCGTTCCCGAGGCCTTCGGTTGTATGACAAGCCCGCGAATGGCCAATCGCGAGGTTGCGATGCCTGCTCTACGGCGTAACAATCAGGACCATGACTCGGACCCCTGTCATCATCTTGGGCGTAGCCGCCTTGCTGGCCGCCGCCGCTTGTACGCAATTGTTCGCGCCGCCGCCGCAGGCTCCGGCTCAACAGCCGAGCCAACAGCCCGCACCCGTCGCACCGCCCGCGACGGCCTCGGTCGCGCCCCCGAAATCGCCAAAGGCCGCGGGCGGCTTCGACCCGCACCGGCTGATCGGCCTCAACTACGACGACGCGCTCTCTATCGCCGGCAAGCCTGCGGACACGCGCGACGAGCCGCCGGCCTCCGTATGGCGCTACCGGGTCGAGGAATGTTTCGTCGATGTCTATTTCTACATGGACATGGGCACGCAGCAATTCCGCGCGCTGGCCTATGAGGTGAAGCCATCCAAGACCTCGAGCGAGGTTCGAAAGGCATGCGCCGAAATGGCGCGCGCCACACCCGCGAAGAAATGAGCGCTGCATGACGGCCGGCACGATCCTGCTCGTCGATGACGACGATCTTTTTCGCGAATCCCTCGGCTCCAACCTGACGGATGCCGGATTCGAGGTCGTCGAGGCGGAGGACGGCGAGCGCGCGATCGCCCAGGCCGAGAGCGGCCGGGCGATCGACCTTGTGATCCTCGACTGGCGCATGCCGGGCCTGAGCGGCGTCGAAGTCTTGAGGCGCCTGCGCTCG
>JBGPGW010000361.1:0-3344 GCA_041484095.1 Alphaproteobacteria bacterium | reverse complement strand
CGGCCGGCTTGGCGCTCGGCCAGGCCATCATGGGGGCGGGATGCGCGGTCGGCCTGTCCGGTGCGATGGTGCTGTTCGCGCGCTGGTTCAGGCCCGCGCGCTTCGCGACCATGGTCGCGCTCTATTCGGGCATGGGCAATGTCGGCATCCTGCTCTCGGCCACGCCCTTCGCCCTGGCGGTCGAACGCTTCGGCTGGCGTCCGACCTTCGACGGCTTGGCGATTCTCAACGTCGTACTCGTGGCCCAGATGTTTCTTTTCGTCCGCGATGCGCCGCCGGGACATCCCTATCACACGGAGAGGCGCGAGCGCTTGGGCGCGGTGATGAAGGGCGTGATCGAGGTCTTGCGAACACGCGCGATCTGGCCGCTCCTGCCGCTCGCCTTTTGCGGCCTATCGATGGTCCTCGTGATCCGCGCCCTCTGGGCCGGCCCCTATCTCGCGGACGTCTACGGGCTCGATGCGATCGAGCGCGGCAACGTGCTTTTTCTCTTCACGGTCGCAATGCTGATCGGCAATGTCGGCATCGGCCCGCTCGATCGGGTGTTCCGATCGCGAAAGCGCGTGGTCCTCGCCGGCGCGCTCCTCACGGCGGCGGCGCTCGCCGGTCTGGCTCTTCTCCCCCGGCCGGGCCTATGGCCGACGGTCGCACTTCTCTGCCTCGACGGCCTCGCCTGCAACTACGTGGTCGTGATCTACGCGCATGCCCGCGCGTTCTTCCCCCTCCACCAGGTCGGGCGCATCGTGACGCTCGCGAACGGAGTCAACATCGCGGGCATCGCCATTCTCCAGGTGGCGAGCGGCTACATCGTCCGCGCCTTCCCGAGCGTCGACGGCGCCGCGCCCGACATCGCGTACCGCGCGGTGTTCGGCGCGCTTGCGATACTTCTATGCCTCGCGATCCTCGCTTATTGTCGGGCCGAGGACAGGCTGCCCGATGTCGAGGCCGAACGCCCGTAGTGGCACATGCGGCCGTGAACGCGATCGTGAGCGCCCTTCGTGATTTCGGCATCAGCCACATCGACATGCCCGTGGACATGCCCGTGACGCCGCAGCGCGTCCGGGCGGCGCTCAACGGGGCCAGGAAAGCGGCGGAGTAGGGAAGAAACCGGCAGAGACGGGACACCGGTCGATCCGCCCGGTCAATACGCCCGGTCGATCCGCGAGATGTCGGGCGCGGTAAGACCGTGCCCGACCATCGGCTTGCGTCTCTCTCTAACTAATTGCCGGCGGACGCCGTCAGATGGAGCGGCGAGGTGCGCCGGGCGATTGGCAAGCTGCCATCGGCCGTCAATTGGTAATGGTGTTTGTCGAGGAGAATCGACAGCGCGATGATTCGCACTTCCGTCGGGCTATCCACCCGCCTCAGGCGGGCGTGGGGTAGATTTCGCGCCGACACGATATCGGCCACTTCGAAAACGAGGCCGGTGCCGTCAACCTTTTGGAATCGCTGTCCTATTGCTACATCCTGCTCGCGCATGAGATGTCTCCGCTAGATGATGGGCGTTGCAGGCGTCTCGGACACAAAACATAGGACACCCGGAAATGAAAGTCCATCATATAGTAAAATAATCGGTAACTTAATACCCCATATGGTATGCGGCTTGCGCGGGATCGGGATATCGGATCGGGCATGGAAAGGGTGGCGGTGCATGCCATAGCCGACGGCCGAGCGGTTTCGGTGCGGGCTCTCCCTGGGGCTCGACGCGTCGCTTTGAGGGGGGTCGTGCGGGCATTGCGCAGGCGACCGGCGGCGACGTGAGAGATAGGGTCGCATCGCAAGCGGCCGTCTTCGGGCGATCGTCTTTCGGATGCATGCGGGGCGAGGGCCACCCCATATAGAAGCGGGCGCTCGACGACGGGGCGCCCGCGGCGCGCTTGAGGCACGATGCGAAAATCGAAGATTGCATACATTCTTATCGGTGCGCTGGCACTTGCGGGTGCTGCGGTGTATTTCGCCGTCGACGGCGTGCCGGCGGTGGTCGCTGCGCCCCCGACGCGCGGGTCCGCGGTGAAGGCCGTCTATGCCACGGGCAATGTCGAGCCCGTGACTTGGGCCAAGATCACGCCGCTCGTCAAAGGACGGATCATCGATCTCTGCATCTGCGAGGGACAGACGATCAAGAGGGGCGCCGTGCTCGCTCGCCTGGATGACCGCGAGGAGCGCGCGGCTCTGCGCGAGCTCGAATCGCGCGAGCGATTCCTCGCCGACGAGGTCAGGCGCTACAAGACCCTCATCGGCAAGAATTTCGTGAGCCAGCAAAACTACGACCGCGCCTCCTCCGACCACGCGATGGCGCAGGCGACCGTCGCCCAGGCTCGAAAGCGCCTCGAGAACATGGTCCTTCTGTCGCCCATGGATGGGACGGTGCTGCGGCGCGACGGCGAACTGGGCGAGGTCGCGGAGCCGGGCCAGGCGCTGTTCTGGGTCGGCAAACCCAAGCCGCTCTGGATCGTGGCGGAAGTCGACGAGGAAGATATCCCCTCCGTCCGCCTCGATCAGCGCACGCTCATCAAGGCCGACGCGTTTCCCACCGAAGTCCTGTCCGGCACGGTCAGGCAGATCACGCCCAAGGGCGATCCCGTCAACAAGACCTACCGGGTGCGAATCGCACTCCCCGACGACACGCCGCTTCTCATCGGCATGACGACGGAGATCAATGTCGTCGTGCAGGAGAAGGAGAACGCGCTTCTGGTGCCGATCACGGCGTTCCGCGACGGACGGGTCTGGCTGATGAGGGATGGACGTGTTCACGCGCAATCCGTCCAGGCCGGCATCATCGGCGACAAGATGGTCGAGATCGTGGGGGGGCTCGGCGAGGAGGACCTCGTCGTGAGCGATCCGCCGGCCGGTCTCAAGGACGGTCACCGCGTGCGCCGCGCCGCGCCGCCGAAACCGGCGGGCTAGCCCGTGGCCGTCGCGCTCGACATCGCCCTGGCTCACCTCCTCAATCGCAAGCGGCAAAGCATCGTGTCGCTCGGCGGGGTCGCCCTCGGCGTCGGCTTCTTCATCGCCATGGCGGCGATGATGCAGGGCTTTCAGCGTTATTTCGTCGAGAAAGTGATCGACGTGTCGCCGCACATCGTGATGAAGGACGAATTCCGGACGGCGCCCCTCCAGCCGGCGCAACGGGCCTATCCGACGGGGGCCGTGGCGCTCCAGGGCCAGCGCCCCCTCGACGAGTTGCGGGGCATCCGCGACGCCGATGCCACGATGGATGCGCTCCTCGCGATCCCCGGCGTCGCCGCGGCGCCGACGCTTCGCGGTCCCATCATCTTCCGCTACGGCAGCAAGGACGTCTCCGGCACGCTGGTCGGCGTCGAGCCGGCCAAGGAGCGGCGGGT
>JBGPGW010000360.1:0-3351 GCA_041484095.1 Alphaproteobacteria bacterium | reverse complement strand
GTCAGGCGCAACGACGAGATCGCGGTCAAGGACGCCCTCGCCATGCGGCCTCAAGGCATCATCATGTCGCCGGGCCCGTGCGATCCCGATCGCGCCGGCATCTGCCTCGACCTCGCCGAGGCGGTCGCGGCCGCCGATCTGCCGCTCTTGGGCGTCTGTCTCGGCCATCAGGTCATCGGCCAGGCCTTCGGCGGACGGGTGGTGCGGGCGCCGCTTCCCATGCACGGCAAGCTGAGCCGGGTCCACCACAAGGGCACGGGGGTGTTCCGGGGCCTCCCCAGCCCGTTCAGCGCGACGCGCTACCATTCGCTCACGATCGAGCGCGCGACCTTCCCGCCCTGCCTTGTGATCACCGCCGAGACGGATGACGGAATCATCATGGGCGTCGCCCACCGGGACAAGCCCATCCACGGCGTGCAGTTCCACCCCGAAAGCATCGCCTCCGAGCACGGCCACGCGTTGCTCCGCAATTTCCTCGATCTCTCGGCCGAGCGCGCGAAGGCGGCATGAACGAGACCGCCGGCGGCCTCAAGCCGCTCCTCGCCATCGTCGCGGAGGGCAGCGCGCTCACGCGGGACCAGGCCGAGACCGCCTTCGACATCATCATGTCGGGGAACGCGACGCCGGCGCAGATGGGCGCGTTCCTCATGGCCCTGCGCGTGCGCGGAGAGACCGTCGACGAAATCTCGGGCGCGGCGCGCATCATGCGCGCGAAGGCGCGCCATATCGCGGCACCGCCGGGTGCCATGGACACGGTCGGCACCGGCGGGGACGGCGCCGGCACGTTCAACGTCTCGACCGCGACCGCCATCGTCGTCGCGGGCTGCGGCGTGCCGGTCGCGAAGCACGGCAACCGCGCGGTCTCGTCCAAGGCCGGCTCGGCCGACATGCTCGCGGCGCTCGGCGTCAACATCGAGGCGGATTACGACGCGGTCGAGCACGCGCTGCAAGAGGCCGGAATCACCTTCATGCTGGCGCCCCGCTTTCACAGCGCCATGCGCAACGTCGCGGCGGCGCGCGTCGAGATGGGCGTGCGCACGATCTTCAATCTCCTGGGCCCCATCTCCAACCCGGCCGGGGTGCGCCGGCTTCTCGTCGGCGTGTTCGCGAGGAAATGGATCGAGCCCATCGCCCTGGTCCTGCGCAATCTCGGCTGCGAGCGCGCCTGGGTCGTGCACGGCGCCGACGGGCTCGACGAGATGACGCTGACGGGGCCGACCCATGTCGCGGAGCTGCGCGACGGCCAGGTGCGCACCTTCGACGTGACGCCGGAGGATGCGGGACTGCCGCGAAGGAAGGCCGAGGAGCTGAAGGGCGGCGACGCGGCCGAGAACGCGGCCAGCTTCCGCGCCATCCTCGCGGGCCAGACGGGGGCGCTCCGCGATTTCGTTCTCTACAACGCGGCCGCGGCGCTCATCGTCGCGGGGCGGTGCGACGATCTCCGCGCCGGCGTGCTGCGGGCCGCCGAGGCCATCGACAACGGCAAGGCCGCGCGGGCGCTCGACCAGTTGATTCTCATCACGGCCAAGCCGGCGGGCTAGAGTCAGAATTCGTCGAGTGCCGATGTGGCGTACCCCTCACCCGCTCGCTTCGCTCGCCACCGTCGATCCGCTTCGCGGCTCGACCCCTGCAAGGGGAGAGGGTTCGCTTGACCCGAACACAAACGTCCCCTCCCCCTCGACGGGGGAGGGTTAGGGTGGGGGTGATGCTCTGAATCGCATCAGGCAAGCTAGACCGCACGCCTAAACCGGCTCACCATGAGGCGCACGGCGGGCCTTGGGATATCGGATGAAACGAGACGCGAGCACGGGATGAGCGACATCCTCGACCGGATCTGCGCCGAGAAGCGCCAAGAGGTGGCGCGGCGCAAGCGCGCGCGGCCGCAAGCGACGGTCGAGGCCGCCGCCAGGGCCCAATCCCCCTGCCGGGGCTTCGCCCGCCGGCTCCGACAAGCGGTCGCGGCCGGAGGCTACGGCCTCATCACCGAGATCAAGCGGGCATCGCCGAGCAAGGGGCTCATCCGGGAATCCTTCGACCCCGCGGCGCTGGCGAAGGCCTATGCGCGGGGCGGAGCGAGTTGTCTCTCCGTGCTGACCGACCAGCCCTATTTTAGGGGCGAGGACGCCCATCTCACGGCGGCGCGGGGGGCCGCCGACCTTCCCGTGCTGCGCAAGGATTTCATGGTCGATCCCTACCAGATCGCGGAATCCCGCGCGCTTGGTGCGGATTGCGTGCTTCTCATCATGGCGGCGCTCGACGATGGGCTCGCGCGCGAGCTCGAGGCGCTCGCCCTCGCCCAGGGCATGGACGTGCTGATCGAGGTGCATGACGAAGCGGAGCTCGATCGCGCGCTCGGGCTCACGGCCCCCCTCATCGGCATCAACAACCGCGACTTGAAGACGCTCGAAGTCGACCTCGCGACGACGGAGCGCCTGGCGCCGCGCGTGCCCGAGGGCCGCACCATCGTCGCGGAAAGCGGGCTCAGGACTCCGGCCGATCTCAGGCGCATGGCCGCCGTCGGCGCGCGCTGCTTTCTCGTCGGCGAGTCGCTCATGGCCGAGGCCGATGTCGAGGCCGCGACGCGGGCGCTTCTCGCCGCACCCGCCGAACAACGCGAAAGGGCGCGACGATGAGCCGGTTCACCCATCTCGACAGCGAGGGACGCGCGCGCATGGTCGACGTCTCGGACAAGGCAGAGACGACGCGCAGCGCGACCGCGCGCGGCTCGATCCGCATGCAGCCCGAGACGGCACAGCTCATCAGCGAAAACGGAATCAAGAAGGGCGACGTGCTGTCGGTCGCGCGCCTTGCCGGGATCATGGGTGCGAAGCGCACGCCCGATCTCATCCCGCTGTGCCATCCGCTCATGCTCGATTCCGTCACGGTCGAGCTGCGCCTCGCCGAGGACGAGGCGCGCATCGACATCGAGGCGACCTGCAAGGCGACCGGCCGCACCGGCGTCGAGATGGAGGCGCTCACCGCCGTCGCGGTCGCGGCCCTCACCGTCTACGACATGTGCAAGGCGGTCGACCGCGCCATGACGATCGCGGCCATCCGCCTCGTGCGGAAATCGGGCGGGCGGTCCGGCGACTTCAAGGCCGACTGATGATCCCGGTCGAAGAAGCGCTCTCGCGCATCTTGGCGGGCGTCGCACCGCTGCCGGCCGAGCAGGTCAGCGTCGCCCACGCGCTCGGCCGCGTGCTCGCCGAGGATGTGAAGGCGCGGCGCTCCCAGCCGCCCACCGCCGTCTCGGCCATGGACGGCTATGCCGTGCGCGCGGCGGACGTCGCCACTGTGCCGGTCACGCTGCGCCAGGTTGGCTCGGTTCCCGCCGGCAGCGCCTATCCGCAT
>JBGPGW010000359.1:0-3362 GCA_041484095.1 Alphaproteobacteria bacterium | reverse complement strand
GCTTCTTGAAGCGCATGGAGATATGTCGGAAGTGCTTGAGCTTGTTGAACTGCCACTCGATGTGATTGCGCGCGCGGTAGAGTGCGGGGGTGAAACAGACGTGCCATTTGCAGTTTGACGTGAACGGGAAGTGTGATGCTGTGCCCCGCGTCTCAATGTGTTCGCGAACCCGCGCGGATGATTGAAAATTTGCCGGCGTGCAGCGAGATGGTGCCAAGTTGCTATGACCGAAGTAGTCTGCACCGGCGCAGGCAGAGAGATGCTCAAGGCCCAGTCAATGCACCGTCGAATTTCCGTGATCCAGCGTAGCAGTCTGCTCTTATGCCTGGCCGTGCTTCTGCACACGGCGGTCTGGACCCTATACGGCTCGCTCACGGAGCCCTCCGCCATCCACCCCGATACGGCCGAAGCCTATGTGTGGGGTCGGGAATTCCTGTGGGGTTACTACAATCACCCGCCCGTCTGGGCTTGGTTGGCTGGCCTTTGGTTTAAGGTTTGGCCGCGCACGAACTGGGCGTTCTATGCCCTGTCCGAGTTCAACGCGGCACTGGCACTCATGGGTGTGTGGCTGCTGGTTGGCTGCTTCGTATCGGGCGCGTTTCGCTTGGGCGCGACGCTGCTCCTGCTTGCGACGCCATTCTACACGTTTTTTGCGCTGAAGTTTAACGCCAACACGATCCTTCTCTCACTCTGGCCGTGGACGGTTTATTTCTTTATTTCGTCCATCGAACGCGGTCGGTTGATCCATGCGTTGATGTTCGGCGCGTTTGCGTCGTCCGCACTTCTCTCCAAATATTTCTCGGCCATTCTCCTCGTTTGCTGCTTCGTTGCTTCGCTTCTGCATGCGAATCGTCGAAGGTATTACCGATCCGTGTCGCCCTATCTCTCCGTTGTCGTCTGCTTGGCCATGATTCTGCCGCACGTGGTCTGGCTCTTCGACAACGATTTCCTGCCATTCAAACACATAGAGAGTCTCGCCGCCTATTCGGACGAGACCATCCTTTGGCATTTAATGTCCTTCGCTGGCGGTGGAATCCTGTTCAACACGGGGATTATTGGACTCGTTTGGCTTGCGAGACGTCTTTCGCCTGCGACCGGCGATACCCCCGCCATCGATCCCACAAAACTTCCATACCTGCTCGTCCTGGCAGTCGGGCCTTATTTGCTCACGATCGAAGTGGCGATCGTCGGGCATATACGGCTGTCGCCAAGTTTTTCGATCCCGATCTTCTTCCTCGTGCCCCTCATTACCGTCCTCGCGCTATGTCCCGATTCGCGCCGATTGATGCAGATCGCGACGATCGCCGGCGCCCTGGTCATCATCGTCCCGCTCGCGGCCTCGCCGCTGATACACAGCTTGAGGCCCCAATTCGACAAGGGGGCCGTCGCGCTGCCGTTGCGCGCCGTCGCCGAGCGGGCTGTGGCGGCGTGGCACGAGACCACATCGGCTCCGCTGCGGTTGGTCGCCGGCTCCCCGCCCTACGCCACCGAGGCGGCTTTCTACAGCGGCGAGGACACGTCCGAATTCATCGGTTTTGATATGACCCATTCACCTTGGGTCTCGGCCAATCGGATCAAGGAGCAGGGGCTCCTCGTCATCTGCGCCGCGGAATACCAAAAGTGCAGCAGCTACGGCTGGGCCTATGCCGACAAGGCCGACCGAAGTCTCGAGATCGAGGTGGATTCCCCGCAAGGGTCACGGGCCGGACCAGTTGCGATCACCCTGTTCATCATTGTCCCTAACTGAACCACCTGATCAAACGCCGTGCGAATACGCTTCAATGTCTGGGGTTAACCCCAGTCAATGAGGGCGCCATGCGACAAAAATCGACGATAAGATTTGAGTCCGAGTCGCACAGGAGCGGACGTCCGGCCGTAGTTGCGTACTTATGCGTTCACGCGCTAGACCGCCATCAATTCGACGTCGCCGCCGCTTAGAATCTCGAGGCCCTTGTCGGTCAGGGCGTAGGCGCCGCCGGCCATGATGCCGAAGCCGTCCGGCGAGGTCGCGTAGCTGTGCAGCACGAACGTCATGTTGCGGCGGAAGACGTCGGCCGATTCGCGCGTGATGTCGAGGCCTTCGAGCCAGGTGGGCGGATAGGCGGCCGAGACGCCGTAGCCGAAGCGCATTTGCGTCGACGTCGCGAATCCGGCCGCGCTCAGGGGGCCGAAGGCGGCCTCCTCGGCCTTGGCGACGGGCACGCCGTCCGCGATCGCGCGGCTTCCCGCGCGGAGAGAGGCCAGCACGGCATCGTAGGTGCGGCACGCCTCGGCACTCGGTTCCCCGCACCACAGCGTCTGCATGGTGACCGCGTGATACCGGCGCACGACGCCCGGGAATTCGCACTTGACCGGCTCGCCCCGCGCGATCCTGCGCGCGGTCGGGGTCCGGTGGCTGCCGCGCGTGCGCGTGCCGCTCGAGAGCCAGCTCGGCATGGCGGGATACTCGCTGCCGGCCTCGCGCATCGCCGCCTCGATCGATCCCGTGAGCTCGATCTCGCTCATGCCGGGGGCGAGCGCGGTGCGGAGGCGATGCAATCCCCGCTCGGCGATCGCCGCCGCGTGGCGGATGTAGGTCATCTCCGCCTCGGACTTCACGATGCGGACGCGCTCGATGAGGGCTGTCGCATCGACGGGATCGGCGAGACCGAGCGCCTTGATAAGGTGCAGCGCGAACGAGCCGGGCAGGGCATAGCTGTTGAGGCAAAGCCCGATCCGCTCGCGCGGGCCCGCACGCTCAGCGAGCGCCGCCCTGATGAGGTCGGCCGGGTCATGCTGGCCGTGGTGATAGAAGCGCTGGTCGGCCACCCAGCACGAATCCTCCGCATTCGCCCGGTCGACGTCGCGGAGGACGATTGTCGGCTCGCCCTCCTGCCCGAAGACGAGCGCCTGGATGCTGAACTGCGTGTGCGCGTCGTAGCCGGAATAATAATAGAGGTGCTCCGGCGCGAAGGTGACGCAAGTCCCGAGGCCAGCTTCGGCGAGTGCCTCCCGGGCGCGTTCGACGCGCGCGCGATGCTCGGCTTCCGTGAAGGCGCGTCCGATCATGTCGATTCTCCTCCGGTGAGCGCCGCGGCGATTTGGCGCTCACGCACGGCGGCGAGAAAGGCGGGATCGATAGCGGCCGCGCGCGGCAGGCCGCCCGCCTCGCCGGTCGGATTCCTGAGGCGCGCGAGGTCGGGGGATGAGGGGGGCCCGGCGGACATGGCGCGATCTACAGAGTCATGTCCTCATCGAGCGGGTAGAGCGGGCGCGGCACGCGGCTCCATTTGAAGAGGCCGTAGTCGCTGCTGGTGACTCCCGGTCCCGAGAGAAGCACGATGTGCTTCGCGATCGGCTCGAACCCCGCGCGGAAATGCTGG
>JBGPGW010000358.1:0-3363 GCA_041484095.1 Alphaproteobacteria bacterium | reverse complement strand
GCGGTTGACGAAAATCTCGCCGGCGCGCGGCGCCCGGCCTGCCGGCAGGAAGGCCGCATCGAAGCCCGGCTGACCGCGGCAATCCTTGGCGCCGCGGGCCCAATTGTTGGCGACGACCGGAGAGACGCGAAACCCGTTGCGGGCGTAACCGATTGCCGGCTCGAACAGCTTTGCGAAAGGCACCTTGCCGAAGCGCTTACTGAGCGTCACCCAGGCCGAGACGGCGCCGGGAACGGTGACGCTGTCCCAGCCCTTTTCGGGAATGTGGCTCTTCCCCGCGAAGCGCTCGCGCGTCCAACCCGCCGGCGAACGCCCGGACGCGTTGAGGCCGTGCAGCTCTCGCCCGTCCCAGAGAATGCAGAACGCGTCGCTGCCAACGCCGTTCGAGGTGGGCTCGACGACGGTCAGAGCGATCGCGGTCGCGAGCGCCGCGTCCACCGCGTTTCCGCCCGCCAGCATCATGCGCAACCCGCTCTGCGCCGCGAGCGGCTGGGAGGTTACGACGATATTGTCGGCGAGCACCGGCGAGCGCCGGGATGGGTATGGCTGGCTGAAGTCGAAGCTGAAGCTCATGGCTTGAGGCTCATTGTCCGAAGGTTGCTGTTCCAGTTATCGGGGTCATGCTTCGGGGCCGAAGAAGCTGCGATGCAGCCGATCGCCCTGCGACAGCTCGGCGGGGGTGCCGAAGTCGCTGATCTCGCCCATGGCGAGCACATAGGCACGATCCGAAATGCGGAATGCGGCGTCGATGTTCTGCTCCACCACCAGCACCGACGCTCCGAATTGCTCGACGACGGATCGAATCGTATCGAACATCGTCTCCACCAGCCTGGGCGCCAAGCCGCCCGATGGCTCGTCCAGCATCAGGAGTCGAGGTGAGCCGATGAGGCTCATGCCGATCGCCAGCATCTGACGTTCGCCGCCGCTGAGTTGCCCGCCCTTGCTGTGTGATTTGGTGTGGAGGATGGGAAAGAGCTCCAGAACCTTGGCCAGGTTACGGCGCGCCTCGGCGGCATCATCGAAGGCGAAGCCCGCGAGATTGAGATTTTCCCGGACCGTCATCGTACGGAATACCTGACCGCCCTCGGGGCAATAGACAATTCCCTCCCGGAGATTCTGCGTCGGGCTCTGTCCGAGAATAGATCTGTCATTCCAGCCGATCGCGCCGCCGCTCGGCGACAAAAGGCCGAACACCGATTTGAGGAGCGTCGATTTGCCTGCGCCGTTATGACCGATGAGCGCCACCACTTCGCGTATGCCGATCTCCAGCGAGACCCCGCGAAGCACCTGCTTTTTGCCATAACCGGCCTCGAGGTCACGGATTTGCAGCAACATAGCGGTCGCCAAGATAGGTTTCGACCATCTTCTCGTGCCGCTTCATCTCCGCGGGCGTTCCCGAAGCGACGATTTCACCCTGCACCAGAAGATGCACCTGGTCTGAAACGTCGAGCACGACGTCCATGTTGTGCTCGACCAGAAGCACCGTCATGCCGCGGTGGCGAACCACCTGCCGCATGCGCGACATGAAGTCGGCGATGGAGCGCCGATCGAGCCCGACCGTCGGTTCGTCCAGCAGGAGAAGCCGAGGCTCGCTGGCGAGCGCCCGCGCGAGGCTTAGGAACCGCTGCTCCGCAAAGGACAAATCTCCCGCCCGATCCTTGGTCCGGCTTCCCAGCGCGAATTCCGTGAGTATGGCGGTCGCGCGCTCGATCGCATTATGCCATTCGCGCATGGTCAGGCTGTCGCGCAGGATGGCACGCCCCGGTGAGACGGCGCGGAGCCGCAGGCCCGACAACACATTGTCGAGCACCGTCAGCTCCTTGAAGACTCGCGGGTCCTGGAAGGTGCGGGCGATCCCACGGCGCGCGATCTGATGCGGCGGTAGGTTGTCTAGGCGCTCTTCCTCGTAGAAGAACGCCCCGGATTTTGGACGGACCAGACCGGACAGCGCATTGAAGACCGTCGTCTTGCCGGCGCCGTTCGGTCCAACGAGGCTCGTGAAGGATCCGCGCTCGACCGCGAAGTTCACGTTCTGCAATGCCTGCAGTCCGCCGAAGGTGACGCTGAGGGATCGGATTTCGAGAAGCGCCATGCCGCTATCCGAACGCTCGCCTGCCGACGAGCCCTTGCGGCCGGAATAAGATGAGCAGAATGAGCAGCAAACCGTAGAGCGCCTGTTGCACATTGGCGACCTGCGTGCCGCTCAAGCCCACGAAACGCAGCGCTTCGGGGAACAGCACGAGCAAGGTCGGCCCCGCGAGCGATCCCAGGACGCTGAGACTGCCGCCTACGAACAATGCCGCCCAGACGAAAATCGTGAAATTGAGCCCGAAGGATGTCGGATCGAGAAAACGCAGGTAGTACGCAAGCAGGGTGCCGGCGAGCGCGTTACCGCCGGCCGCAATGGTGAAGATCAGGACCTTGGTGCGCGTCGCGTCGTGCCCTAACACCGAGGCCACGACCTCGTCGTCGCGGATTGCCTGCAGCACGATGCCCAACGGAGCGGAGGTTATGCGCCATTTGATGAAAAGCGCCAGTGCCGCGATCACGACCGCCAATACCAACATGGGCCAACCGACGGACACGCTGAACCCCGCGACATCGGCCGCGGGAATGCCATAGAGCCCGTTCGCCCCGTTCGTCACGTCGGTCCAGTTGTCCATGACGCTCGATATGACGTTCGCGACGCAGACGGTGCCCATGATGAAGTAGTCGCCGACCATGCGAAGGGTGATGCCAACCGTGACCAGCGCGACGATCGCCGTGACGACGAGGGCCGCGACGAATGCGATCACGAGGTCGTGGCTAAGATTCATCGCGATCAGCGCCGCCGTATAAGCGCCGACCCCGTAGAGCGAGGCATGCGCGAACGAGAACAGCCCCGTATAGCTGAGGATGAGATCGAGCGACGCCGTTAGAATCGTGAAAATTGCGATGATCGTGAGCAGGGTAACAGCGTAGCCCATGATGCCTATGCCCGCCGTACCACCAAACGTGCGCCGAAAACACCCTGCGGCCGCAGATAAAGATAGACGAGGACCGCGGCATAGACGATGCCATTCTGCCAACGCGAATCGATCTGCCAGATGGCGAGTTGCTGCACGAGACCGACAGCGAAGGATCCCACCAATGCGCCCGGAAGGTAGCCGACGCCGCCGATGATGACCGCAAGCGCGGAAATAAATACGATCGAGAAGCCCATGTCGGGCCTCGCGCCGAGATCGAACGAGATCAGAATCGCCGCGACCGCAGCCAGCGCCGAGCCCAGTGCCATCACCAAGATATAAATGCGGCGCGGCTCGATCCCAAGGACTTCGGCGAGATTGGGGTTGTCGGATATCGCGCGCACCGCGCGACCGTATT
>JBGPGW010000357.1:0-3366 GCA_041484095.1 Alphaproteobacteria bacterium | reverse complement strand
GACATGAAAAGGTTCGGCCAATTGCTGGTCGTGCCGGTCCTGATGGCGGTCACTTGGTACGTGCTGTCATTGCTGGTCTTCGTCGTTCCCATGCCGCACCGAGCGGTCGAGGCATGGTTTAAAGATCTTGCAAGCGATCCCTATCGCGTGGATCTGTTCAAGACTGTGGGGAAAATACTGGTCGCGTTCGCTGCCGCCACAACCATCGGCATCGTGGCCGGTACGATCCTGGGATTGTCTAGGCTCCTTCGTGAAATCCTCGAACCGCTGCTACTGATCGCGAACGGCATTCCGAAGATCGTGCTCTACCCCATCTTGCTCATCATTTTCGGGTTAAGCGGCACGTCACAAATCTTTATGGGCATCGTATTCGGGGCGCTGCCTGTCCTGGTGAACCTCATGTCGGCGCTGTCGTCGATGCGCCCGGTGTATCGCAAGGTCGTCCGCATGATCGAGGTCGGGCCTATCCGCGCGCTGTTTCGCGTCTACATGCCGGCGGTCGCCCCGATGCTGATGGTCGCGCTGCAGCTCGGCTTCAGCCTGACCGTTCTTGGCGTGATCTTTTCGGAGGTGATTGCGTCGCGAAGTGGGCTTGGACAACGGCTCATACAGACTTATGGGGTCGGCAATTACGACAAGATGGCCGCCTGCATTCTGTCCATCGTGTCGATCGCACTCGCTGGCGCGGGCCTGTTGCATCTCCTCGAACGATGGCTGGTTCGTCATCGACCGTAAGCAGCGCCGCCGGGGAACGAGACGGAGCGCCTCGTCTTTCTTCAGTCTTGATCTCGAATTAGCGCTGCCGGCATCCAAGGCTTTCTAGCCCATCCTATTCGTGACGCTTCGAGATTTTGAGCGACGGATGTAGCAGAAAGCCGCGATTCATCGCATGATTCTGGTGCTGAAACCGTCTCGTGCGAGCGCTCGGGGAGCGCCACATCCGTCATGGACGGGTGCGAGCGATCGGGGAGCGCCAACCTCCAGCCCTCAAGCCAAGCAAATCGCTATCAGCGTCGTGAGGGATGCCACGGATCATCGTGGCCACCATTCAAAAAAAGTCGCCGCGCAGAGAGATTCGCGCTGCCGTCATGAATAGGACGGGCTAGAATGGCGGGAGGGGAATCGCGGTTAGCCATAATCTAACCGCGGGGTTTAATCATGAGTACTGATGTTGGTAGCCGACGCCTGTGAAATTTGCTTGCCGACTGGCTATCCTCGAATTCTGTTCTCCAGGAGATCGAGAACGAGTTCGAGTCGGAGGGCGTGCCATACAAGCCCAATCCCTCGAAGAATGTCGGCGGTCAGCGCCGCACGATGGTGCAGGGATTTTACAACGGACCAGGCCGTGAACTCATAAATTGGCGCGCGGACTTCCGCCTTGGGGCGGTAAGCGGCCGTCACGCGGAGCCGGCACCAGGGCCGAAAAGTGCCATTTTCGGACATCGCGCGATGGTACCCCTATGGCGCGGCGTTGCTCGCGTCCCGTCGCGCCCTGCTTGCCAGGGCCCGGGCGGGCCAGTGACCCGACCTTTCAGCGCTCTCCGAGCGGAAGGGGCAGGCGTTGTGGGGACCGGCAATTGTGCTAGGCTTCACAAAGATCGCATTCTCGCGGGAGCCCTGGCGATGATCACGATCACAGTCAATGGGACGCGGCACCAGCTTGATCTTGAGCCCGACACGCCTCTCCTCTGGGCATTGCGCGACGTGGTCGGGCTCACCGGCACCAAGTACGGGTGCGGCATCGCCCAATGCGGCGCATGCACGGTGCACATCAACGGCGAGGCGATCCGCTCCTGCTCGGTGCCGATCGCGGGCCTCGACGGCGCAAGCATTACCACGATCGAAGGACTGTCGCCCGACGGCAAGCATCCGGTGCAGCAGGCCTGGCTCGCCGAGGACGTGCCGCAATGCGGCTATTGCCAGTCGGGACAGATCATGGCCGCGGTGGCGTTCTTGAAGAACTATCCCGCGCCGACCGACGCCGAGATCGACGCCAACATCACCAATATCTGCCGCTGCGGCACCTACGAGCGCCTCCGCCGCGCCATTCACCGTGCCGCATCTCTGATGAAAGCGTGAGCGGAGGTAGCCATGGACGGAAACAGCATCGCATCGACGCTCAGCCGCCGCCACTTCATCGTGACCGCCGCGACCGTCGCGGGCGGCTTCGCCATCGGCATCGGCGCCGCGCCGCGCCGCGCCGAGGCCGCCGCCGCGGCGCAGCCGTGGGACGAGACCGCCTACAACCCGTACGATCTCGATGCCTTCATCGCGATCGAGCCCGACGATTCCGTGCTCATCCGCTATGTGCGCTCGGAGATGGGCCAGGGCAGCATGACGGCGCTGCCTATGATCGTCGCCGAGGAGCTGCAATGCGATTGGTCCAAGGTGCGGGTCGAATACGCCTCGCCCAATCGCAGCGTGCGCGAGAACAAGGTCTATGGCGACATGTCCTCGTACGGCAGCCATTCGGTCAAGCTTTCGCGGGAGAAGATGCAGCAAGTCGGCGCGAGCGCGCGCGAGCGCCTCGTCGCCGCCGCGGCGGCGCGCTGGAACGTCGCGCCGCAGGACTGCACCGCCGTCAATAGCGTCGTGACGCACGGGCCCACCGGCCGCAGCTTGCGCTATGGCGAGCTTGCCGCCGATGCGGCGAAGATCACGCTTGCCAAAGAGCCGGCGATCAAGACGCCGGACCAATACACATTCATTGGCAAGCCGGTGCCGCGCCTCGACGTGCCGCCCAAGATCGACGGCTCGGCCAAGTTCGCGATCGACGCGCAGATCCCGGACATGGTGTTCGCGGCGATCAATGCCTGCCCGGTGCCGGGCGGCAAGCTCAAGAGCGTCGATGAGTCGCCTTTGGCGGGCGCCCCGGGCATCGTTCAGGTGGTGCGGCTCGAGGACGCCGTGGCGGTGGTCGCCACGGGGAGCTTCTGGCGCGCCAAGCAGGCACTAGCGAAGCTCCATCCCGAGTGGGATGTCGGTCCCGCCGGCAAGACCGACAGTGCGCAGTTCGCGCGAGACTATCGCGCTGCGCTCGACGGTCCCGCTTCCGTCGCGCGCAACGAGGGCAATGTCGATCAGGCCTTGTCGTCGGCCGCGAAGACGATCGAGGCGGTTTACGAGACGCCCTATCTCGCCCACGCGCCGATGGAGCCGATGAACGCGACCGTCGATCTAAAGCCCGACCGGCTCGATGTCTGGGTCGGGACCCAGGCGGCCGATCAATCGCTCCAAACCGCGGCGCGGCTTTCGGGCCTCAAGCCCGAGCAGGTCTATATTCATAATGGGTTCGTCGGTGGCGGTTTCGGGCGGAAGTCCGGGAACGACGACATGGAGCAGGCGATCGCGGTGGCGAAGGCGGTG
>JBGPGW010000356.1:0-3394 GCA_041484095.1 Alphaproteobacteria bacterium | reverse complement strand
GCGACGAAAGATGCTCGAGGATGTCATAGGCCCCGACGGGCTTGTGTTCGCCCCAGACCAATTCGAGCACGCGCCGCCTGAGGGGGGTCAGGCGTGCGCCACGCCCCGCAGAGAGCGCCTCCGCCTGATCGAGCGCCTGCGAGATGCAGCGCCCGTGATCGTGGTCCTGCCTTTGAAATCGCCCGGATGCACCCGATCGCCGCATGGTCGCCGCACCCATTCTTTTGCAGTTCGCAATGTAATATTATTACATATTCTGGATCGCTGTCGACAAAAGCGGGACGTCTCATGCCCTTCGCCCAATTCGCCGGAATGCTTTTCCGTGGCGCCGTCACCGCCGCTCTCCTTCTGCCCGCGGCTGGGGCGAACGCCGCGCCCAAGGTCGCCGTCTCGATCCAGCCGATCCACTCGCTTGTCGCGGGCGTGATGGAAGGGATCGGCACGCCCACGCTGATCGTCCGGAGCGCCGGCTCCGCGCACAGCTATTCGCTCAAGCCCTCGGACGCGCGCGCGCTAAGGGAAGCGGACGCGGTCTTCTGGGTCGGCGCGGACCTCGAGACCTTTCTCGTGAAGCCGCTCGCGGCCCTACCCAAATCCGCGCGCGTCGTCACGCTCTCGACCGCCAAGGGCATGACGCTCTATCCCAACCGGATCGGCGGCCCGTGGGATGTCCACGACGACGCGCACGAGCATGGCAACGAAGCGAAGCCCGCAAGCCCATCAAACCGCGACGCGCACGAATCCGACATGCATATCTGGCTTGATCCGGACAATGCGCGCCGCATCGTCGAGACGGCGGTCGAAACATTGAGCGCCATCGATTCCGCGAACGCAGCGCGCTATCGGGACAACGGCACGAAGCTGTCTCAGCGCCTTGCGGTTCTCGATGCCGGGCTGAAGGCGCGCCTGAAGCCCGTCGCCGGCCTTCCCTACATCGTCTTTCACGATGCCTATCAATATTACGAAGCGCGCTACGGCTTGACCGCGGCGGGCGCGATCACCGTATCGCCGGAGTTGAAGCCGAGCGCGAAGCGGCTCAGCGCGATCCGCGCGAAGATCGCCGGATCCGGCGCGCGCTGCGTCTTCCGCGAACCGCAGTTCAACGCGGCCGTAATCGAGGCCGTGTCCGAAGGCACGCGGGCGCGGATCGGGCAGCTCGATCCCCTTGGCGCCACCCTCACGCCGGGACCCGAGGCTTACTTTCAACTCATGACGGGTCTCGCGGACTCGTTTCTCGCCTGCCTCGGCCACGCCGGCTGAATGTATCGGCGTTGCCGGCCGTAACACGCTTGCGTCATACTTCCGTCACGATCGATCCCGGGCATTTCTCGACTCACCTTTGGCCGAGATTCAAAGCCAGTCGGGGAGTAATTTTTGTCGCCGATGACGACGCCAAGGCTTTTGCGACGGCGACGTGCCTGTGCCGCACCTTCGCCGCGGTCTCATAGGCGGGCGTTCCTCTCGCATGCGGGAGACGACGGTGCCACAGGCTGACGGTTCTGACGGGCGATCTTCGCCGGTTGCGTTCCGGGACGCCGTCGCTCTTTGGGCGAAGGTCGGCCTGCTCGGCTTTGGCGGACCGGCGGGCCAGATCGCGCTCATGCACCGTCTTGTGGTGGAGGAGCGCCGTTGGATCGGCGAGGCGCAGTTTCTCCATGCACTCAACTTCTGCATGCTTCTGCCGGGACCGGAGGCGCAACAGCTCGCGACCTATATCGGGTGGCTCATGCATGGAGCGCGGGGCGGGCTCGCCGCCGGCATCCTGTTCGTCCTTCCCGGCGCCATCGTGGTTCTCGCGCTCAGCATGCTGTACGCGCTCTTCCAGGATCTCATCGTCGTCCAGGCGCTGTTCTTCGGAATCAAGGCCGCCGTGCTTGCGATCGTCGCGGGGGCGGTTCACCGGATCGCTCGGCGCGCGCTCAAGGGAGCGTTGCTCGTCACCATCGCCGTTGCCGCCTTCATCGCGATCTTCCTTTTCGGCGTGCCATTCCCGGTTGTGGTGGTCGGAGCCGCAGCGATCGGTGCGCTCGCCGCAACGTCGGGCTTCCTGCCGCAGCCCGCGCCAAAGCGCGAAGGCGGAGATGGGCATGCGGCACACCCGCCGGCAGGCGGATACGCCGCCATCCGCCCGTCATGGCGTCACGCCGCCCAAGTGCTCGCGACCGGCCTGCTTCTCTGGCTGGGCCCCCTCATGCTCATTCGCGTCTTGCTTGGATCCGACCACCTCTTCGCCCAGCAGGGACTGTTTTTCAGCAAGATGGCGCTCGTGACGTTCGGCGGCGCCTACGCCGTGCTGTCCTATGTCGCGCAGGCCGCCGTCGAATCCTACGGCTGGCTCACGGCACCGGAGATGCTCGACGGGCTCGGTCTTGCCGAGACGACGCCAGGCCCGCTGATCCTCGTCCTGCAATTCGTCGGTTTCATCGCGGCCTACCGCATGCCGGGCGCGCTCGATCCGCTTCTCGCGGGAACATTGGGTTCCGTGATCGTGCTGTGGGCGACGTTCGCGCCCTGCTTTCTCTGGATATTTCTCGGCGCGCCGTATGTGGAGGCGCTGAGGGGCCGGCGCGTGCTTGACGGCGCCTTATCGGCGATCACGGCCGCCGTGGTCGGTGTCATCGCCAACCTCGCCGTCTGGTTCGCGCTCCACGTCCTGTTCGCCGAGCTGAGAGAAATGCGCGCAGCGGGCATGGTGTTCCACCTTCCGGTCTGGTCGAGCCTCGATCCTGCCGCCGCGATTCTCGCGGCCGGAGCGCTCGTCGCCGTGCTCGGCATGCGCGCAGGCCTCATGCCCACGCTCCTCGGCTGCGGAATTCTTGGGCTTCTCTTTCGCCTCGTCGTCAATTGATCCGCGCGGCCTTGTGTCCCGACGGCCAAGCCGTGAGAATGTTCCTTCGACGATGGGGAACCACCCACAGGGCGTAAGATGGCCAAGCGGACAAAGCGGACAAAACTGCCGACGCCGACGGTCGGCGTGATCATGGGCAGCCGGTCGGACTGGGAAACCATGGCGCATGCCGCCGAGACGCTGAAAGCGCTCGGCGTGCCCGCCGAGCACCGGATCGTCTCGGCGCACCGCACGCCGGAACGTCTCTTCGCCTACGCGACGAGCGCCCGGGGCCGAGGTCTCAAGGTCATCATCGCCGGCGCCGGCGGGGCCGCGCACCTGCCCGGCATGGTCGCGTCGCTCACCTCGCTGCCGGTGCTCGGCGTGCCCATCGAGAGCGCGGCGCTCACGGGCCTGGACAGTCTTCTCTCGATCGTGCAGATGCCGGCCGGCGTTCCGGTCGGCACCTTGGCGATCGGGCGCGCCGGCGCGGTCAACGCGGCGTTGCTCGCCGCCGCCATTCTCGCGCTCGACGACACGGCCCTCCGCGTTCGGCTGGATCACTGG
>JBGPGW010000355.1:0-3397 GCA_041484095.1 Alphaproteobacteria bacterium | reverse complement strand
CGCGAGCCGGATCGAAGCGCTCGCCAAGGCGTACGGCGCCGAGCTCGTGCTTTCGGACCACGTCGCCAAACGCGCAGGCATCGATCTCGATGCCTTCGCGATCCGCGAGGCCGAGATCCGCGGCCGGCAAGAGCCGCTCGCGATCCGCATCATCCCCAGCGCCGCCGACCTGCCGGGTTGAACCGCCACAGCCGGACCGGATCCGTCAGACGCGACCAGGATCGAAAAGCGGGGACCGCAGCACGTCGCAGACGCCTCTTGCGTCGTCTGCCGACAACTCCGAGACCAGGGCCCTCATGCTTCGTCCCTCGACAGGCTCGGGATGAGGAGGCTCAGCATGAGGTTTATCACTCGGTCCTCATCCTGAACCTGTCGAAGGATGAGGAGGCGTCTCCCTATCGACAATAACGGGCGCTAGGAACTCTTGCCCGTCTTCTTGAACTTCTCGACCGCCTCGCGCAGCTCGCGCGCCGCCTCGCAAGTCTTGCAAACCTTGTCGAGCGTCGAGAGCCGCGTCTCCGCGTTCGCGAGATCGCCCATCTCGAGATAGAGCTCGCCCAGATACTCGTTGGCCCCGAGATGGTTCGGCTCGATCTCGAGCGCCTTCTTGTAGTAGGCCAGCGCCTTCTCCTTCTCGCCGAGCTTCCGGTGGCTGTAGCCGAGATAGTTGAACGCGTCGGCGTGTTTGGGCTCGGACGCCACGATTTTTTCGAGGAGCGGAATGGCACCCCTGAAGTCCTTGGCGTTGACCGCCTTCTCGGCCTTCGCGTAGTCCGAATCGGGCGCGGTCGCGCCGCTGCTCGGGGCCGGGCTGCTGCCCCCCATCGCCAGCCCGTCGCCCGCCGCGAGCGCCAAAGTCAGCGCCAAGCCAATCGCCGTTAGGGTGCGCATGCCGGATTCTCCTCTCGTGGTTGGACGATGTCGGTTAGGCCGAGCAATAGAAGAAACCTCTTATAACAAAAGATGTTGTCTGGATATGGCAAGGTGCAATTTGCGATTAGGTGCCAATCTTGCACCTTAACCCGTTAATCTCTTATTTATATCTCTAAATAATCTGTATACATTAGGTACTCTTAGGTACCAACTTGAATAGGCGACGATGGCGCTGGCGCAGCTCGACACGCGAACCCTCGATGATCTGAAGCCACCGAGCCGCGGGCAGGTCGACATCTGGGACGCCGATCTGCCGGGCTTCGGGATTCGCCTCTCGCAAGGCGGCTCGAAATCCTGGGTGGTGATGGTCCGCCGGGGCGGAAGGCGGGTGAGGCTGACCCTTGGCCCCTATCCCGATCTCTCGCCCGACGCCGCCCGCAGCCAAGCCGCACAGTATTTGTCCCCGCATTTGTCCCCACGCCATGACGGGCAGCCGCGCGTGCCGGATTCGGATGCTGCAGGTGCCAATCGAACGGCCGGACTGACCCCCGACCTCATCGCCACGGCCAAGCGCGTGCTCGTTCTCCTTCAGGCCGTGCTGGACGCGGAGACGGATCGAGCCCCGGCCCGAGCCCCGACGACGCCGCCATCGATCGCAGGGCGGTACGGCCGCCGGCCGCGAATTCTCCTGGCGGAAGACACCGACACGAATCGCATGCTCGCCCTCGCCATGCTGGCGATCGAGCCCTACGACATCGACACCGCGACCAATGGGCGCGAAGCCGTCGAAGCCGCGAAGACGAACCCCTACGACCTCATCCTCATGGATGTCTCGATGCCCGTCATGGACGGCATCGCGGCGGCGCAAGCCATCCGCGCCCTCCCCGGCCCGATTGCGAGGGTGCCCATCATCGCCATGACCGCCCACGCCATGACATCCGATCGGGATCGCTGTCTTGCCGCCGGCATGAACGACTATGTGAGCAAGCCCATCTCGCGCGCCGCGTTGACCGAGAAGATCGCGGCTCGGCTCGGCACGCAGCCCGCGCCGCGCGACCCGCATCCGCCCCTTCCCGCCGTGCTCGATGCAAGCGTGCTCGATCAGCTACGCCGGGATCTCCGCTCGGACGCGCTCGGGGGATTCATCGATACGCTCTTGCCGGATATACGGAACCGGGTTCACGGCATCTATTCCGCGCAGGTCACCGGCAATCTCGCCGCGATCGGCGCGCATGCGCACAGTCTGATCAGTCTCGCCTCGACCTTCGGGGCCTACGCGCTCGAAAGCCTCGCACGCAGGATCGAAGACCGCGCGCGCACCGGTACGGCCGAGGCGTTGCCGGCGCTTCTCGATGCGCTCAGGCCCGTGGTCGACGAGACCGTCGCCGCCCTCGCCGAACTCAGGCGGCGTTCGCACTAGACGATCACCGCCCGTCGAGGAACAGGCCGTCCATGTCGATCGCGGGCTTGCGTCCCTGGACGAGGTCCGCCGCGATGCGGGCCGAGCCGCAGGCCATCGTCCAGCCGATATGGCCGTGCCCGGTGTTGAGCTGCAGATTGTCGTAGCGCGTCTTGCCGAAGATCGGCGGGCCGTCCGGAGTCATGGGCCTCAAACACGCCCAGTATTTGGGCGGCGCGTTCCAGTCGCAGGCGTTGGGGAACATCTCCTTCGCCGTCCTGAGAATCGCCGTGAAGTCCGACGGCTTGAAGTCGGTCTTGTAGCCCGCGAACTCGGCCTTGCCGCCGACGCGGAACGTCTTGCCGAACTTGCCCCACGCGACGAGCAAATCCTCGTCGACCCCGCCGATCACCGGAGTCAGGTGGCCGCTATCGCACGGGAACGAAGCCGTGTAGCCCTTGACGGGATAGATCGGCAGGCTGATTCCGACCGTGCGCGCGACCCGCGGGCTGAAGCTGCCGAGCGACAGCACGTACATGTCGGCCTTGATCTCGCCCCTGTCGGTCACGATCGATTCGATCGAGCGCGCGTTCGCCTTCATGCCCTTCACAGTCGTGCCGTAGGCGAACTTGACGCCGAGCGGCTTGCACAGCTCGCCCAGCTTCTCCGTGAAGACGCGCGCGTCGCCGCTGCCGTCGGTCGGACAATAGAGCGCGCCGACATATTTGTGCTTGATGGGCTCGAAGCCCGGCTCGAGCAGCACCATCTCGTCGCGCGTCTTGATCTCGAGCTTGACGCCGTTCTCCGTCAGAATCTTGGATGCCGCCGCGGCCTGGTCCATATGGGCCTGGTCGCGGAACATGTAGAGAAGCCCCTTCTGCAGATCGTCGAATTCGAGGCCGACGTCGCGGCGGAGCTCGTTCATCACCTGCTCGCTGTATTTGCAGATGCGGAGCTTCCGGGTGGTGTTGGCGCGGTAGCGCTCGGCCGTGCAGTTCCTGAGGAATTTGAGGCTCCAGAGATACATCCGGATGTCCGGATTGAGCCGGAAGATGAGCGCCGCGTCCTTGTCCCAGAGCGACTGCAAGAGGACTTTGGGCGCGCGCGGCGACGCCCAGGCGAAGG
>JBGPGW010000354.1:0-3408 GCA_041484095.1 Alphaproteobacteria bacterium | reverse complement strand
GCTGCTCGCGGCCGCCAAGGCCGGCCAGCATGTGGCGATCGAATTGGTCGCGGCCTGGGGTTTCGGGCGGCAGGCGCATCTCGGCGGCAACCGGGCGCCGGGATTGTGGATGCTGGGCGAGGGCTTGCGTCTCCTCGAGCATGGGCCCGCCGGCGTGCTCGGCATCGACCTCGCGGCGTGCAATGCCTATCGGGGTGCGGAGGCCGCCGTCGCGCGCGTTCGGTGCCCGGCGCTCATCCTTGCCGGGGAGGCGGACATCATGACGCCGCCCGCACCGGCCGCCGCCCTCGCCACGCGATTCGCCGAGGCGCGCGCCATGACGCTTCCCCGTGCCGGCCATATGATGATGATCGAACAGCCCGACGCGACGCTCGACGCGTTGAAGGCGTTTCTTTGAGGCGACGATGAACGAGGTTCGCGAGACGCGCGCCCGCTATCCGCACTTTCTCGCCATCCCGACGCGCTGGATGGACAACGACAACTACGGGCACGTGAACAACGTGGTCTACTACATGTATTTCGACACGGTCATCAACGACTACCTCATCCGCGCGGGCGGCCTTGACATCGCCGAGGGACGGATCATCGGGCTCGCTGTCGAGACGTTCTGCCGTTTCCACCAGGAGCTGACATTTCCCGAGGTGATCGATGCGGGCCTGCGCGTGGCCAAGCTCGGCAATACCTCGGTGCGCTACGAGATCGCCATCTTCAAGGCCGGCGAGGACGCGGCGGCCGCAAGCGGCCACTTCGTCCATGTCTTCGTCGACCGCCGGACGCGCAAGCCGACGCCGATTCCGCGGGATATCCGGGCGGCGCTCGAACCCCTTGTCGTCGGCTGAGCGGCCGGGGACACTCTGCGGACGACGAGAGGGAGATTTCGTTCATGACCGAGACGCCTATCCTGACCGAACGGCACGGCGCCGTCGGGCTTCTGACCATCAACCGGCCGAAGACGCTGAACGCGCTCGATCTGCCGACGATCCGCGCCTTCGTGGACGCGTTCGCGGCACTCGAATCCGACGACGCGGTGCGGGTCATCGTCGTGACGGGGGCGGGGGAGCGCGCCTTCGTCGCGGGCGGCGACATCGGCGACCTCACCTCGCGGCGCGGGCTCGCGCATTACCGCGAGTTCGCCGAGGTGATCCACCGCGCCTTCCGGCAGGTCGAGCTGTGCGACAAGCCGACGATCGGGGCCGTCAACGGCTTCGCGCTCGGCGGCGGGACGGAGCTGCTGCTGGCCCTCGACCTTCGCATCCTGGCCGACAGCGCGGTCTTGGGCCTGCCGGAGATCACGCTCGGCCTTTTCCCCGGTGCCGGCGGCACGCAGCGCCTCATCCGGCAGGTGCCGCTCTGCCGCGCGAAGGAGCTCATGTTCACGGGCGATCGAATCGACGCGGGCCGCGCGGTCGCCCTCGGTCTCGCCAACATGGTCGTCCCGCGCGAGAAGCTCATGGATGAAACCATGGCGCTCGCGGGCCGCATCGCGGAGAAATCCCCGCTCGTCCTCAAGCTGTTGAAGCGAACGCTCAACACCGGCGCCGACATGGCGCTCTCGGCCGCGCTCGCGCATGAGCAGGCGATGATCGGCCTCGTGCTCGACACCGACGACGCGCATGAGGGATGCCAAGCCTTCCTCGAGAAGCGTAAACCGGTGTTTAGGGGAGTCTGAGCGGATCGCTTGTCACGGACCTCAGCCTTCGTCAGGGTGAGGACACGATTGAGCCCTCATGCCGAGCCGCCTCATCCGTCGACAAGCTCAGGATGAGGGCAGCGAAATGAAGTCCCTCATGCTGAGCTTGTCGAAGCATGAGGGCCTCGGAACGTATGGGACACGCATGGACTTCTCTCTCACCGACGAACAGAAGCTCATCGCCGAGACCGCGCGGCGGATCGGCGAGCGCTTCGGGCTCGACTACTGGTACGAACTCGACAAGAAAAAGGCTTTTCCGCAAGAGATGTGGACGGCCATTTGCGAGGCGGGCCTCGCGGGCGTGGCCCTGCCGGAGGAGCATGGCGGCGGCGGGCTCGGCATGCTCGAGCTCGCCCTCGTCATCGAGAACCTCGCGGCAGGCGGGGCGGGGGCGACGCTCGCCCAGGTCTTCATGATCAATCCCATTTTCGGCGGCGTCTCGATCGCGCGCCACGGCACGCCGGCGATGAAGCGCGAGCTCTTGCCGAAGCTCTGCCGGGGCGAGCTCAATTTCTGCATGGCCCTGACCGAGCCCGATTCCGGCACGAACACGCTCGAGATCAAGACCTTCGCGCGAGCCGACGGCAATGGCTGGCGTCTGAACGGCCGTAAGATCTGGATCACCGGCGTGCCCGATGCCGGAAAGATGCTGGTCGTCGCGCGCACGAAGAAGATCGAGGAGTCCGCGCGCAAGACGGACGGCCTCTCCCTCTTCATGATCGACGTTAAGCGCGACGGCCTCACCCACAGCACGATCGAGAAGCACGGCACCAACACGCTCGCCTCCTGCAACGTCTATTTCGACGAGGTGCGCATCGATGGTGCCGAGCTCATCGGCACGCTCCATGGCGGGTGGTCCGAGCTGCTCGACGTGCTCAACACCGAGCGCATCGTGACCGTCGCAGGCCTCGTCGCGGCCGGCCATCTCGCGACCCGCATCGGCGTCGCCTTCGCGAAGGAGCGCAAGGTGTTCCGCGGCACGCCGATCGGCGCCTATCAGGGCATTCAATTCCCGCTGGCGCAGGCGCATGCCGAACTCGAATGCGCGCGCCTCATGAACTACAAGGCCGCGACGCTCCACGACCAGGGGCAGCCCTATGGCAGCGAGGCCAACGTGGCGAAGCTCATCGCGGCGCAGGCCGCACCCGCCCTCATCGACCGCGCCATGCAGACCATGGGCGGCATGGGCTTCGCCAAGGAATCGCATCTCGAACGGCTCTGGCGCGACGTGCGTCTCTTCCGCTTCGCGCCGATCTCGGAGGAGATGATCCTCAACTTCATCGCCCAGCACGATCTCGGTTTGCCGCGCTCGTATTAGCGGCGGCTGTGCCTGCGATGAGGATGGTGCGATCTGACCCCCACCCGCTCGCTTCGCTCGCACCCTCCCCCTTTCAAGGGGAGGGTTGTGGGTACGTCTTGACCTTCCTCCCCCTGCAAGGGGGAGGGCTGGGAGGGGGTCCATTCAGAGCGAATGGTTCACTCAGTTCCGTAGTTCAACCGTAGGAGACGTCCATGGCGCGACCCAATCCGGCCGAGGTGAAGCGTGTGGCGATCATCGGGACGGGGCTCATCGGCGGGGCCTGGGCGGCCCTGTGCCTCGCGCGCGGGATCGAGGTGCGGGCGAGCGATCCCGCACCCAACGGCGAAGCGCATCTGAAGAAGATCATCGAGCGCGGCTGGCCGGTGCTCGAGCGTCTCGGCCTGGCGCCGGGTGCCTC
>JBGPGW010000353.1:0-3430 GCA_041484095.1 Alphaproteobacteria bacterium | reverse complement strand
TCTCCTGCCCGCCGGCGGCGATCGTGGCCAGCGTGCGTCCGTGAAACGCGCCCGTCGCGCAAATCATGCGGTAGCGGCCCGGGTTTCCGGTCGCGTCGTGGTACTTGCGCACGAGCTTGAGTCCGCACTCGACGGCTTCGGCGCCGGAATTCGCGAAAAACACCGTATCGGCGAAACTGTGCGCCACCAGCCGCTCGGCCAAGCGTTCCTGCTCGGGGATACGATAGAGGTTCGAGCAATGCCACAGCTTGTGCGCCTGGTTCTCGAGCGCCGCGACGAGATGCGGATGGGCATGGCCCAGCATCGTCACCGCGATGCCGCTCGCGAAGTCGAGATAACGTCGGCCATCGGTGCCGTAGAGATAAGCGCCTTCGCCACGCTCGAACGCTACGTCGATCCGCTTGAAGACCGGCATCGATGGGGTGATCACGGCAGACTCCGTCCCTTGCCTGAGAGAGCTAAAATACGCTGAAAAACCGGAATGAACGGGAGTATTCGCGCTGGGTCGGGCTCTGTCAAGAAAGCGCCGGGCGGCGGCGCTTTACACCTTCAACTTGTAGCCCCGCGCGATCATCGCATAGGCGAGCGCCCAGAGACCGACATTGGCGATCGCGAGCGTCGCGAGACCGATCGCGACCGGCGCCTCGGCATGGCCGACGAAGCCGTACCGGAAACCATCGATCAGGTAGAAAAAGGGATTGAGATGCGCCACATCGTGCCAGAACGGCGGCAGCGACTCGACGGAATAAAACGTCCCGGACAGGAAGGCCAGCGGCATCACGACGAAGTTGGTCACGGCCGAGATGTGATCGAATTTTTCCGACCAAACGCCGGTGATGAGCCCGATCAGGGACATCAGCAGCGAGCCGGACAATCCGAATACGGCCGCGGCCCAGGGCACCGGCAACGAGACCGGCACGAACAGCCAGAGGCTGAGAATGGTCGCGACCGCCACAGCGAGGCCGCGCGTCATGCCGGCGAGCGCATAGCCGGCGGTCAGCTCCCCCGCGGTGAGCGGCGGCATCAGTACATCGACGATGTTGCCCTGAACCTTCGAGATCAGGACCGAGGACGAGGTGTTGGCAAACGCGTTCTGCATCACGGCCGCCATCACCAGGCCCGGCATGAGGAACGACGCGTAGGGTATGCCGGCGATGGTCTTCGCGGCGCCGCCCAGAGCCAGGGTGAAGATCGCAAGGAACAGAAGCGTCGTCACCATCGGCGCGACGACCGTCTGCAGGGCGACTTTGGCGAACCGGCGCACCTCCTTGGCGTAGAAGGTCCAAACGCCAAGCCAATTGACGAGGCCGAAAGGCGGCACGTACGGAAAGGGATGTGTCATCGCGCGATGGGGTGGTGGCGGCAGGCGCGCACCCTACGCACGCGCCGCAGCCTCTGACAAGCCAGGGAATGCGCCTCCCACATGTCGTGTCGGCCGCGCGAACTCACGGTGTCCTCGGTTCTTCTGCCGCGCGCGGCGGGAACGCCGTCGCGAGCGATCCCGCGATGTGGACCATGTGCTGTTGGATCGGGATCTCGATTCCCAATTCCTCGAACCGCATCTTCATGCGGCGGCGGAACGCGCGCTCGACGCCCCATTGCTTGATGGGCTTCGTCTTCATGCGCGCCCGGATGACGACGGCCGATTCGGCCAGACGCTCGACCCCAAAGACTTCCAGGGGTTCGAGGATGTCCGGACCGACGGCGGGATCGGCCCGGAGCGCGGCGCCGACCTCCGTGAGCGCATCCGTCACGCGGTCGACGTCTTCGCGATAGCTGACCGATGCCTCGATGACCGCATAGGAGAAATCCTTGGTCATGTTGACCACCGTCGTGACTTCGCTGAACGGGATGATGTAGACGACCCCGCTCAAGTCGCGCAGACGGATATTGCCGACCGAGAGATCCTCGACGATCCCCGTACGCCCGCCGAGGCTGACGACGTCGCCGACCGCGATGCTGTCCTCCATGAGGATGGACAGGCCCTTGAGCACATCCTTGGCCAGGTTCTGAGCACCGAGGCCGACCGCGATGCCCACGACCCCGGCGCCGGCCAGGAGCGGCGCGATGTTGATTCCGAGTTGCGAGAGGACGGAGAGGACGACCATCACCGCCAGCGCGATCATCATGATGCGCCGGAGGATCGGCAGGGCAGTCCGCAACTTGGCTTGGCGCGCGGCGCTGCCGGCCTTCGCGATCTGGTAGTCGAGCGCGGCGTTCGCCCCCTCCCAGACGAGAAACGCGACGAGGAACACGGCGCCGATCGTGAACAGACTCGAGAGCGCCTGCTTGCCGAGGTCGCTCACGAGAACGCTGAGACTGTCGATGTTCCACGCCTGCAGGACGGCCAGCGCCGCGACGCCATAGATCACGATGCGGACCGTCATGTGAAAAACCGATGTGTAGCGGTTGGCGCGCGCCTCGAGCAGCGGAAAGCGGACTTTCGTCTCGTCGGAAAGGGCGAAGCCGCGGTCGATCAAGGTCTGCACGCCGGCGCTCACCGATCGCGCCGCGACAAGAATGACGACAGTCAACACCGTGCCGCGCACGAGAAAGCGGAACCCGCCCGCGACATCCGCAGCCCAGACCACATACGCGGCGAAAAGATAGACGAGCGCCAGCACGTGCCATCCGCTCGCGAGCCAGCCGCGAATCCGCACCCACGCGCTTGGCGAGGCCCCGGCCGGGCGATCGGGTCCGCGAAGCCATGCGGTGGCGGTCGCCCGGTTCTGCAGAATGAACATCGCGATCATGACCGCGACCACGAGGCCGATGAGATGGATCGCGACCCGATCGACGCCGCGCGGCACGCCCAGATACGGCGACGATGAGGCCAGCATGTAGCCGTAGATGCCGACCGCGCTTAGCCGACAGAGCCACAGGTAACCGTAGTTCGCCGCCTCATCGCCCATCCGCATCAAGCGGAGCGAGGAGGCGCGCGGCACCAAGACAAGGCGCGCGGCGGCCGTGACGAGACTTGTCAGGATGTGCGCGTTGATCATGGCAAGAGCCGCAAGCCGCACCCCGCGCGGCAGCGTCGCCATGGGCAGCGCGAGGAAGGCCACGGCGGCAAATGCCACGATGGGCGCGAGGTCGAGCAGCGTATGCCCCAGCAGCAGGCCGATGCGCTGTCCCGCGCCGCTTACGGGCCATGCGCTCAATCGCGCCTGCGGCCGGCGCACGATCCGCCGGGCGACCCACTGGAACGCGAGCCCGAGAGCAAAAATGGCGGCCCCCTTGCCGATATCGGCAGCCCATGCCGTGCTCACCCGCATTTGTTTCAGCTTGGACCAGGCGCGCGCGAGGGCCTGCGGCAGATCGAGCACGACAGAAGCGGCCTCGACGGCCCGGCTGCCGACGCGTTCGGAAATCTCCGATGCAAACGCCAGAAGCGCGCCGCCCGGAGGCTCCGAATCGTCTTCGGTCATAT
>JBGPGW010000352.1:0-3437 GCA_041484095.1 Alphaproteobacteria bacterium | reverse complement strand
CTCGAGCGTTTCATCGTGCGCGCCGACGATCCGAGCGCGCGCTGGTTCGCCAACTACGTCTCGCCGGAAGACACGGCGCAAGCCTTTCGTCTCGCGCTCGAGCGCGACATGGGCCGCTTCGATCTCTTCCTCGTGGGTGCCGCGGACAGTTGCGCCGCGGACTCGACGCTTGACGTGGCGAAGCGCCTGTTCTCGCCCTTCCCGGTGATCCGCCACCCCGGCCTCTACAAGGCCAATCCCCGGGCGTCCATGGTCGATATCGACCACGCGCGGCGGCGCTTGGGATACGAGCCCACGAGCGATTGGCTGAAATTACGGGCCAGCGTTAAGCGATAGGCGCGCTCACGCCTAAGGCAGATGCGCGTGGATGCGCATGAAGGCGGCGCGCCGATTCGTCTTACGCGAGCGCGTCGGACGTTTCAGCCTTCGCCCGCGCCCGTTCGCGCACTGGCTTGCCGCGGCCTCTCGGCCTAGGGATGGCCGTCCGATCCGGCGCCGCTGGTTCCCTTGGCCGCCTGGCCGCTTTCGCCCGACTTGCCGCTGCTGCCGAATCCGAACCCGAAACCGAACCCGCTTCCGATCAGGCCCGCCAGCCCGCCCTGGCCCTTTCCAGGCCCGGCGTTGCCCTGGCCATGTCCGCCCCTAAGACCGCTCCCATCACTGCCATGGTTGCCGGCGAGACCGTGGCCTTCGCCGCCCTTTCCAAGACCCTCGCCCGCTTCGCCGTGACCTTCGCCGGCTTCACCGCGACCCTCGCCCGCTTCGCCGGCCTCGCCGCCGCCGCGACCCAAGCCTCCCTCGCCGCCGCCGCCAAGACCGATGCCATTGCCATGGCCGCCGCTTTCGCCGCCGCCATGCCCGCCGCCGTCACCGCCCCCTCCGTCTTTGGCGTAGGCAGACGGCGCGATCGAAATCGTGCCGCCCGCGACGGATAACGATAGGGCTCCTATTGCCAGGGCGGCGCTCGTCGCGAGCAGCGCACCGCGTCTCTGCCGGATCGATTGCATGGAATGTCCTTTCTGAATCGGGAGGCCGCGAACGTCACCGTCGGGCAGCGACGATCAGGCCTAGGGATCCATCATTGACCGGACTGTTTTTCCGCGTGTGTGATTTTCCTGTTATATCGCTGTGGCAATTCCCCCGGGGATGGCGGCCTTGTGGGATCAACCGGTCCGGACAGCTTTCCGGTCGCATGCGCCCGATCCCCAATTGGGGTTGTCAGGTCTTTCCCGCGGGTAAGGTGCGATCGTGTTCCTTGAGCCATCGCCGCGCGATGGGCACGCGCGCGTCATCCCCAACGCCTGCGCGGTCGCGCTGGGACGGCACGCGGTCGCGACGGGCTAGCCGACCCGGTATCTCGCGATGGTCGCCTCGTCGAGGGTGACGCCGAGCCCCGGCATGGTCGGCACGCGCACGCTGCCGTCGGATTCGATCGCGAGGCGCTCATGCGTCATCTCCCACCTGAGCGGCGACTCCGCGATCGAATATTCGAGCCATTCCTCCGTGTCGTGCTGCGCGAGAAAGGCGAGGTTTGTCGCTAAGAGGATGTTCGACTTGTAGCCATGCGGGATGATGCGCCGGCCGAGTGCGCGCGCGAGTGCTGCACAACGCCGGAACTCGGTCAGGCCGCCGACATAGGTCACGTCGGGCTGAAGGATCTCGACGCGGCCCTGCTCGGCCATTGCGCGGAACTCGAAGCGCGTCGTGAGCCCCATGTCGCCGCCGGTGATGGGAATGCCGCGGCCCGCGAGACGCGCATAGCCCTCGAGGTCGTCCATGGGAATGGGCGCCTCCAGCCATTCGAGGCCGACCTCCTCGAAGAGCGGCCAGTGCGCCAGCACTTCCTCCGCCGATTTCCATACCCCGTAGGCGTCGAGCATGATGGTGATGTCCGGCCCCACATGGGCGCGCGCGGTGCGGCAGATCATCTCGACGAGCGTCCCGTCATGCCGCCAGGGCGCGTCCGAACAGAGCTTGATGGCTTTCGTCTTGTGCGCGAGGCCGCGGTCGATCACGCGCCGGACCGAATCCGCCGTGTCGCCCAGGCGCACGAGCGTCGTGTAGGCGCGGACGCGGTCGCGCCGCGGCGTGCCGAGCAGTGCGGCGACCGGCTTCCTCGCCGCCTTGCCGCGGAGATCCCAGAGCGCGATGTCGATGCCGGAGAGCGCGTGGATGAGGATGCCGCGCCGTCCGGCATGAAGCGTCGCCGCGTAGACGCGGTCCCACAACGCCTCGGGATCGCCCAAGGGGTCCTGTCCCTGGAAGAGGGAGAAGAGGGGCGGCCAGGTGAGCGAGTTCCGCCCGTGGATGAGCGCCTTCATCACCTCGGGGCTGCTGTCGATCTCGGCGATGCCTTCGAGCCCGGCATCCGTCCGGACGCGGAGGATGCAATTCACATAGCCGCCGTCATAGGTCTCCGTGCTCGGCAACTTCGCGCGGAGATCGATGACCTCGATCTCGGTGATCTTCATCCGAACCCCCGCCGCTCCGGCCTAGCCTCGGCGCGCGGCCTGCGCCGGAGCGATAACGCACAGCATCTCGAACATGAGGTTGGCCGCGGTCACCGCCGTTTGCCCCGTCACGTCGAGGGAGGGCGTCACCTCCGAGATGTCGCCGCCCACGACGTCCTTGCCGTGGAGGCTGCGGATGATCATCTGGCAGTCGCGCGGGGTGAGGCCGCCGATCTCCGGCACGCCCGTGCCGATGGCGTAGGCGGGATCGATGCCGTCGACGTCGAGGGTGATGTAGACGGGCCCGTCGCCGACGACTCTCTGCACTTCGCTTATGACGGCCGCGCGCCCCATCTCCTCGAACTCATCGAAGGTCACGACCCGCATTCCGGACTCGTAGCTGAAGCTCAGATCGTCCTCGCTGAAGCGGCTGCCGCGAAGGCCGATCTGGATCATGCGCTTGGGGTCGATGAGATTCTCCTCGACTGCGCGGCGAAAGGCGGTCGCGTGATTGACCTTGGTGCCGAGCAGCGTGTCGAGCGTATCCGCATGCGCATCGAAATGGACGCAGCCGACGGGCCGCTTCTTCGCGATGGCGCGGAGGATGGGCAAGGGGATCGTGTGATCGCCGCCGACCGCGACGGGGGCGGCGCCCACGGCGTGAATCTCCTTGAAGAACTGCTCGATCATGCCGATGCTCTTCGCGGCGTCGAGCGCGTTGACCGGCGCGTCGCCGACATCGGCGACATTGCAGAGGCCAACGGGCGCCACATGGGTCGTGGGGTGCACCTGGCGTCTGAGGCCCCAGCCCTCCCGCACCGCGGATGGGCCCTGGCGTGCGCCCGACCGGAAATTCACCCCCATGTCGAAGGGCACGCCCACGAGCGCCACGTCCAGGTCCTTCGTGATGTCGAGCCGCCGCGAGCGCATGAAGGTCGCGACGTCGGCGAAGCGCGGAACCTTCGCGGCATCGGCGGGCTGAAAGCG
>JBGPGW010000351.1:0-3445 GCA_041484095.1 Alphaproteobacteria bacterium | reverse complement strand
CCGGACTGGATGCAGGAATAACCCGCGGCCTCGAACGCGGCCGTCTTCTCCGCCCAGCTCGCGCCGTTGCAGTCGAACAGGAGGTGGTGCACACCTTCGCCGCCGTGCTCGAGAAAATCGTCGTAGATATTCGGCCCGTCGAGGGGCTGGACGATTTCCCAATGGATCCCCACGGCCTCGGCGAGACACACCATGGACGAGTAGGAGGCGGGGCGGCCGCGATAGGTGAGATCGGTGCATGTCGCGGGGTTGAAGGCAAAGACACTCCACGGCCCGATGCCGGTGCGCGCCATGCCTTCGATCGTTCTTCTGTAGTCGCGCGTGACCACGCAGATCTGCCTGAGGGTTCCGAGAAACCCGTTCGGCAGGGCCTTCGACTTGTCGATGAGGATCGATTTCGCGTTCGGGTGCATGGTGCTCATCCCCTGTAGCTGGCGTCGGGCGCGTCATCCGAAGCCGCCGGCTCCGTCCGGACCCGGCGGGATAATGAGAGTTTAGGCCACGCCTCCATGAAAAGGAATCCGGAGTGGGTCGAGCCGGCTTCGAGCGTGGCTTGGGTTATCCCGGAGTCGGACTGGACGGCGCCCCGCCGATGAATTATTCGGGAGTACGCGCCGCGTCCTCGGCTTCTCCATCGCGAAAATCGAAACGGAGGGCCCGGCGATCATAGCGACGCCAAAGCGCCGCGCGACAGTTTCCTATTCGAGAAAGGGTGCCCATGCGTCTCACCGATTTCGATGCCCTGACCTTCGACATGATCGGCACGCTCATCGATTTCGAGGCGGGCGTGCTCGACTGGGTGCGGCCGCGCATCCTGAGGGACCATCCGGAAATCTCCGACACGGCGATCCTCGAATGTTACGCGCGGGCGCAAAGCGCCGTGCGCGCGGCCGAGCCGAAGCTTCTCTTCAGCCAGCGCTTTCCCAAGATCTGGGCGGCGATCGCCAAGGAATACGGCGTCGCGGTGGAGCCGAGCGACGGTGCCGGCTTCGCCGCCTCGGCCCGCGATTGGCCGGCCTTCCCCGATTCGGCCGAGGCGTTGGCCTACCTCAAGACGCAGTTCCGGCACCTCGTCGTGGTGACGAATGGCGACAGGGTCGCGGCGCGGCGGATGGCGACGACGCTCGGCGCGCCCTTCTCGGCCATCATCACCGAGGAGGACATGGGCGTGAGCAAGCCCAATCCCAAGGCGTTCGAGTATTTCATCGACTATCTCGCGAAGCTCGGAATCGCGAAGGCGCGCATCCTGCACGTGGCGCAAAGCCAGTATCACGACATCGGCGCCGCGCGCGCGATCGGCCTCAAGACGGCGTGGATCTACCGGCGCCACGGCAAGACAGGCTATGGCGGCACGCAGGTGCCGCCCGCCTTCACCAAGCCCGACTGGCTCGCGATCAGCTTGGCCGATCTCGTGCGTCAGTATCAGGCAGCGCTCAGGGAGTAGCGGCGCATCGCCCGCTCTTGCGCGCCCCCGTGTCTCACCGCATGAAGTGAAGGCGCCGGAAGCGCTGTCTGAACGCGGTCACGTCTTCGGCCACGCGTAGGGCGTCTTCGCGCCGCATGAGAACGCGCGCGAGGAGTGCCGCGAGTTCCGTCATGTCCTCCGCCGTCATGCCCCAGCGCACGATCTCGGGCGTGCCGATGCGGAGGCCGTTGACGTCGCCCTCGACAGCACCGACCGGCAGGCCGATCCCGCAGGTCAAGACGTTCGCGCGCCTCAGGAGCTTCGCGGCCGTCTGCCCGCCGCCGAAGGACGCGGCCTCGACCGCGAATTGGTGCGAGCGCGTGAAGCCCTTCGATGCCGCGAAGACGGGCAGGCCTTCGCCCGCCAGGCGTTCGGCCAGCGCCTTCGCCGTCGCCACCATCGCGGCCGCATAGGCGCGGCCGTGGATTTTCCAGTCGAGAAGCGTGATGGCGAGGGACGCCGCCTTGGCCGCGTCGAAATTGGCGGTGAGGCCGGGATAGGCGACGGCGTCGAGCCGCTTCGCAAGTTCTGGCTCGTTCGTGAGGATGAGGCCCGAGGCGGGGCCGCCGAGACTTTTATAGGTGCTCATCGTCATGAGATGCGCGCCCTCGTCGAGCGGCTGCTGCCAGGCTTTCCCCGCGATGAGCCCCGAGAGATGTGCGGCATCGAAGAGAAGCCAGGCGCCCACCTCGTCCGCGATGCTGCGAATCGCGCGGATCGGATGGGGAAAGAGATTGAGGCTGCCGCCGATGGTGAGGAGGCGCGGACGGAGCCGGCGCGCATCCTCGCGAAGGCGATCGAGATCGATCGTGTAGGCGAGGGGGTCGACGGGTGCCGCATGGATCTCGACGCCGTAGAGGCCCGCGGCCCCCGGCTCGTGATGGGTGACGTGCCCGCCGATCGAGGGCGGGGGCGCGATGATGCGCTCGCCCGGCCGCGTCGTCGCCATGAAGGCGTAGAGATTCGCGATCGAGCCCGAGGGCACGCGAATCTCGGCATAGCGCGCGCCGAACGTCTCGGCGGCAAGTTCCGCCGCGATCACCTCGATCCGTTCGATCGCTTCGAGACCCATCTCGTACTTGTCGCCGGGATAGCCCAATGACGGGCGCGAGCCGAGACCCGCGGCCAGCGCCGCCTCGGCCTTCGGATTCATCACATTGGTGCCGGGATTGAGGTTGACGCAGCGCTCGTCGTGGATGGCGCGGTTTTCCCTGATGAGGTCGGCGATTTCCCGGTCGATCGCATCGGCTGTCTTCGCCGCGGTCTCGCCGGCGAGCGATTGCACGTAACGCTCGGACGATTCCGGAACCCAGTCGCGGCGCGCGAGCTGGCTCATCTTTGCGCTCCTTCTTTCTCGGTCTTCGTTCGCCTCAAACCCTCGATCACGTCCTTCGTCGTCGTGACCACGCCCCAGATGCCGTGCTCGACGGTCGTCATGTAGATCGCGGCCTCATGGGCGCGCGAGTCCCCGCTGGCGCATGCGTCCTCGACCAGCGCGCATTGATAGTTGCGATCGCACGCTTCGCGCAACGTGGTGTGGACGCAGACATCGGTCGTGCAGCCCGTGACGATGAGGTGGCTGACGGCCCGCGCACGCAAGATGGGGTCGAGGTCTGTGTAGCAGAAGGCGCCCGCCGTCGACTTGTCGATGATGGGCTCGCCCGCGCGCGTGGGGAGCTCCGGGATGATCGCGAATCCCGGCGTGCCGCGGAGGTTGAGCGGGGGTGCCCGATCGGCGGGGCCGTGGATCTCTGCATGGCGCCAGGCTTCGTAGGGAGTCCGGTCGGCGAGATCGGCGCGGTAGCCATGGCGCGTCCAGACGATGTGAAGCCCCGCCGCGCGCGCGGCAGCAACGAGCCGCACCACGTTCGGGATGATGGCGCGGAGGCCCGACACGTCATAGCCGTGCAGCGCGGAGAAGCCGTGCTCGGCCAGGAAAAACACCTGCATGTCGATGACGATAAGGGCGGTCGCCCGGGG
>JBGPGW010000350.1:0-3485 GCA_041484095.1 Alphaproteobacteria bacterium | reverse complement strand
CGGGAGGGGGTAGGGGGAGAGTGAGACTCGCGTCTCGATCCGCACTCAATTCAAACGTCGCCTCAATTGCCGCAGCAGCACACGCGGACGTAAATGTCGCAGCGCCTGTTCTGACCGCGGACAGCGGCTCACCCCTCCCGCAAGGGGAGGGGAAGAGTTTGGAGTGCGGCCTTCGTTCCAGCCGCCGCTCGGTTGTGGCATAATGGATTTTCATCGCGAGGGTGCCTCGGCGTGCCGAATGGCTGGCCGAGGAAAAAGTCGGGAGTCCCTAGTGGACGGTTTCATCGGCGTACGCGACGTCATCGAGCCCAAGCGCCTGAAAGAGCTTTCGGAGCGCTCGGACCGGAAGGGTCTCATCCAGGCTGCGAGTCATTTGGGCGCGATCGCCCTGACCACGATCGCCATCGCCCTCACCTGGGGACGCTGGTGGGCGGCGCCGTTCTTCTTCCTCCAGGGGCTCCTGCTCGTCCAGCTCTACGCGGCGGAGCATGAGTGCTACCACGCGACGGCGTTCAGGAGCCGGTGGTTGAACGATTGGGCCGGCCGCCTCTTCGGCTTCGTCAATTTCTACCCCAGCGACTACGACAAGTGGCAGCACTTCGCCCATCACCGCAACACGCAGGATTGGGAGAAGGACACGGAGCTCTTGAAGCGCAAGCCCTACACGACGCCCTGGCAGCTCGTCTGGACGCTGTCGGGACTGCCGTTTTTCTATGCGCGCCTCAAATCGATCATCGGCCACGCCGTCCGATACATTCCGGAGAAGGTGTTCACGCCGCGCCAGACGGAGATCCTCGTTCTCTCCGCGCGCCTTCACCTGCTCGGCTACGGCCTCATCGCGGCGAGCGCCGCGGCGATGGAATCCTGGTGGCCGCTCATCTACTGGGTCGGGCCGATGCTCTCTGCGAAGTGGGTCTATTGGCTCCAGGGCATCAGCGAGCACACCGCGACGACGCACCATCCGAACACGCTCTTGAACACGCGCAGCTTCCGGACCAACGCGTTCATGCGCTGGGTGCATTGGAACATGGTCTATCACACCGTGCACCACACCTATCCCAGCGTGCCGTTCCACCGCCTGCCGGATTTGCACCGGGAGGTCGCGGCGAAATATCCGCACCCGCTTCCCGTCGTCACCTATTGGGGCTGCTGGCTGATGCTGTTCCGCGAGCTCTGTCGCGGCCGGACCGAGCTCGACATGGTGAGGGATGCCGATGCCGCCTATGTCCAGCGCATGGGCTTGGCCAAGGCGGCGGAGTAGCGAAGCATTGAGTTGATTGCAGGCTCAAGCCGGGACGCGAATCTCTCCCCGAGCGACACGCACGCCAATCAGAAATTTTTGCCCCCTCATGCTTCGACAGGCTCAGCATGAGGGGATTTATTTCACTGTCCTCACCCTGAGCCTGTCGAAGGCTCATCCCGAGCGACCGAGGGATGAGGGTGCGCTGAGAGAATGAACCCACGCGCTACCGCGGCTCGATCAAATCCTCGGTCTCTTCTGCGATCGGGCGGTAGAGGTCGGGGCGGCGGTCGCGCAGGATCGGGAAGCGCCGCCGCGCCTCGATGACCGCGTCGCGGTCGATCTCGGCAAAGAGAAGCTTCTCGTTTTTCGAATCCGCGGTGTCGAGCACCACGCCCGTCGGGTCCGCGATGAGGCTCAAGCCGCCGAAATCCCAGCCGTCGTCGAGGCCGACCTTGTTCGCGGCGACACGAGATAGGCGCCGTTCTCGAAGGCGCGGGTGCGGAGGATCTCCTGGTACATGTGCGTGCGCGTCGTCGCGTAAGGGGCGAGCAGCAGCTCGGCACCGTTCACCGTCAGCACGCGCGCGGTCTCCGGGAACATCATGTCGTAGCAGATGCCGATGCCGATGCGCCACTCGCCCATGGCATAGGTCGGCAGCTTCGAGCCGTAGCGGAAATAGAGCTTCTCGAGGCTTTTCACCGCCGCCGGGTGGATCTTCCTGAACTTGAAGCGGATGGCACCTTGGGGGTCGATGTGCATCGCCGTGTCGAAATAGAGCCCGGCGCCCGCGAGCTCGTAGATCGTCGCGACGACATGCACCTTGTTCTTCTGCGCGCATTCGCGAATCGCCGTGATCGTCGGGCCGTCCTCGGGCTCGGCGAGGGCGCAATATTTCGTGTCCCAGTATTGCGCGAAGTAGATCGTGTTGAAGAATTCGGGCAGGAGGACCAGCTCCGCGCCGTGGCTTCTTGCGGCCTCGTCGATATAGGCGCAGGCCTTGGCGACATTGGCGTCCCGGTCGGGCGTGCTGCCCATCTGCACGGCGGCGATCTTCATGGCTGTCTCCGGCGCTTTTGGCCCTCGGCCACGATGGCCCGAGACCGCCGCCAAGACAAGGCTCCCCTCCCCTAACTTCCCCGGCGGCCGCCGCGACCCGTTTTTGGTATAGTGGCGATCGAGCGAGCCGCGTGGCTGACGCGGCCCCATGGCGAAGGGAGCGATCAATGTCCGCCGATGGAACCCTGAACGGCGCCGACGCGAAGGTCCGGGACCTGATCGCCCGCTACCGGCCCGGCTTCGCCCTCCCCCAGCAATTCTACGACGACCCCGATGTGTTCCGGCGCGACATGGAACGCTTCGTCATGCGGCATTGGGTGTGCGTGGGCCATGTGAGCCGGGTGCCGAAACCGGGCGACTACTTCCTCCATGAGACCGCCGGCGAATCCGTGATCGTCGTGCGCGGCCAGGACAACCGGCTCCGCGCGCTCGTCAATGTCTGCCGCCACCGCGGCTCCCATGTCTGCCGGGAGAAGGAAGGCAACGCCAAGGTCTTCGTCTGCCCCTACCACGCCTGGGCCTACAATCTCGACGGAACGCTGCGCGCCGCGCGCCACATGCCGGAGGATTTCGATCGTGCCGCCTATGGCCTCAAACCCATTCACCTCCGCGTGGTCGAGGGACTGATCCTCGTCTCCTTCGCGAAGGAGCCGCTCGGCCTCGGCGAGGTCGAGCGCACGCTCGCCCAGGGCTACGGTCCCTATGGCTGGGCGGATGCGAAGGTGGCGCACCGCGCGGTCTACAAGATCGACGCCAACTGGAAGCTCGCGGTCGAGAACTACGTCGAGTGCTATCACTGCGCGCCGGCGCACCCGGAGTATTCGAAACTCCACGCCAACGAGCAGCCGCGCACGAAGATCGCGGCGCTCATGACGGCGATGAACGAACGCGCCGCCCTGTGCAGCGTCGCGATCGAGAACCGGGACAAATGGGCGCTCGACGCCGCGCCCGGCGAGGAAGCGGTCTATTGCGTGCGCTATCCCATGTACGCCGACACGGTCACGGGAACGGATGACGGCAAGCAAGCGGCGCCGCTCATGGGATCGTTCAAGGACTATGACGGCGGCGGCACCTTCATCCATATCGGCCCCGCGAGCTTCTTCCTGGCCTATCCCGATCACGGGCTCATGTACCTCTTCATCCCGAAGACGACGCAGTACTCGGAGATGGAAGTGTGCTGGCTGGT
>JBGPGW010000349.1:0-3489 GCA_041484095.1 Alphaproteobacteria bacterium | reverse complement strand
GGCCGAAGATGGCGCATCTCGACCCCAGGCCGTGCCCGCTGCCGCCCGACTGGACCAAGGGCTACACCACGATCTTCGCCGCCCAGGCGGGGGAGAACGTTTACGGGTAGGGCGCCGTTTGGCGCGCCGGCCCTCATGCTTCGACGGGCTCAGCATGAGGACTTTTGTTCGCTGCCCTCATCCTGAGCTTGTCGAAGGATGAGGAATCTCCAGCGACCGAGGGGTGAGACGACGCACCCCGCGATCCCGAGAGCGTCTCGGCTGACTACCCCAGTTTCTGCACGACCTGTTCGGTGATCGCGAGGGTCTTGTCGATGTCGGCCTCGCTGTGGGCGAAGGAGATGCTTCCCTGTTTCGAGGTGACGGGGAAGTGGAAGACGCCTGCCTCGATGAGGGCCTTCCTGTACTGCAGGTCGCGCTGGGCGTCGTTGTGGCGGGCGATGTCGGCCCAGCTTTCGGGCTGATGGTCCATGAAATAGAGGACGAAGGCCGAGCCCTGGCGCACCACGGTCGTGGGATAGTTGCGCGTGCGGAAGATGTCGGTGAGGCCCTTTTCCATGCGCGCGCCGAGCGCCTCCAGCGTGCCGTAGATTTCCTTCTCGCGCCCCTTGAGCTTTTTCATGGTCGCGAGCGCCGCGGCGACGGTGAAGGGATGCGCGCTGTAGGTGCCGGCGATCACGGCGCGCTTCTTCGGGTCGGCGTGGTTGCAGTACTGCATGAACGCGCGCCTTCCCCCGACGATGGCCAAGGGGTAGCCGTTGGCGCAGGCCTTGCCGTAGGCCGCGAGGTCGGGCTTGACGCCGGCGATCGAGGCATAGCCGCCGAGGGCCGAGCGGAATCCCGTCTTGACCTCATCGAACACGAGCACGGTGCCGTAGGTGTCGCAGAGCGCGCGCAGCCCCTCGAGGAAGCCCGGCTTCGGCTTCACGATGCCGACGTTCTGGAGGATGGGCTCGAGAATCACGGCCGCGATCTTGCGCGTCGCCAGGAGTTTCTCGGCGGCCTTGAGGTCGTTGAACTCGATCGCGTGCACATTCGCATGGAGCGAGCGCGGGATGCCGGCCGTGATGGGGCGGAGCGCGTATTCCTCGCCCTCCTTGTGGTCGGCCACGATCTCGCGCGGATCCATGAGGTTGAAGGACACGTCGTCGGCCCAGCCGTTGTAGCCGCCCTGCATCAGCACGATCTCGTCCCGTCCTGTCGCCGCGCGCGCGATGCGGAGCGCGAAGAACGTGGCCTCCGAGCCCGTGTTGACCACCTGCACCTGCTCGATCGTCGGCACGCATTCGACGATGAGGCGCGCGAGCTCGCCCTCCCAGGGCGTCGTGCCCGCGCCCATGAGCGAGGCGCCGCTTTTGATCATCGCGATCACCGCGTCGTCGACGTCGACGTCCCCGTGGCCGAGAAGGTAGGGGGCGAAGGCCGCGTGATAATCGATGTACTGCTTGCCCTCATGGTCCCAGAGATAGGCGCCCTTGGCGCGCACGAAGACGCGCATGGGATCGATGATCCGGTTGATCGACATCACCCCGCTCGGGATGACCTGCTTGTGCCGCTCCAGTATCTCGCCAGCACCTTCCATCGCGTCTCTCCATCGGACCGGTTCGTCGGCGTTTCTATAGCATGGCGAGCGGGCGAGGGCGACGGGGCACGACTGTCCTCATCCCTCGGTCGCTCGGGATGAGCCTTCGACAAGCTCAGGATGAGGACAGTGACCCGAAACCCTCATGCTGAGCTCGTCGAAGCATGAACCTGTCGAAGCATGAAGCCGGCGTTCACCGTCTCGTCCCGGAGCGGAGCTGGGTCCATGCGTCGCTCAGCTTGGCGCGGAACTGGGGTGCGGCGATGGCGATGAGCGCTTCGGCCCGCTCATCGCCGGACCGGTCGCGCAAGGACGCGATCCCGTGCTCCGTCACGACCGTGTCGGCATCGCCGCGCGGCACGCTGACGACGGAATCGAGCGCCGCCACGATGCGCGAGATCGTGCCGCCCGCGGCGGTCGAGGGCAGCGCGAGGATCGACCGGCCACGGGCCGCACACCGCGCGCCGCGCACGAAATCGAGAAGCCCGCCCGTGCCGCTCACGAACCGGCCGGCGACCATCTCGGCATTGGCCTGGCCGTAGAGATCGACCGAGATCACGCTGTTGATCGCGACGAAGCGATCGAGGCCGGCGAGCACCTGCTGGCCATGGGTGTAGGCGATCGGACGGAAATCGACCGGCATGCCGTCCCGGAGCGCATCGTAAAGCCGCCTCGTGCCCACGGCGTGGGCCGCGACGATGCGGCCGCGATCGATCAGCTTTCGCGCATTGGTGACGGCGCCGGATCGGACGAGATCGACGAGCGAATCGCCGATGAGACCGGTATGCACGCCGAGCTCGCGGTGCCCCTCGAGGGCGGCCAGCACGGCGGCGGGCGCGCTGCCGATGCCGAATTCGATGGTATCGCCGTCCTCGATGAGCGTCGCGACGTGACGTCCGATCGCCCGAAGCGCCTCGTCGGGCGGCGGGGTCGAAACCTCGATGAGCGGATGGTCTCTCTCGACGACGTAATCGAATCGCTGGAACGCGGCCGTGGGCGCGCCGGGGCTTCGCGGCATCGCCGCATTGATCTCGGCGACGACGACGCGCGCGCGATCCAGCACCTCCGGCACCACGTCGCCCGCGACGGCGAAGCTGCAAAGGCCTTCGCCGTCAGGCGGGCTGACCTGGACGAGCGCCAGATCGAACCGCGCCCTCCGGCAGAGATAGGCGTGCATCTCCGAGAGATGATAGGGGGGGAGGCGAATGCGGCCCGCGGCGAGCGAGGCTTCGAGGTCGCGCGTCGCGAAGAATGCGACCTGCCGCGAATCCGGATGAAGCGCTGCGTAGTCGATCCGGTTGACGCCGGGGATATTGAGCTGCACGAAGGTCACGCCCGCGCTCGCCTCCGGCGCCCGGCGCAGCGCCTCGACGAGTGCCAACGGCTCGGACGCCGCACCCTGCACGAACACGGTCATGCCCGGGCGAAGGAGCCCGGGAACGTCATCGGGAGCGATGCGGCGGGTCACGCGCACCGCGTTGTGGGTACGGAAAACCATCGAAACAATCGACCCTCCCCTGACCCCTCCCTTGCAGGGAGGGGAAGCACTCGGGTTGGTTCGGTCATGGGCTCTTGTCCGAGAATCGTCGCACGGATGGGAGATGCGAGAGTCGACTCGCACGAGAGCGCAAGCCGGAAAGTCGCTTCGTTGGAATTCGAGGAGTGGCCCGTCTCAGCAAGGTGATCCTCCCCCTGCAAGGGGGGTTGGAGCGCGAAGCGCTCCGACGGGAGGGGGTCGGCACACGCGCTTGGTGCAGGTGTAACTCTCATGCTTCGACAAGCTCAACATGAGGACCTCATCGCGAGCTCGTCGAACGTTGCGCTCATCATGAAATGGGTTTCCTGCGCCGATATGTTTCGCGGAAACACCGTGCGTGATGGCCTCATCCTGAGCCTGTCGAAGGATG
>JBGPGW010000348.1:0-3514 GCA_041484095.1 Alphaproteobacteria bacterium | reverse complement strand
TCACGGCGGCAAGCCGCACGCCACGGGTCACCGGACGTACTTCGTGCAGGTAGTGACTGGGGTAAACGACTGCGTGGCCGGCGGGCGGATCGAAGCTGTGCGCTCCCACCGGAGTCATGACGGAAAGCTGACCACCCTCGTAGCTCGCCCGCTCGCTCAAGAATACGGTCACGGCGAGGTCGTTGCGCATCGCCGTGGCCGGGCTGTCGATCCCGAGAATGCCCTCATCCGTGTGCAGGCCATAGGCCATGCCTTCGTCGTAGCGACTGAAGATCGGGATCATGAGCCTGCGCGGCAATGCGAAATTATTGAACGCGACATTTGCCGACAGCGCGGTACACACCACCTTGCCGAGTTCGAGGCGATCCTGCGACGGCGTTAGTTCGCGGTTGTTCTTCACCCCGGCAGCCAGGTTGCCGGCGGTCCGTCTGCCATCGATGAAGTCGGCAGCCCGCAGACGCTCACGTATCCGTGCGAGATCTGCCGGAGCCAGTACCTCCGGAATCTCGAGTAACATTGAAGCCCCCCGCAGACGCCGGTCCAGCTATTACCCGGTCGGGCATGCCGGTTTGGGCGCTGCGTGGCAGCCAACCTAGCGGAATCGCCGGAGCGGGGGAACAAGAACCCGCGCATCGAGCCGAATCGGCGCCACGCCGTCTCGGAACCCCACCCGCGCTGCCACGTCATTCCCGCGATCCGTTGTTCCTTCCACCCGTCGTGCGCTGGTACGGTTACTAAGGACCGAAGGGATCTGAAGCGGGCCTCGACCCCTTGAGCCCTTGGGACGGGCGGCCGAATGGACGGCCGCGTGAATGAGGCATGACGGCCATCCCCGCGATCGAATTCACCGCCCCGAACCTCCCGCCCGAAGCGGACGATATGCGGCTTCGCGTTCGCGCCTTCCTCACGGCCGAGCGCGAGGCCGGACGCTTCACCCCGCATCGTTCGTCCTGGAGCACCTTCGATCCCGATTTCACGCGCCGCGCGGGTGCCGCCGGCTTCATCGGCGTGACCTGGCCGAAGGACTATGGCGGCCAGGAATTGTCCTCGCTCCTGCGCTACGTCATCACGGAAGAGATGCTCGCTTCGGGCGCCCCGTGCTTCGCGCATTGGATCGCCGACCGGCAATCGGGCCCGCAGATCCTCCGCTACGGCAGCGAGCGGGCGAAGCGCCTCATCCTGCCGCGCATCTGCAAGGGCGAGTGCTTCTTCGGCATCGGCATGAGCGAGCCCGAATCCGGCTCCGACCTCGCCGCGGTGCGCACGCGCGCCGAGAAGCGCCAGGGCCATTGGGTCATCAACGGCAGCAAGATCTGGACCTCGAACGCGCACCGCGTCCACTACCTCATCGCGCTCGTGCGCACGGGCGAGGCGGGCGACGACCGGCACCGCGGCCTCTCCCAATTCCTCATCGACATGGCGGCGCCCGGCGTCTCGGTCAGGCCCATCCATAACCTCGCCGGCAACCACGAATTCAACGAGGTGTTCTTCCGCGACCACGCCGTGCCGGACGACATGATGATCGGCGGGGAAGGCGATGGCTGGTCGATGGTGACCTCCGAGCTCGCCTTCGAACGATCGGGGCCGGACCGGTTCCTCTCGGACTATCGGCTTCTCGTCGAGTTGATCGATCGCGTGGGGACAGCACCCGGCGAGCGGCAGGCCATCGAGATCGGACGCCTCGTCAGCCACCTGGCCCCGCTCCGCCGCATGTCGATCTCGATCGCGGGCCTCCTCGATGAAGGGCGCAATCCCAATACCGAGGCCGCCCTCGTCAAGGATGTCGGCACGGCTTTCGAGCGCGAGATTCCCGAAGTGGCGCGGCGCCTCGTCGCGGCGGAGGCGAGCCTCGATGAGTCCGGCGACCGCTATGCCGAGGCGCTGGCCCAGGTGCTGCTCCACGCGCCCTCCTTCACCCTTCGCGGCGGCACGACCGAGATACTGCGCGGCGTGATCGCGCGCGGACTCGGGCTTCGGTGAAGCGCCCATGACGGCTTCTCCCGCGCACGCGACCGACGACATCGGGACGATCATCCTCGACCAGGCGGATCGCCTGTTCCGCCAGCATGTGAGCGCGGCTCTGCTTGCGAGTGCCGAGCGCGGGGAATTTCCTTGCCCATTATGGGACGCGATCGACACCGCCGGCCTGCCGCTCGCCCTCGTTCCCGACGCGCAAGGCGGCGCCGGGCTCAAACCCGCGCACGCACTCGGCCTCATCCGGCGCGCGGCCTATCACACGATTCCTCTCCCGCTCGGCGAAACCATCATCGCCGCGGCACTGTGGGCCGAGGCATCGGGCGCGGCGCTCAAGGGATCCGCCTCGCTCGCGCCGACGAACGCGAGCGAAGGGCTGTCCATCGCGCGCGTCGCAAGCGGCTATCGCCTCGCGGGCCGCGCCGCACGCATCCCCTGGGCGAGGCAGGTGAACAATGTCCTCGTCTTCGCGCGCGACGACAAAGGCGCGGGATTTCTCGTGCTCGCACCGCGCGGGACGGGGAATTGCGAGGAGCGCCGCAACCTCGCGAACGAGCCGCGCGACCCGCTCGTCTTCGACGCCACGCCCATCGCAGCCGATGCGGTTCGCCCGGCGCCCGAGGGTTTTGCGGATGGCCTTCTTCCCCACGGCGCGCTCCTCAGGAGCGTCCAGATGGCGGGGGCGATGGAGCGGAGCCTCGACCACGCCCTCGCCTATGCCAATGAACGCCGGCAGTTCGGCCGCCCCATCGCGAAGTTCCAGGCCATCCAGCACATGCTGGCCGGGGCCGCCGGACAGTACGCCGCCGCCTCCGCGGCCGCAGACCTCGCGGGCGAGGCGTATGGAAGCCCGGCCTTCCCCCTGGCCGTCGCGATTGCCAAGGCGCGGACGGGCGAAGCGGCCGGCCAGGTCGCGGCGATCTGCCATCAGGTGCACGCGGCGATGGGCTTCACGCAGGAGCATCCGCTCCACTTCGCGACGCGGCGCCTCTGGTCGTGGCGCGACGAATTCGGCAACGAGGCGTTCTGGCAGGAGCGCATCGGCCGCCTCGTCGCCTCACGCGGCGGCGAGGCGCTGTGGCAGACGGTGGTCGGGATTTGAGAATCCATTGACATGACCCAGGACGATCCATCGATGGACGGCAGGCTGAGAGACGGCCCGCTCGGCGGCATCCGGGTGATCGATCTCACCAGCGTCATCATGGGGCCGTTCGCGACCCATATCCTCGCGGACATGGGCGCCGACGTGATCAAGGTGGAAAGCCCGGAGGGCGATTCGCTCCGCCATTACCGACCGTCGCGGAGCCCTGGGATGAGCGGCAACATCCTCAACCTTCACCGCAATAAGCGAAGTGTCGTCCTTGATTTAAAAGACGAATTATCTTGCTCGGCATTCCGACGATTGATCGGGACGGCCGACGTCTTCGTCCACAGCCTGCGCCCCCGGGCGATCGAGCGGCTTGGCTTCGGCTACGACGAGGTGCGCGCGATCAGGCCCGACATCATCTATTGCGGCGCCTATGGCTTCGGGGCCGAAGGT
>JBGPGW010000347.1:0-3533 GCA_041484095.1 Alphaproteobacteria bacterium | reverse complement strand
GTCTATGTCATCGTCCTCATGATCACGCTCAAGATCGCCGGCTACACGACGTTGTTCGCGATCATCGCCAGTTATCCCCTGGCCTATCTGCTGGCGACCTCCAAGGATTCGACCAAGAATTCGCTCGTCTTGTGGGTGCTGATGCCGTTCTGGACGAGCTTTCTCGTCCGCACCTTCGCCTGGATCGTGCTCCTGGGGCGCAATGGCCTCGTCAATCAGATGATCGTGGCCAGCGGGTTATCCGACGAACCCGTGCAGCTCATCTACAATTTCGGCGGCGTCATGATCGGCATGGTTCATGCGCTCATGCCGCTGTCGGTCATGACGATGCTGTCGGTCATGGAGACGATCGACGCGAACCTGCCCAAGGCGGCGGCGACATTGGGTGCGCGCGGCGGTCAGGCCTTCTGGCGCATCTATTTCCCGCTCTCGCTGCCGGGGGTGGCGGCAGGCGGGCTTCTCGTCTTCATCACCAGCCTCGGTTTCTTCATCACGCCGCAGATCCTGGGCGGCGGACGCGTCACGATGATCGCGCAGATCATCATCGAACAGGTCGATCAGCTGCTCAATTGGGGTTTCGCGGGCGCGGTGGCCCTTCTGCTCCTGGTCACCGCCCTCGTGGTGTTCTACCTCTACGACCGGCTGCTCGGCATGTCGACGCTCTCGGGCAGTGGTGCGGGCGATCGGTCCACGGCGGGACCCGAGAACGTGATCGGCCGTGTCGGCGCCTGGGTCGGCAGTCTCTTCATCCACGCCATCGGCTGGGTCTGCGACCGCGGCGGCGAGCTGATCGAGGTCGTGCGTCCGATCCGGCCCGAACGGCCGCGGCGGCCGCTCTCGCGCCATGTGCTTTGGGTGACGTCCGGCGCCTTGCTTCTCTTCCTTTGCGCGCCGTCGTTCTTCGTGGTTCCCGTGTCGTTCACGAAGAGCGGCTTCATCGACTGGCCGCCCGAATGGTATTCGTTCAGGTGGTACGAGCTTATCAGCCATTCGCCGCAGTGGATCGCGGCGGCGGTGCGCTCGCTCCTGGTCGGTTTCAGCTCGGCGTTTCTCGCGATGCTGATCGGCGTGCCGGCGGCGTTCGTGCTCATGCGCCAGCGCATACCGGGGCGTACGGCGGCGCTTTCGGCGTTGCTGTCCCCGCTCATCATCCCGCGCATTCTCATCGCCGTCGCGCTTTACTACATGTATGCGCGCATCGGCCTCGTCGGCAAATCGATCGGCCTCGTCCTGGGGCACGCCGTGGTTTCGGTGCCCTATGTCGTCGTCACGGTGATGGCCGTGCTGAAGAACTACGATTTCCGCCTGGATCAGGCGGCGTGGAGCCTCGGGGCCAGCAAGGCGCGCACGCTCTGGCACGTCACCTTCCCGCTGATCCGGGCCGGATTGCTTGCCGCGTTTCTCTTCGCCTTCGTGACGTCGTTCGATGAGCTGACCATCGCGCTGTTCGTCTCGGGCGGCATGGCGACGACCTTGCCGAAGCAGATGTGGGATGACGCCCTGCTCAAGGTCAGTCCCGGCCTTGCCGCGGCTTCGACCCTCATCCTGATTTTCGTCACGAGCATGATCTTGATGGCCGAGTATCTCCGCCGGAAGGCGGCACGGACCTAGCATCCCCGGCGGAGGGGCCTCGGGCCCCTCCGCCTTTCTCACGGGTCACATCATGGCGACAGCAGCACCCCGCAAGATCACGGTCATCGGGGCCGGAATCGTCGGCACCGCCGTCGCGTGCTATCTGCAGCGCGACGGGCATTCGGTCACGCTGATCGAGCGCGAAGAACCCGGCAAGATGACCTCCTTCGGCAATGCCGGCGGCATCAGCCCGGGCTCGGTCGTGCCGATCGCGACGCCGGGCATGATCAACCAGATTCCGAAATGGCTGGCCGATCCCGAAGGCCCGCTGTTCGTGCGCCTGACCTATCTGCCGCAGGTCCTGCCTTGGCTGATCCGGTTCCTCCTGGCGAGCCGGCGCTCGCGGGTGATCGACATCTCGAAGGCGCTCTCGGCGCTCAACGGACCGACATTCGAGGCGTACCAGCCGCTCCTTAGGGACGCCGGCGCCGAGCATCTCTTCCACCGGACGGGGCAGCTGTTCCTCTATCACTCGGCCGAGGGCATGCAGAAGGATTCCTTCGGCATCGAGCTCCGGCGCGCCGCCGGCAATCGCGTCGACGTCCTCAACAAGGACGAGATCCGGCAGCTCGAACCCGCGCTGGCCCCGGTCTTCGACACCGGGTTCCTCATGCCGGATCACGGGCATTGCAAGGATCCGTTCGGCCTGGTGCAGGCCTTGGCGCAATCCTTCGTGCGCAACGGCGGCACATTGCTGCGGCGTGATGTGCGCGGCTTCGGCATGGGGCCGAACGGTCCGCACACGCTCGTGACCGACCAGGGACCGATGCCGCTCGAGACTCTCGTCATCGCCGCGGGCGCCTGGTCGAACCAACTGACGAAACAGCTCGGCCACAACGTGCCGCTGGAATCCCATCGCGGCTATCACATGACGATCGAGGACCCCGGCGTCATGCCGCGCATCATGGTGTTCCCGGTCGACTACAAATTCGCCATCACGCCGATGGCGATGGGGCTTCGGATCGGCGGCACGGTCGAGCTGGCCGGCCTCGAAGCGGCCCCGAACTACGAGCGCGCGCGCGTGCTCGGCCGCACCGCCCAGCGGCTCATTCCGGGGTTGAAGCTCGACAAATTTACGGAATGGATGGGCCACCGGCCCTGCCACCCCGACAGCCTGCCCGTCATCGGGCCGTCGCCCAAGTGGCAGAATGTCCACTTCGCCTTCGGGCACGGCCATCAGGGGCTCTTGGGCGCATCGAACACCGCCAAGGTCCTGGCCGAGGTGATCGGGGGGCGGACGCCGTCGATGGACCTTACGCCGTTCCGGGTGGATCGGTTTTAGCCGCGACCGTCGCGACCCGTTCGCCGCTTCGCGCAAGAACCGCCTCGCGTCGCGCGATGTAGACGGACGAGGCCAGGATGATCACGGCCCCGACCCAGGTCCACACATCGGGGTGTTCGCCGTAGGCCAGGTAGCCGATGAGTGCCGCCAGCGGCATTTTCGCGAAATCGAAGGGCAGGACGACCGAGGCTTCCGCCGCGGCGAATGATCGCGTCAAGCACAGATGGCCCGAGGTTCCGAGCGCGCCGATCAGGCCGAGCCACATCAAATCGGTCCAGCTCGGCGTGATCCAGAACGGCAGGGCGAAGGCAAACGCGATCGGCGTCAAGAGCAGGGCGTGATAGCCCAGAATGACGTCCGCCCGTTCGGTGCGCGACAGCGTCTTGAGCACGATGTGCTGGCAGCCCCAGGCGGCCGAGCCGGACAGCACGATCAGCGCGAAATCCGAGAACGCGTGAAAGCCGGGGCGCAGGACGATGAGAACGCCGCAAAAGCCGATGGCCGTTGCGCTCCAGCGCCGGAGCCGCACCGGCTCGCCGAGGATGATCGCCGCGAACGCCGTGGCCCAGAGCGGCGAGGTGAAGTTGATCGCGGTCGATTCGGCGAGCGGGATGTGCGG
>JBGPGW010000346.1:0-3550 GCA_041484095.1 Alphaproteobacteria bacterium | reverse complement strand
GGCCGCAGCGCCTCACTTCAGCTCGACCACGTAGTCATTGACCGGCACGATCTTCTTGAGAAGACCCCGTTCGCTAAGGAACGCGGCGAAGCGTTCATAGCGGGCGTGGTCGACCGCGGCCGGGGTGAGCGAGAAGCGCGGCAGCGTGTCGCGCCAGGCGCGCTTGTTGAGCTCGTCGTCGAGCTGCTTGCGGCCCTTGATGAAGAGCGTCCAGCTTTCGTCGGGATGGTTGACGAGGTACTGCCCGCCGCGCTCGAGCGCGTCCATGAAGCGCCTGAGGCGCTTGTCGCCAAGGCTGGCCTTGTTCGCGACGAAGATCAGCTCGTCGAAGGCCGGCACGCCTTCCTCCTCGACGTAGAAGGCGCGGGCCTTCTTCCCGAGGATGTCCATCTGGTTCATCTCGAAGTTGCGATAGCCGCCGATCGTGGCGTCGACCTGCCCCGAGAGAAGCGCCGTCGTGAGCCCCATGCTGACATTGACCGGCGTCACGTCCTTGAGCGTGAGGCCGTACTTCTTGAGCATGGTGCCGAGAATCGCCTCCTCCGTGCCGCTCACGGCGAAGCCGATCTTCTTGCCCTTGAGGTCGGCGATCGACTTGATCGGTCCGTCGGCGAGCGTCATGAGCGTCACGAGCGGCGTCGCCACGAGCGTGCCGACGCGCACGAGCGGCAGACCTTCCGCGACCTGAAGATGAAGCTGCGGCTGGTAGGACACCGCGAGGTCGGCCTTGCCCGCCGCGACCAGTTTCGGCGGGTCGTTCGGATCGGCCGGCTCGATCATGCGCACATCGAGCCCGGCATCGGCGAAGTAGCCTTTCTCCAGCGCCACGATCAACGGCGCGTGATCGGGATTGATGTGCCAGTCGAGCAGCAGCGTGAACTTGTCGGCCGCCCAGCCGGGAGCGGTCCAGGCGAACAGGACGGAAGCGATCAAGACTGTGAGAAGACGGCGCATCGTCGGACTCCTTGCGATGTGGATGGTGAGGGGCGGTATGAAAGGCGAGGGGCGATGTGGGGGGCCTTGCCGGTTCATGAGCGGTTCTCGCCCGGCCATGGCTCATCGGCCGGATTGGTCTCGGTCTGCCAGGCGAGGAGACGGCGAAGCCCGCCATCGACCGCGTAGTAGAGGAGGACGGCGAAGGTGCCGAGCGTGAGCAACGCCGCGAACAGGAGATCGATCTGCGCGCGCGCATTGGCCTGGAGCATGAGATAGCCGAGCCCGGCGCTCGATCCCACCCATTCGCCGATGACGGCGCCGATGGGTGCGACGGCCGCGGCGACGCGGAGGCCCGAGGCGAGCGCCGGCAACGCCGCCGGGATGCGGATTTGCCGGAGCGCCGCCATGCGCGTGGCCCCCATGGTGCGCGCGAGATCGAGCCAGCCCGGCTCGGTCCGCCTGAGCCCGTCGAAGAACGCCGTCGTCACGGGGAAATAGATGATGAGCCCGGCCATGACGACCTTCGAGGCGATGCCGTAGCCGAGCCACAGCACGAGAAGCGGCGCGAGCGCGAAGACGGGGATCGCCTGGCTCACGACGAGGAGCGGCATGAGCCAGCGCCGCGCGGGACGAATGGCGGCAAGCGCGAGCGCGCTCGCCACCCCGAAGAGCGTGCCGGCGATCATGCCGAGCACGATCTCGCCCGCGGTCACGAGTGCCGCGGCCATGATGATGTCGGCGCGCGCGATGAAGGCTTCCCCGACCCTGACCGGCCCCGGCAGGATGTAAGGCGGCAGCGCGGCCAACGAGACGATCGCCTGCCAGGCGAGGCCGAGCCCCGCGAGGGTGACGATGATGCGGACGAGACGCGTCATCCCGGCGGCCTCGATGGGGGCGCGTGGTCGTCCGCCTCGGCGAGGCGCCGCAGCAGCGCGCCGTGATGGGAGAGAAGAACGCCGTCCGTCGGCTCGCGCGGCGGCGCGCCCGGCGGGGTGGCGGCATCGCCGAGCCGCACCGGACGGCCCGCCATGACGACGATGCGGTGGCCGAGGCGCAGCGCCTCGAACGGGTCGTGGGTGACGAGGAGGACCGTGCGGTCCCGCAGAAGCCGCGCGGCAAGCCCCTGCAGGCGATAGCGCGTGATCGAATCGAGCGAAGCGAAGGGCTCGTCCATCAAGACGACGGGCCGGTCCTCCATGAGCGTGCGGGCGAGGGCCACGCGCTGGCGCTCGCCGCCCGACAGCGCCGCCGGGCGGTCATGCGCGCGATCGCCGAGCCCGACCGCGGCGAGAAGCGCGCGGCCGCGCTCCCGGATTCCCGCATCGCGCGCACCGCGCAGACGATGGCCGAGCAGCACGTTGTCCAGCGCCGGCAGCCACGGCAGCAGCAGATCCTGCTGCGCCATGTAGGCGACGCGGCCGGCGAGCGGCGCGCCGTCGGCGCATGCGATCACCCCGCTCGCGCCCGCCGGCGCGAGGCCGGCGAGCATCCTCAAGAGGCTCGTCTTGCCGACGCCGCTCGGCCCGAGAAGGCAGGTGCACTGGCCTCCCTCGAGCGCGATGGCGAGGTCGTCGAACAGCACGGCGCCGCCATAGGCCAGGCGCGCCGCATGCAGCGTGATGGTGAGGGGCGCTAGATGTGCCGGCGGATGCATCGAGTCACTCTTCCCTCCGCCGGCATGATCCGGGTCAGGTTCCTGGGGTCGTCTCTTGACGAGACCTCTCAGCCCACGATGGGCTCCCCCGAGTGCGGTTGCCGATACTATGTGCGCTTGCGTCCCGCCTTGGCAAGTGGCGCGAGGCCCGCGTCATCGTCTCGATAGGCGGCGTGATGAACGCCTCATGCCGAGCGAATCGAACGCGGACGTTCTCGTTCCCGACACCCTCCCCCTACCCCCTCCCGTCGAGGGTAATTATATACTTGAGAAATGCAGAAACCCGCGCCATCTAAGACCGGACAGGCCGGCGTTCAGATTCCGCCCGTCGCTATGGAGGCGGCGGTCAGTTTTTTAATGAGCTTCTATTGTTGCGAATGGGGAGGGTCGGAGGGAATTTCCAAGCAGGAAGCACATGCGGTTGCCAAGGGTGTTTTACTCGCCGCTTTTGGTCAACCAGAGTAGAGTTTTTTCGCATCGGGTCACGAAGTCTCCGACCATTTCATCAGTTTTGCCGATACGCGCAATGACTTCTTCAAAATCTTGAATGCTATAGCGCATGGGAGAGCCGGTCATCACGACAGAAACAATATCATTGGGATATGCGTCGACGATCCCCCATTTGGCATGAGCAATAGTGTTGCGCTCCTGTGCGCGGCGTCGGATTTCGCGTTTGATTTGTTCTTCAAATTCGGCTGAAAATGATGCGGCGAACATCCTGATGAATTTCGATATAAGGCTCAAGCGTACGGAAAGGCTGTCTAAACTCTCAAAAATTGATGCCGTTACAATCCATAATTTATGGCCTCCGCTGAGCTTGACGAAAAAATCGAAAAGCTGCATTTCGACTATTGCCCATTGTGCAACGACAGCACCGATGCGCGCGAGATGAACGGGGCGTTCTAGTAGTCGCTCGTAGCCTAGGCGGATTTCGACCGTATCTGGAATAGGATGTGGCAT
>JBGPGW010000345.1:0-3551 GCA_041484095.1 Alphaproteobacteria bacterium | reverse complement strand
GCTGCCGCCGTCGATCACGACGGTCGATGATCTCGCCTATTTCTACCTCGATCTCATCGATGTCCTCGCTCTCGACGACCTGATCGTCGTCGGCGCATCGTTCGGAGGCTGGATCGCCGCCGAGATCGGCGTGCGTTGCGCCCACGCGATGGCAAGTATGGTGCTTGTCGATTCCTTGGGGATCAAGGTTGGCGGCCGCGAAACCCGAGACATCGTGGACCTCCATGCCGTGGATGATGCGGAGCTGCCCAAGCTTCTCTTCGCCGATCCCGCTCGCCACGGACCGAACTATAAGACGCTGCCGGATGAGGATCTCCTCCTCATCGCGAAAAACAACGAGGCGCTAACCCTGTTCGGTTGGCAGCCATACATGCACAATCCCAAATTACGCGACCGCCTGAGGCGCATTCCCGTGCCCACGCTCGTGCTTTGGGGCGCGGAGGATCGCGTCGTGCGAGAATCATATGGCCGAGCCTTCGCTGCCGCCATTCCTGGCGCGCGGTTCGAAGCGATCCCGCAGGCGGGTCATCTCTCCTACGTCGAACAGCCGGAAACATTCAACGCCGTTATGAAGAGCTTCTTGGATCAGGCTCGTCACTGACGCCCAGCGCAAAAGGAAGGACCCAATGCGCGTCTATCACATGATTGAGCATCCTTACCCTCAGGCTTGGGTCGCGCCGCCGACCTCGCTTCGGGTCACCCTGCCGAACAGTTTGTGCGACCCGGTCGTCGCTTCGGATCTGCTGAACCGCTATCTCGACGAATGGTGCCTGGTCGACGAGCTCGGTCTCGACATCATGGTCAACGAGCATCACAGCACGCCCACCTGCCTTACCCCCTCATGTCTTATCACCCTCGGTATCCTGGCGCGGATCACCAAGCGTGCACGGCTTCTTGCGCTTGGCATACCGATCTCCAATCGCTCGGATCCCGTCCGCATCGCCGAAGAGGTATCCGTGGTGGACCTCGTATCGAGGGGGCGCTTCGAGATGGGGTTCATCAAGGGCGTTCCCACCGAGGTCGCGCCGGCCAACTCGAACCCGGTACGCATGATGGATCGGCTGTGGGAGGCGCATGACCTCATCCTCAAGGCCATGACGACGCATGATGGTCCGTTCAATTGGGAGGGCGAGCATTTCCAGTATCGCACCGTGAACATCTGGCCTCGCCCCTATCAGCAGCCGCACCCTCCGGTGTGGATCACGACCATGAGCCTTGGCGCCGTCCGCCCTATCGCAGAGAGGGGGCACATCATGGGCACCTTCATCTGCGGCCTCTATGCAAAAACCATGTTCGATGAATATCGGAAGGTCTGGAACGAGCGCCACAGCGTGCCGGCGGGCATCGACCGGTTCGGTTATTTGGCGCTGTGCGCGGTGGGCAACAATCCCGCCGAGGCGCGCGACCGCGCCCACAAGGTGCTCGGCTATCTCAGGACCTTCAAGCAATGCGCCGAACCGTTCGAATACCCGCCCGGATACATGTCGCCCGAAGGAATGGCGAAGAAGCTCCGAAATGGCCCGTCGCCAGTTATCGTCAAGACTCGGTTGGGGAAAGACATCGATATCGCCAAGTGCTCGGCCGACGATCTGATCGAAGCGGGCTCGCTGTTCGCTGGGACGCCCGACGAGGTATACGCGCAGATCACCCGCTTCTGCGCCGACATAGGCGGCCTCGGTCACTTGCTCCTCATGATGCAAGGCGGTCGCCTGTCGCACGCCGAGACGCGCGACAGTCTGACCCTTTTCGGCAAGGAAGTTCTGCCGCGACTGAAGGAGTGGTCGAAAGAGCGTTTCCCTGCGGCCGCTTGAGCGAGCGAACGAAACGCTGCCGAGATTCAGGCTTCTGTCAGCGCGCGCAAAACGGCAGGCCGGTGTCTACTCCGGTCGGATTCGCAAGGGCGAGAAGGCCGCCGACTTGCCGGTCCTGCGACCCCGACCAAGTTCGAGCTGATCATTAAGGGTGACATAACGCAAATGGAGGATGGCTAAGCAAGGCGTCCACGCCCGCATTCCCCGGACAATCCTCCCGAACCCAAGCGGCCGCTTCGAGCGGGGCTTCGCGTGCCCACTCGCGCGTCAGCCCTTTCCGCCCGTTAGCGACTCGACAAGCTTGTTGACGGCCACGATCGCGCCGGCGCCGGCGTCGTTGCCATAGATCAGCCGCGCCAGTTGACCGCCGAGATAGGGGTGCATGCCCATGTCGTAAAGAGCGCGGAAATCGCGCTTCTCGATCGCCTCCCGCTCGGCCGTCTCAAGCGGATAACGATCGAGCACAGCGGCCTCGTTCCTCGCGAATTCCTCGCGCACCGCGCGGTCCCATTTCAGGTCCTGCACGAGATCATGGACGACCAGGCTCGGGTCGTAGGATTTCAATCGGCTGACCGTCATGCCGGCACCCTTTCGCTTTGTCCCATCGCGTGTTTGTCGAGGTCCCAGATCACCGCCCCGAAGCCGCATCGGAAATCGCGATGGATCGCATAGCCAAAACTCCGGCCCGGACGAGCGCCGATGGCGCCCATGATGACCACCCAGGCGAACAGCTCAACCGTTCCGCCCGAGCCGGAAGCTTCCATCCGGTCGAACGTCAGCTCGTTCAGCATCCGCTCGTGATCGCCCGAGACCGCAAGCTCGAGGAACCAGCGATCAAACTCCTCGTCGATCACGTAATAGCGCGATCCGCCGGGCTCGTGGCTGAGCCCGCCCGACCCGATCAGCGCCACCCGCAGGCCGGCCGGAAGGTCGTTGCGGATGATGTCGGCCAGCGCCTGCCCGACCTCATAGCAGCGGTGCTGCTCCGGAATCGGCGGGACGATGCAGTTCTGCAGCACGGGGACAAGCGCGATGCCGAGCTTGTCGAGGTTGCCCATCGTCACGGGCACGGAGATGTTGTCATCGAACTTGAGGTTGCCGGTCTCGGCGAACATGCGGATGCCGCGACGGATCATGCCGCGAAATATCGCTGCCGCGACGTGGCGGTTGCCCTTGATGGTATAATCCCGGCAACCGATCCAAGGCTTGAACCATTCGTGCGGCCCGCGATGCTCGTCCGCCATGCCGATCAGAAAGTCGGGATAGGCACGGATGCGGCTATTCGTCAGGTGGTCGTTGGCGAAGATGATGGCGACATCAGGCCGCGCCGCCTTGATCTCGGTTTGGAACGCATCGAAACTGCCGCGCACGATCGCCTGGACATCGGGAGGAGCACGGTCATAGAGGCCGACCATGGCCGGCAGGTGTGGAATGCCCCCCGCAAAAACGATTTCTCCCACCGGAAGTCTCCCGTATCAGGACCGCCACGCCGGATCGACGGCGCGCGGTCCGGATCGTGCCCACGAAGCATGGGCGATGCAAGCGGCGGGCTGGCCTCAGCCCTGCAACGCGAGCCCGCCGCCGATCCGCGAGGCCTCGCCCTGTGCCAGATGAACTTCCGCCACCTTATGCAGCATAGATTACGAAGAGCAATAAGAACATGCACAAAATCGGTGTTTTTTAACACCACCAATCAAGAGAGCCAGCGAGAAAAAGAAAAAAAATATTTTTTTTCGTTTT
>JBGPGW010000344.1:0-3551 GCA_041484095.1 Alphaproteobacteria bacterium | reverse complement strand
TTCATGAGGTCGTCCGCGCTGGCCGCCGCGCGTCGCGTGAAGACGGGCGCGGCGTCGGCGAGGAGGGCGGGCCAATGGTGGGGGAAGTCGCGCTGGCGCTCGCCCATGACGACGACGCGGCTCGCCGGGACCGGCTTCGGGTCGAGCGTGTCGAAGGCGGGGCGGAGCTCGGCATGGATGACGAGATATTCGGCGTCGCTGTCCCTCAAGATATAGTCGAGCTCGCGCGTGGTGTAGGCCACGTTGATCGGGACCATCACGGCGCCGAGCCGGGCGAGCGCCAGCCAGGTGATCGGGAATTCCGCGCCGTTCGGCAACTGCACGCCGACATGGCTGCCCTTGCCGATGCCGAGGCTCGCGAGCGCGTTCGCCGCGCGCGCCACCGCCGCCTGGATCTCGCGCCAGGTCATGGCGACGCCGTCGTCGAAGAAATGCCAGCCAAGCTTGCCGCCGTATCGCTCGACCGCGAAATCGAGGAGGGCGTCGATGGTCGGCGGCAAAGGCTCGGCCTCGACGCGCGCGCGGCGCGCCGCGGGCTCTATCCGTTCGAAATCTGAATACATGAACAAGCGGTTCCGGCGCGATGGTGTCTCATGCGCTCACGGGCGAGGGTACGCCGAGCGATCCAGGATCACCCGACAGCGCGCCGAATCCGGTTCGCAACCCGCGCTCAATCCGCGTAGGACGGGTCCTTCTCGTCGAGCGACAGCTTGAGCTCCGAGAAGAACGCCTCGGCCAGGCCCTTGTTGTCGTAGCCGTCCCAGGCGATGGCCGTCTTCTCCGCGACTTCATGCGACAAGACGTTCAGCTTCTGCCCCGTCGAGTACGCCAGCACCATCGTCTGGCAGGACCGCTCGAGGTAATAGAGATCCTCGAAGGCCTGGGCCACGCTGTTCGCGGACACGAGCACGCCGTGACTGCCGAGGAGCACGCGGCGATGATTGCCGAGGACGCCCGCCAGGCGCTCGCCTTCCTCCGTCAGCGTGGCGATGCCGCCGTAATTGAGGTCGAGGCCCAAGCGGTTGTAGTAGCGCGCCGTGTTCTGGTCGATCGGCTTCAAGGCGGGATCGGCGAGGGTCGCCATCGCCGTCGCGTAGGGCGGGTGGACGTGGAAGACGCAGCGCGCCTGCGGCAGGCGCGCGTGGATGGCGCCGTGGATGCACCAGGCGGTGCGCTCGGGCGCGTCGGGCCGATTCATCGTATCGGGATCGTCGCTGTCCACGAGGATGAGCTCGCTGGCCCTGATCCGCGAGAAGTGGCGGAACTTCGGGTTGACGAGGAATTTCTTGCCATCCGGCGAGACGGCGACGCTGAAATGGTTGCCCACCGATTCGTGCCAGTTGAATTCGGCGGCGAGGCGGAACGCCGCGGCGAGATCGACTCTGAGGCGCCATTCCTCGGCATCGTGTTTCGGCTTCAGCGTCGTGACCTTTGCCATGACTTCCCCTCTCGCTGCCCTTGCGCGGCTCCGGATGAGCCGACCCTGTCGTCGAGGAGATTATCGCGGAAAAACGAGAATCACCGCAATGCCCGGGAGACCCGGGCGCCCTCAGAACCCCACCACCGTCTCGCCGCCATTGGGGCTGATGACCTGGCCGGTGATGAAGGCGGCCTCGTCGGAGGCGAGGAAGGCGACGAGGGCCGAGACCTCGGCGGGCGTGCCGAATCGGCGGAGCGGCACGGATTCGGCCCAAACTGCGACCTTCTCTTCGGGGTGCTTGCCCGTGTCGATCCAGCCGGGGGCGATCGCGTTGACGCGGATCGCGTAGGGCGCCAGCTCCTTGGCCCAGGCCTTGGTGAAGCCGAGCAACGCCGCCTTCACCGCGCAATAATGCGAGGAGACCGGCCAGCCGGTCATGCCCCAGGCGGACGCGGTGTTGACGATGGCGCCCTTCCGGCGTCGTTTCATGCCGGGGACCACGGCCTGTGCCGCGAAGAACCCGCCGGTGACATGAACCGCGACCATGCGGTCGAAGCGTTCCTCGTCGATGTCCTCGATGGCGAAGTGCTGGCCGCTGATTCCGGCGTTGTTGACCAGCACGTCGATGCGCCCCATCGCCGCTTCCGCCCGGGCGATCGCTTCTTGCGCGGTTGCGACGTCGGCGATGTCGCAGGCGATCGCGTGCGCGCGCTGTCCGGCCTTCCGCAGGAGCGCGGCCGTCTCCTCGACGCTTCCCGCGTTCGAATCCTGGACGATCACATCGGCGCCGCGCTCCGCCATGACGAGGGCGTGCGACCGCCCGAGGCCGCGCCCGGCGCCGGTGACGAGGGCGATCACATTCTCGAGCGTGCGCATAGCCGTCTTCGATTGCGGTTTTGCACGGATTGATCGGGCCGCTGGGAGCGGTTCAACCCGCGCTCGGCGGATTGTCTTGATGCAGGAGGACGACGGATTCGGCGTCGCTCAGGTGTTGCGCAAGGTCGCGCCGGGCGATGTCGGTCCGCGGCGCGCGCAGGCGCTCCGAAGAGGGGCGGAAGATCGCCATCGGGCTGTCCATGCCGCGGAGCGTCTCATGCCCGAGCGAGTCCCACGCGCCGCCGCAATACGCCTTGAACGTTTCGCTGGCGACGATCGGCGTCTGGAATTTCTTGGTCAGGCCCTCGAGCCGGGCCGCTTCGTTGACCGCCGAGCCGAACGCGGAGAACGCCAGGCGATCGGCGAGACCGACATTGCCGAACATGACATTGCCGATGTGAAGCGCGAGCCCGTAGCGCAGCGCCGCGTCGCCACGGCCGGCACGCTCGGCATTGGCCTCTTTCATCCGCCGCTCGCCTTCGAGCGCGGCCGCGAGCGCGAGCTCGCACGCGTCCGATGAATCCTTTTGATTGCGCCCGCACGGGAATACGGCGAGGAAACCGTCACCGAGGAAGCTCAAGATCTCGCCGCCGGCATCGACGAACGCGCTGGCCACGTTGTCGAAGAAGCAATTGAGATTGTCGATATAGACCTGCCGGCCGAGCTGCTCCGCCATTTGCGTCGAGTTGCGAAGGTCGCCCCAGACGATGGCGGCGCGGATGGTCTCCCCGTCACCCCGCTTGATCTGGCCCGAGAGCACGCGCTCGCCGGCATTCGGGCCGAGATAGGTTGTCAGCGCGTTCCTGGCGACGTGATCGCGGACCGCCATCTTGCACGCGACCGCCAGGCGGCCCTGCACGTCGAGGAGCGCTTCGATCTCGGAATCGCTGAACCCGGTCGGCTGGCTGGTGGCCCAGGAGCCGAGCATGCCTTGCCGCCGGTTCTTCTCGAATGTGGAGATGAAGGCCAAGTAGTCCGTGAGGCCTTCGCGCCGGAGATCGGCGAAGATCGGAAACTCGGCCCCGCTGTCCGCATCGAGGCGGCGGCGCATATGCTCGAGGCCGTGCTTCAGCATGTGGTAGTAGGGGCTCACGCGGAACCGGTCAGTTCCATCGTCATTCACATGGCGATAGGCTTCCACCTGCAAGCCGACCGAGCGCCGCCAGACATAGCCGACCGCGCGGTAAAGCGGATGGAGGACCGAGAACGAGAGGTGGACCCGCGCGAGCGGCAGGCCCGCGCCATGCAGCCTTTC
>JBGPGW010000343.1:0-3597 GCA_041484095.1 Alphaproteobacteria bacterium | reverse complement strand
GATACTCCGGGACCGAGGCGCGGAAATCGCCTATGAGCCCCATCCCAAGCTCGCCCAGCTCCTGCGCGGACATCCGCTGCTCGACCATCTGCATACGCTTGCCCACGGTGATGAAGGTTTCGATTCGATCGTGTCGGTTGGCGATCTTCCATATCTCATCGGGATGGTCGCGACGACGGACGTGCCTTCGCCCTTCATGCTGCAGCCGGTTCCCGCTCGCGTGGAACGTATCCATGACCGCCTGGCCGCGTTCGGGCCGCCGCCCTATGTCGGCGTGACCTGGCGCGCCGGCACGCCGAAGCATGAGAAGCTCTTCAAGTCCGTCGATCCGGCCGCGCTCGGCCGAATCCTCGCGCCGCTGGGGGGCACGACAGTGATTCTTCAGCGCGGCCCACTTGCCGAAGAGGCCCGCGCCTTCGAGGCGGCGATCGGCCGACCATCCTTCGACGCCTCGACGGCGAATGACGATCTCGTCGAGATGGCCGCGGTGCTTGCCGCGCTCGATGATTACGTCTCGGTCAGCAACACGAACGTGCACCTTTGCGCCGGTCTCGGCAAAAATTGCCGCGTCCTTGTGCCCTCCCCGGCCGAATTCCGATGGCTGAACGCAGGTGTCACCAGCCCTTGGTTTCCCCATTTTTGCATTTACCGTCAATCGGTTACCGGCGACTGGCAGGGGGCTCTCGCGCAGTTGGCGCGGGACTTGCTGGCTGGACGATCGAATGGCGGCGGATCCGACCGTCTTATTTGTGAAGCCACGAGGTCCTGACAATGACTGAAAAACTCCACGTCTTCGTTGGCTGGGACAGCCGTGAGGACATCGCCTATCAAATCTGCCGTCACTCGCTGATGCGGCGCACCGACGCGCCCGTGGTCGTGACGCCGCTGCGCCAGCGCGCGCTCCGCGCCTTGCAGCTTTATACGCGCGAGAAAGACCCCCTTGCCTCGACCGAGTTCACTTACACGCGGTTCCTCGTCCCGTATCTCTCGGGCTATCGCGGCTGGGCATTGTTCTGCGACTGCGACTTCCTGTGGCTCGACGACGTCACGAAACTGTTTGCGCTCGCAGACCCGCAATACGCCGTCATGTGCGTGCCTCACGACTATCGTCCGCGCGAGACCTGGAAGATGGATGGCGTGGCCCAGAGCGTCTACCCCCGCAAGAACTGGTCGAGCCTCGTTCTCTACAACTGCGGCCATCCCGCGAACCGCGCCCTCACGCCGGCACTCGTGAACAGCGAGAGCGGTGCGTTCCTCCATCAGTTCCGCTGGCTCGAGGACAGCTTGATCGGCGCCGTGCCGGAGACCTGGAACTGGCTGGAGGGCTGGTCGGCAGCGCCGGCGAATGGCCGCCCGGGCGCGATTCACTACACCCGCGGGGGCCCGTGGTTCGATGCCTGGCAGAATGTGGCGTATGGCGATCTGTGGCTGAACGAGCGCGATCACTGGCGCACTGAGCGGGCGCAGGCTGATGCGCCTGAGACTCGGCTCGGCGTGTTGTGGCAGACCCCGCCGGCCGACCCAGCCCTGACCGTAACGCCGTAGCGCCCGAGCGGGCGAAGGACGTCGATCCCATGAGCGCAATGCCTGCTGCGGCACTGACCGCGGAGCACAATCCGATCGATATCGCGGTCGAATGCCACGCCGCGCGCGATCTTGCCGGTGCCGAAAAACTTTATAGAGCGATCGTCACGTCGAATCCCGAGGATTGCGACGCCCTCTATCTCCTCGGTGTCATCGCTTATCAATTCGGCCATCACGCAGAGGCCGAGCGCATCTTGCGCACGACGCTCCAAATTCTTCGATTCTCGCCGCGCTTCGAATGGTCGGTGGGCCGTGTTCTCCAGGGCCAAGGCACGGCGGCGGCGGACGATATCCGCGGCTTCCTTCGCACGCGGCGGCTCGAGCCCCATATCTTTTCCGGCACGCTCGGCGGGACGCTCGACTTCAAGCAGATCGAGCCGTGGTACTTCAGCAAGCGGATGAACCCGTTTCCGCGCGAGATGGCGGATTTCGAGAACCTCCCGAAACTCGTCGAACGCTACGTCCTCAAGGGATGGTTGCCGAAGGAAAAGCCGTTCCGGGCCGGCGCGAGCCTCCTGACGCTTGGTTCCTGCTTTGCCGAGGAGCTTCGCAAATATCTCGCCGAACACGACAAGCAGTCGCGCCTCATCTTCGTACCGCCAGGCCTGAATAACACCTATGCGCTCCGCCAGTTCATCGAGTGGAGCCTCACCGGCAACACGTCAAGTGATGCCTACTGGTATGACGAGCACGCGGAAGGCGGCGCGATCAAATGGACGCCCGAAGCCGAGCAGCAATCGTACAAGGCGACGTTCGAGCAGGCTGACGGATTCGTTCTCACCATCGGCCTCGCCGAGGTCTGGTCCGACCGCGCGACCGGCGGCGTATTCTGGCGCGGCGTCCCGAAGGGCATGTTCGACGAGGAGCGGCACGAATGCCGCCTGACCACCGTTTTCGAGAACGAGGAAAACCTCGCGGAGATCGTCCGCCTCCTGAACCGCCATTGCGGTGAGAAGCCGATCATCGTCACGCTGTCGCCGGTGCCGCTCAAAGCGACCACCCGCGACGTCTCCTGCATCACGGCGGATTGCGTGTCGAAGTCGATCCTTCGGGTGGCGATCGACGGGCTGATGCGCCGCGGCCTTCCCAACGTTCATTATTGGCCGTCCTTCGAGATCGTGAAGTGGCTCGGCTGCCATCTGCCCGTCGCCATGTACGGTGATGACGGCAATACGCGGCATGTCTCCCGGCGCGCCGTGGAACTCATCCTCGATCGCTTCATCACCCACTACTTCCGCAACGGGGACGCCTGAGCCGATGTCCACGTCATCCCTGATCGAGCAATACGAACATATCAACCCCACGGTCACCTACCGTCGGCAGGAGTCCAACATGCATTTTTCGACGCCGAACCGGCTGACGCTCTGGCGCGTCGAGACGATCCTTCACAAAGAACCCGACACGATCGCGTGGATCGAAAGTTTTTCGCCGAACGATGTCTTCGTCGACGTCGGCGCGAATGTCGGCATGTACACGATCTGGGCCGCGCGCGTCGCCGGCGCGCGGGTGATTGCGTTCGAGCCTGAGGCCCAGAACTATGCGCTTCTGTGCCGGAACATCGCGCTTAACGACTTGGGAGACCGAGCCGTCGCCTACTGCGCCGCGATCGCCGATCAGCCGGGCTTCGGATTGCTTCACGTCAGTACCGTCGCGCCCGGTCACTCCTGCCACAGTTTCGGCGATGCGGTGGACTTCAAGCTTCAGCCGCGCGCCTTCCCCTTTGCCCAGGGCTCGTTCTCAGCGACCCTCGATGAGCTGGTTGCAAACGACGTCATACCGCATCCGCAGCACATCAAGATCGACGTCGACGGGTTCGAGCACAAGGTGGTCGCCGGTGGCCGCCGGACCTTTGCCGATCCGCGCTGCCGGTCAGTTCTCGTTGAGATCAACCGGGACCTTCCGGATCACCGCGCGATCATCGATGAGCTCGACGCGTTGGGGTTCAGGTATTCACAGGCCGAAGCGGACACGTCGGTGCGGACCGAGGGTCTATTCAAGGGGTGCGGGAATTAT
>JBGPGW010000342.1:0-3603 GCA_041484095.1 Alphaproteobacteria bacterium | reverse complement strand
GCTGACAATGCGCCCATGACGGTCCCGCTTCAGCAATCCTCTCATCATACACGCTTCGCCAAGTCAGGCTCCACCCCGCCAAGCCTTACCTCCCATCACGGTTCAGGCCATCACGGTTCAGGACGGTGATGCGGCCGATCCCCTGGCGGCGGGGCTGACGAGGTGCCGTGCCGTCCATCTTGCTAAACGTGCAGGGGCTGGCCGACAATCGGGCCATGGGCGATGAGGCCCAAGGGGAGGCGATCATGAAAGCGGCCGTGTTGCGCGAATTGAGCAAGGACCTCGTCATCGAGGACGTGACGCTCGACGATCCCAAGGACCGCGAGGTGCTGCTGCGCATCACGGCGGCGGGCGTCTGCCACAGCGATCTCTCGGTCGCGCGCGGCAAGGGCAGCGTGCCGCTTCCCGTCATTCTCGGCCATGAAGCCTCGGCCGTGGTCGAGCGCGTCGGCCCCGGCGTCAGCCGCGTGAAACGCGGCGATCCCGTCATCCTGTCCTGGACGCCCTATTGCGGGAATTGCTTCTATTGCCGGCACAGCCTGCCCGCCCAGTGCGAGGCCTATACCCGCGCCTCGGGTCAGGGTGCCCTCTTCGACGGCACGAGCCGGCTCAAGAGTGCGAAAGGCGAGCGCATCAATCACTTCACCTGCCAGTCATCCTTCGCGGAATATGCCGTGATGCCGGAGACCGGCTGCCTTCCCTATGCCAAGGAAATCCCTGCGACGATCGCGGCCCTCGTCGGCTGCGCGGTGACGACGGGCTACGGCGCCGTCGTCAACGACGCGAAGACGAGGCCGGGAGACAGCGCCGCCATCTGGGGTGTGGGCGGCGTCGGGATCTCGGCGCTCATGGCGGCGAAGCTGTGCGGGGCCGAGACGATCATCGCGGTCGACCCCAATCCGAAGAAGGAAGCGGTCGCGCGGCGCTTCGGTGCCACGCACTACATCAACCCCAAGGAGACGAACGACGTGGGGGAGGCGATCCGCGCGCTCACCAAGGGGCGCGGTGCTGACGCGACGCTCGACTGCATCGGCCGCACGGTGGCGTTCGAGCAGGCCTACCATTCGACGCGCCCAGCCGGCACGATCGTGGTCGTGGGCCAGGCGCCCAAGGGCGACGTGTTCACGATTCCCGCGGCCCGCAGCTTTCCCGCCTACCAGAAGCGCATCGTCGGGAGTTACTACGGCGGCGGCGTGCCGGAACAGGACTTCGTCCGCATACTTGAGCTCTACCAATCGGGGCAGCTCGATCTCGACGCGCTCGTCGGCAAGACGATCGCGCTCGAAGGGGTGAACGACGCGTTCCGCGCGCTCGAATCCGGCTACGACACGCGGCAGGTCATCGCGTTCAGCTGAGCCGCGGCGCCTTCGTGACCGGATTGCGCGGCGATCCGTTCCGCGCGACGCCCTTGCCGGGCGCCGTTCTCAGTCGAGGCCCGCGAGCCGCTTGATCGCGGCGACGCCTTCGCTCCGGTCGTAGATGCGATAGAGCTCCTCGCGCAGGGCCGCGGCGGGCGTCGCGTTGATGTTCTCGAAGAGTGCTATGCGCATGGCCGCCGCGCTGCAGGCGATGTCCCAGACGAGATTGAAGAGGCGGTTCTTCCCCCGCGAGGACATGTCGAGGCCGGGGAGGTAGGCATCGAGCAGCGGCCCAATGTCCCGGCGCTCCCAGCTTGCCTGCGGCACCCGGCTGATGAGGCCCTGGCCGCTCAACTCGCGCAGCACCTGCATGATCCTCGGATAGTTTTCGATCGCGAAGAGCCGCGCGGCCGTGACGAAGGTGTGATTCGGCTGCATGACGCCGCTTTCGGTGAGCTCGGCCGTCTCGATCGAGGCCGTCATCATGCCGCGCAGCGTCGCGGCATAGGCCAGCACGTCGGAGACGAGGGCGCGGACCTGCGGCACGTGATCGGTGCCGAGCGCGTTCACGATCATCTGCGCGCAGCCCGCGAAGATCTCCGCGCGGTAGGACAACCGGAAGGCGATCTTCCAGAACGCGAACCGGCCGAGCGTCGTGTAGACCTTGGTGATCGCCATGTTCCTGTGGCTGAACACGTAGTGCCGCGGGATCAGCACGCGGTCGAACAGGAGAAGACAATCGGCCTCCTCGCCCTGGGCGCCGAGCGGATGGTCCTCGGCCGATTCCGTGCCCGTCAGCATCGGCTCCCGCAGCACCATGGTGAGCCCGGGTGCGTTCGCCGGAATGGCCGACCAGATCGCGCATTCCTCCGGCATCGTCGGGTTGGGCGGCGGCATGGAGATCGTGCCGATATTGCCTTGCGGCAGGACCGAATTCCCGGCCTTGGCACCGGAGAGGACGATTCCGTCCTTCCTCTCCTCGACGATGCGCAGGCGCCCGGCCTGCTCGGGCATCGGCAGCTTCCTGTTGGTCTGCACGTCGATGATGATGTCCGCGCTGACGAGGTTGCTCGCCTGCCCCACGCGGAGGAAATGCCTGATCTTGCCGATCGCGTCGGGGTCTTCGCGCTTGATCAGGTGATGGAAGGCGAGGAACCCGATCGCCTTGACGGGACCGTAGTCGGGCGGCCGGCCGAAGACGCCGAAGGTGTGATAGGTGCTGAACTTCGCCATCCGCGCATGGCGCCACAGATCCTCCCGCGTGCGCGGCACGAGCCAGCCAGTCGCGATGCGCTGGCCGGTCTCGGGGTCGATCGAGGTCGTGATCTCGCGGCTCGCGGGATCGAACTGCGCGTCGAAGAGTTGCGCCAGCGTGTCGATACCGCGGCGCAAGCTGGGCTCCGTCGTCACGTCGGGCACGTCCTGCCCGTTCGCGATGACCCGTCGTCCATCCTGCAGCGATGCGCGGAATTGCGCGCCCGTCCTCAGGCAGGGATCGCCCGGTGCCGGCGGAACCGCTTTGTTGACGATGAAGTCGCGTTCGTTTTCTGCCGCGTCCGGCATGGCGTTCTCCCTCTCCGGCCGCTCAGCGCGAGAGCGTCGGGGCGGATTGCCCGAGCTCCGGGATCGGTCCGGTGTAATAGGGCAGGCGATCGATTCGCGGCTGCCATTTTCCCTGGTCGATCACGGTGCGCACATGGCTCGCGATGTCCTCGAGACGCGCGAACCAGACCTTGCCCTTCTTGTGCATGTAGTCGATCAGCTGTGCGATGGCGCGCGCGCGCGCGAGCCGCCCGGAAAGGAAGGGGTGCCACACCGACACCCAGAGGCCGCCGAACTCCCAGGCCGCGTCGAACTCGTCGCGGAAGACGTCGAGCGCGTGGCTCGGCGCCTTGATGGCCATGATGTAGCTGAGATCGCGCGACGCCATGTAATGCGGGAAGTCGTCGAGGCCGTAATGCGAGGGAATCTCGACGACCGAGCCCTTGCCGTTCGAGAGGATGTAGGGGATGTCGTCGCCGAACAGCGACGCGTCATAGGCGAAGCCGTCTTCGACCAGGAAATCGAGGGTGTTGACGGAGAATTTATAGACGGGCGCCCGGATGCCGCGCGGCTTCTTCCCCGTCATCTTGACGATGACCTCGCTTGAGCGCTGCATCCAATAGCGTTCCTCTTCCGGCGGCAGTTCGTTCGGATGCTCATGGAGGTAGCCGTGATGGGCGATCTCGTGGCCGTCCCTAAGGAT
>JBGPGW010000341.1:0-3615 GCA_041484095.1 Alphaproteobacteria bacterium | reverse complement strand
CACCTCATGCTTCGACAGGTTCAGCATGAGGGTTTTATTGTACGGTCCTCATCCTGAGCTTGTCGAAGGCTCATCCCGAGCGACCGAGGGATGAGGGACCCATCACGGTCATGACCCTATTATGGTCAGTGTAGTGCCTGTGTCCCCTCGACCCAAGCATCCCATGCGCCCGCTGACATCCGCGTCCTCGATTGCGGCCATGACCTCGCGGGCCCCGCGGTCGGCATGATCCTCGCCGGCCCGTGTGTGATCCGATGCGCGCGGCGCCCGGTCGCCTTGCGTTGCGCCGGGGGCGGCTTCATACTCTTGGCGAGTACATTCATTAATGTACCGGCGTTTACGTGCCGGCGTTCCCACGCCGGTTCCGTTCCGGATCGCGAAGAGGGTTCCCATGGCCGACGCCTATATCTATGACACCGTCCGCACGCCGCGCGGCAGGGGACGCAGCGACGGGGCACTCCACGAAGTGCCGCCCATCCGCCTCGCAGCCCATGTGCTGAAACAGATCCGCGACCGGAACAACCTCAAATCCGACGAGATCGACGACATCGTCTTCGGCGTGGTCGAATCGATCGGCGAGCAGGGTGCCTGCGTGCCGCGCGTGGCGGCGCTCTATGCCGGCTTCGACCTCAAAGTGCCGGGCGTGCAGGTCAACCGCTTCTGCGCCTCGGGCCTCGAGGCCGTCAACATGGCGTCCGCGTCCGTCATGGCGGGGCAGAACGATCTGACCGTCGGCGGCGGCGTCGAAAGCATGTCGCGCGTCAAGATCATGAGCGCGGGCGGCGCGTGGTACGCCGATCCCGAGACGGCCTTCCCCACCTATTTCACCCCGCAAGGCATCGGCGCCGACCTCATCGCGAGCAAATACGGCTACAGCCGCGACGACGTCGATTCCTTCGCCGTCGAATCCCAGCGCCGCGCGGCGGAAGCGTGGAAGGACAAGCGCTTCACGAAGTCGATCGCGCCCGTCTACGACCAGAACGGCCTGTTGCTGCTCGATCGCGACGAGCATATGCGTCCTTCGACGACGATGCAGAGCCTTGCCGCGCTCGAACCCGCCTTCGCCGATATGGGTGCCAAGCAAGGCTATGACGAGGTGGCGGTGCTGCGCTATCCCGAGGTCGAGCGCATCACCCATGTCCATCACGCCGGCAATTCCTCCGGCATCGTCGACGGCGCCGCCGCCGTGCTGATCGGCTCGAAGGAGGCCGGCGCGCGGTTGGGCCTCAAGCCGCGCGCCCGCATCAAGGCCTTCGCCTCGATCGGCAGCGAGCCCAGCATCATGCTGACCGGCCCGTCGGACGCGACCGAGCGCGCACTGAAGCGCGCCAAGATGTCGGCCCAGGACGTCGATCTCTATGAAGTCAACGAGGCCTTCGCCTCGGTCGTGCTGCGCTTCATGGACGCGACCGGAATCGGTCCCGACAAGGTCAACGTCAATGGCGGCTCGATCGCGATGGGCCATCCGCTCGGCGCCACCGGCGCCATGATCCTCGGCACGCTCATCGACGAGATGGAACGGCGCGGGGTGGGCACCGGGCTCGTGACGCTCTGCATCGGCGCCGGCATGGGCACGGCGACGATCATCGAACGGGTGTAGCGGCGCTTCGGTCATCGCGGCCAAGGGAGTGCCCTCATGCTGAGCTTCCTCATCCCGAGCCTGTCGAGGGACGAAGCATGAGGTGCGCAGGGCCTCGGACAGACCATCCCCTCATCCTTCGACAAGCTCAGGATGAGGACGGCAGAAAAATTTCCTCATGGTGAGTCCGTCGAACCATGAGGGCGTAATCACCGTCCAAGTGGACGACACACCCAACCCGAAGGATTGCTTCTCGTGATCAGCTACGACCTCGACAAGGACGGCATTCTGACGCTCGGCTGGGACATGCCTGGCCGCTCCATGAATGTGCTCAACGCGGATTCGATGGCCGCCTTCGCGGCCGCGGTCGACAAGGCGCTGGCCGATTCGGCGGTGAAGGGCGTGATCGTGGCGTCGAAGAAACCCGATTTCATCGCCGGCGCCGATCTCGAATTGTTGCTCGCGCTCAAGGAGCCGCAAGAGATCATGGCGATGTGCGAATCCCTCAAGGCCACGTTCAAGAAGATGGAGACCGGGAACAAGCCGTTCGTCGCGGCGTTGAATGGCACGGCACTCGGCGGCGGCTACGAGCTGGCGCTTGCCTGCCACCGGCGCATCGCCGCCGACAATCCGCGCGCGCAGATCGGCCTGCCCGAGGTCACGATCGGCGTGCTGCCGGGGGGTGGGGGCACGCAGCGCCTGCCGCGCATGATCGGGATCGAGAAGGCGCTGCCGCTCCTCCTCCAAGGCCGGCGCCTCGGCCCCAAGGAGGCGCTCGAACAAGGCTTGATCGACGAGATCGTGCCGCCGGGCGAGCTGCTCGCGGCGGCGAAGCGCTGGCTTCTCGCGGGCGGTGCGCCGAACAAGCCGTGGTGGGACAAGAACTACCGCCAGCCCGGCACGTCCGTGCAGAGCCCCAAGGGCTACGAGACCTTCGTCGTCGGGAACGCGCGCCTCCATGCCCAGACGCGCGGCAACTACCCCGCACCGCAAGCCATCATGTCCTGCGTCTATGAAGGCATGCAGACGACGATCGAGGTCGGCCTCAGGATCGAGAGCCGCTACTTCACCAAGCTGTTCATGAGCCCCGAAGCGCGCAACATGATCCGCACGCTGTTCTTCAGCATGGGGGATGCGCGCAAGCTCACGCGCCGGCCGAAGGGCGTGCCGACCGCGGAGTACAAGCGCATCGGCGTGCTCGGCGCCGGCATGATGGGCTCCGGCATCGCCTATGCCGCGGCGTCCGTCGGCATCGACGTCGTGCTCCTCGAGCGGACGGCCGAGCTCGCGGAGAAGGGCAAGGCCTATACCGCCAAGGTCTACGACCGGCTCATCCAGCAGGGCCGCGCGAGTGCGGCCGACCGCGACGCGGTCCTCTCGCGCATCAAGACGACGACGGACTACGCCGACCTCATTGGTGCCAACCTCGTCGTCGAGGCCGTGTTCGAGGACCCCGCGATCAAGGCCGATGTCACCGCCAAGGCCGAGGCCGTGCTCGGCCCCGACGCGATCTTCGCCTCCAACACCTCGACCCTGCCGATCTCGACATTGGCCAAGGCATCGAAGCGGCCCAAGAACTTCATCGGTCTCCACTTCTTCTCGCCCGTCGACCGCATGGAGCTGCTCGAGGTCATCAGCGGGAAGGAGACGTCCGACGAATGCCTCGCCCGCGCGCTCGACTTCGCGAAGAAGCTGCGCAAGGTGCCGATCCTGGTGAATGACAGCCGCGGCTTCTACACGAGCCGCGTCGTCGCCCTCTACATGGAGGAAGGGATCGCTCTCCTCGAGGAAGGCGTCGCCCCCGCCCTCATCGAGAATGCGGGGCGCATCGCGGGATTCCCCGTCGGGCCGCTCTCCCTGACCGATGAGGTCAGCCTCGAACTCGTGCACAAGATCCGCGCGGAATGGGCCAAGGACAAGGGCGTCACCTTCCCCGGTGCCAAGACCTTGGCGCTCTTCGTGGAGAAGCTCGGGCGGCTCGGGCGGAAGAACGGCAAGGGCTTCTACGACTATCCCGCGGACGGGAAGAAGTTCCT
>JBGPGW010000340.1:0-3617 GCA_041484095.1 Alphaproteobacteria bacterium | reverse complement strand
GGCGATCACGCTGGTGCTCGCGGTGCCCGCCGGCTACGCCCTCGCGCGCATGACCGGACCGTGGGCGCAGACGCTGGGCGTCGCGATCTTCCTCACCTATCTGGTGCCGCCGACGATTCTGTTCATCCCGTTTGCCCGCATCATCGCGGTTCTGGGATTGCAGGATTCGCTGTGGTCGCTGGTGCTGGTCTATCCGAGCTTCACGGTCCCGTTCTGCACCTGGCTGCTGATGGGATTTTTCAAGGCGATCCCCCGTGACCTTGAGGACGCCGCGATGATTGACGGTCTTTCCCGATTCGGCGCATTCGTCAAAGTGGTCATGCCGATATCGACGGCGGGCATCCTGACGGCGGTCATCTTTACGTTCACGCTGGTGACGCAGGAATTCGTCTATGGCGTGACCTTCATCACATCGTCCTCGAGCTATACCGTGAGCGTCGGCGTTCCCACGTTCTTGGTGCGGGGCGATGTCTATTTTTGGGGGTCAATGATGGGGGCCTGCCTGATCGCCAGCGTGCCGATTGCCGTCGTCTACAACTTCTTCGTGGATCGGTTCGTTGCAGGCTTTACCGTGGGAGCGGTGAAATAGATTTTCCCATGTGCGCTCGCTGCTGGCCGACGAGCGGTCACTCGCGGATAGGCCGCAAGATCGGAGGCGGCGTCGTGAGCACGGTTCGACGGGAAATAATGTGGTTCAAACGAGTCGTGCCGATTGGCATGGGACCGATGTGAGCGGGTCTTGCAGGACGCGCCGTCTTGGCCCGAAGACCACTTATGGCACATTCAGGACTCTCGGACGCTGGCAGGACTCTCGGACGCTGGATGTCGCCTGCCGATCGAGCGCAAACACGCCGGCATCTGTTGATGCAGGGCTCATCATGAGCACACGGCCGAGACCAGGCGCTCGCAATCGATCGAGGCATGCCTCGGGACTCACGCCATGTCCGTCTTGAAATCGGCCGGTAGGACAATCTCGAGCACCTCGCAGTCATCGGAGTAATCGACGATGCGGTGGCGCATCTTGGGCGGTTGGATCCAGGCGCTGCCGACGCGCATGGTCTCGGGCGCGTTGCCTTCCATCTCCGTTTTGACCCAGCCTTGGAGGACGTAGACCATTTGGAACTCGACATCATGCGTGTGCCATTGACGGACCTCGTCCGTGCAGGGCGGCACGAAGCGAACGACATGGGCCACGGCAAGCCCGTTCGTCGCGGCCGCTATGCCGAGGTCGCGGTACCGTGCGTAAGAGCGCAAGCTCTCGCCTTTGAAGTCCGCGTCCTTCCAATGAGTGAAGGTGAACCGTTGCGCTTGGCGTAGCGGAGGTGCGGGCATTCTCGCCTCCAGCTCGAATCGTTGAAGTCTGACGCGTTTTCGACGCATCGAAAGGCGCCCATGCGCTTCGATTGCGTCGTCTCGATCGAAGGTTAGCGTGGTGACCGCCAGGGCACCAGTGAGCCGCCGCGCCGAACGACACGTCTTTTCGGCAGGCGACCGCGGCCCGAACGAAGAAGGGCGCCCGCGAGGGGTGCCCTTCCCTGGGCGAAGAGGATCGTCCGGGTCTACTCGGCCGCGGCGGCTTTCTTCTGCGCCATCAGCGGGCTCTGGCGGATCGTCGGGAACTTCGTGCCGCGCTTCTCGAATTCCTTGTTCACGGCCGGGATGACCTTGCTGCCCAGGAGCTCGAGCGTCTTCATGGCCTTCGCATGCGGCACGCCGCCGAGCTGCACGTTGCAGGCGACGTGGCTGTGACGCATGACGGAATAGTCGTTGAGGATGCCTTCGACCACCGTGTCGACGTCGCCGATGAGATAGTTCTTCTCCATATCCTCGATCGGCGGTTCGCCTTGCGCGGGCGCTTCGTCGACATAGATGCCGTTGATCTTCGCGTAGTTGAGCCGGAGCGCGAGCGAGAGGCGCGAGGAATAGCGGGCGCGCTCGGCCGCATCGCGCGCCTCGGCCTTGCTGTCCGTGATGTGGACGAAGCGCATGAGCGAGAGCGGCAAGGTCTGGGGATCGCGGCCGATCGAGCGGTACACCTCGTCATAGGTCGTGCGCACCTTGCCGATGGTCGAGACGTTGTTCCAGCTCGGCGTGAGGAAGGGGACGTAGCCGCTCTCGGCGACGCGCTTCTGCACCCTCGGATGTCCCATGAGGCCCGCGACCCAGATCTCGGGCATCGGCTTCTGGACCGGCTTCACGGCGATCTGCGTCGAGGGAAGCTGATAGTACTTGCCGTTATAGGTGAAGTGCTCCTGCGTGCAGGCCAGCTCCATCATGTCGAGAATCTCGAGCGTGCGGTCCACCGCCTCATCCAGCCGCACGCGGAAGCGCACGAACTCGTAGTCCTGGTAGCCGGAGCCGATGCCGATGACGAGGCGGCCGTTCGACATCACGTCGGCCTGGGCGATCTCCTGGATGATGCGGCCGGGCTCGTAGAGCGGCAGCACCAGCACCGCGGTGCCGAGCCGGATCTTCGTGGTCATGCCCGCGAAGTAGGTGCAGGCGAGAAGCGGGGAGGGGCAGAGGCTGTAGTTGTTGAAGTGGTGCTCCGCGAACCATGCCGTCTCGATGCCGATCTGTTCGGCGAGCTTCACGTTCTCGGCAAGACGCTCATAGGTCTTGCGGTCGCCCCAACTCTCGTCGCGCTTCTGCACCAGGCTGAACAGGTCGAATTTCATGGCCGTCTCCTCGTCATGGTCCGTTGTTTGTCGCGTGCGGCCGCTCAGGCCGCATTTTGCTCTCTCGTCCTCAGCGCGGCCTCGAGATGGGCCGATGCGTAACGAATGTCCTGTTCGATCGCGGCGCGGAGCGCCTTCCCGTCGCGCGCTTCGAGCGCCTCGGCCGCCGCGCGGTGATTTTCGATTCCCTTCTTTGCCAAGCCGAAGGCGGGATAGATGAGATTGATGTAGGCGCCGGTGCGGAGCCACAGCCCCTCGATGAGCTTCGAGAGCATCGGCATGCGCGCGCCGCGATAAAGACCGAAGTGGAATTCGCGGTTCTTCAGCATGGCGAGCTTGAAGTCCTGCGCCTCGGTCGCTTCCGTCATGGCGTCGTTCGCGCCGACGATTGCAGCGATCGCCGCCGCATCGAGCAGTCCCGCCGCCGTCTCAGCCGCGAGGCCTTCGAGCGAGACGCGGATTTCCGTGATCTCGTGGAGACGTTCGACGCTCAAAGGCGGGACGATGATCGAGCGGCCGGGGCCGGATTCGAGCGAGCCTTCGGTCGCGAGGATGTTGAGGGCTTCGCGCGCGGGCGTGGGGCTGACGCCCAGCGCCGCGGCGACGGAGCGGATGGTGAGCCGGTCGCCAGGCGCGAACACGCCGGCGGCGATGGCCTCACGGAGGCGCTGTCCGACCTGCGCCGTCAAGGTCGCGCTGCGCTCGATATTGTCCAAAGAAATGGTTGCCATCGCCTGCGATCCGACCAGGGGCAATTCGCCGAATGTTATATGTTATAACATCCAGAAAGACAAGGGGCAGAGCGCGCCCCGAATGCTTTGGATGGCGTGCCTCTGTTACTGCGCCGCGACCTGGCGGCCGGTGAAGCCGGGGCGGAGCGGGCCCGGCCTTCCGCCGATCGAATCGAGATTTGGCAGTGCCTTCCGCACCAGCGGCATG
>JBGPGW010000339.1:0-3632 GCA_041484095.1 Alphaproteobacteria bacterium | reverse complement strand
TCGCCCCCTCCCCCTACCCCCTCCCTCGGCGGGGAGGGGGTGACGTAACTTCGCCTCTCGACGCGTTGCATTCCAGGGCTGTGGCGCATTGTCGCGCGCGCCGCGTGGGGATAAGAGAAACGACCAGCGACGAAGAGATGAAGTGCGCGTCTGGAAAAGAAGGCGCTTCGAGAAGAAGTGACGGAGGCGCTCGGCACAGGGAAAACGCTGGACTTGCGAGAGGATCGATCGAGAAGCGTTCTGCATGGAAAAAAGCGGGACTCATGGATTGGCCGATTGACCGGCGGAATGGCCGATTGAAAGGACGATGAGGAATTACGTCACCCCCTCCCCTTGAGGGAGGGGGTAGGGGGAGGGGTTCACTGGCTCCATGACGATCAGCCCGACAGCATGCGGTCGATCCAGGCCAAGACGCCCGTCGCGTCGCCCGCGACGGGATCGAGGCGCGGCGCGTCACCACCCGATGCAGCCATGTCCCGTCGCGCGCGCGGCGGCAGGTATTTGTTGACGGGCTTATAGCCCAGCTCCGGCATCAGATCGTAGCCGCCGCGCTCGGCCACGAGTTTCGAGACGTCGGAGCAGGGATCGCCGAGATCGCCGAAATGGCGCGCGGAGACGGGACAGGTCGAGACGCAGGCCGGCACGCGCTCGGCCTCCGGCAGCGTCTCGTTGTAGATGCGGTCGATGCACAGCGTGCATTTCTTCATGACGCCATCATGGTCGTCGTATTCCCGCGCGCCGTATGGACACGCCCAGGAGCACAGCTTGCAGCCGATGCAGAGATCCTCGTCGACCAGCACGATGCCGTCCTCCGCGCGCTTGTAGGAGGCGCCCGTCGGACACACCGTGACACAGGCCGGCTCGTCGCAATGAAGGCAGGAGCGCGGGAAATTGACGGTGCGGCCCGCCCTCCCCTCGCCCGATTCGAAGCTGTGCACGCGGTTGAACCAGACGCCCATGGGATCGGCGCCATAGGGATCGCGGTCCGTCATGGGCGCCATGTGGCCGCCCGAGTTCCACGACTTGCAGTTGACCGCGCAGGCATGACAGCCGACGCAGGTGTCGAGATCGATCACGAGTCCCAAGCGCTTGCCGGACGGGGTCTTCGGAAGATCGGTCACGGCGTCACGTCTCGCTGCGCCATCACGTTTCACTCCGGCCCCGGAAGCGCGCGCCGTAGCGCAGCACGTCCGGGCGGACGGCAAGCTCGAAGCTCGGCACGAGGGGCTCGTCGAGCTCGTGACGCGCGCCCGTCTCGCCGTCGAGCGCCTTCTCGATGCGCACGCGCAGATCGTACCAGGCCGCCTGGCCGGTCACGGGATCGGTGTTCGAATCGCGCGCGCCGCTATCGTCCGCCGGCAGGAGCTCGGAGATGACCTGATTGAGGAGGAAGCCAGCGCTCGCCTCCGGCGCGTCCGGCGTCAGATTCCAGGCACCGCGGCGCTTGCCGACCGCGTTCCACGTCCACACCGTATGCTCGTTGACGCCGTCCATGAGTCTCAAACGCGCACGGACCCTTCCGTGATGGCTCGTGATCCAAACCCAATCGTCATCGGCGAGCCCGAGCGCCCGCGCCCGCGCGCGATTGATGTAGAGGTGGTTGCCGCCGTGGATCTGGCGAAGCCACGCGTTCTGCGAGCCCCAGGAATGGTACATCGCCATCGGGCGCTGCGTGATCGCGTGAAGCGGAAACGCCGCACCGTCGGTCAACGCTTCCTCGAAGGGCGCATACCAGATCGGCAGGGGGTCGAAATACGCCTTGATGCGGTCGCGATGGCGCGCGGGCGGCAGGATTCTGCCATGCCCTTCGCCCGCGAGCCGGAATTTCTGGAGCGCTTCGCTGTAGAGTTGCAGCACGATGCGCTCGGGCTTGGCGATGAAGCCCATCCCCGCCGCGAATTTCAGGTAATCCGCGTTGGCGAATTTGAAGTAGCGCTCCTCCGGCGCCAGTTCGTGGCGCCAGAAGCATTGGTTCTCGACATAACGCTCGAGCTGATCGGGATTGGGCGGCGCGCGCCCGTGCGATGCGCCATCCGCCCCGCGCCACCCCGCGAGGCTGCCGAGGCCGGGCTGGCGCTCGTGATGCACGATGTAGTCGGCATAGCCGCCGGGATATTTGGGCGCGCCATTCTCGTCGACCATGCCGGGAAGCGACAGGCGCGCGCCGAGATCGATCAAGACGTCCTGGAACGGACGGACGTCGCGGTCGAGCGCGATGACGGGCTGGCGGATCGCGTCGGCCGCCCCGTCGGCATCGCAGATCGGCCGGTCGAGAAGCGAGATGCAGTCCCACCGCTCGAGATAGGTCGTGTCCGGCAGCACGAGATCGGCATAGGCCACCATCTCGGAGAAGAACGCGTCGGAATAGATGATGTGCGGAATCTTGTATTCGCCCGTCGCGGCGTCGCGGTCGGTCAGCATGTCGTGCGTGCCCGCCGTGTTCATCGACGAGTTCCAGCCCATGTTCGCCATGTAGAGGAACAGCGTGTCGATGGGGTACGGATCGCCGGCCCAGGCGTTGCGGATCACCATGTGCATCATGCCGTGGGCGGCCAGCGGCGCCTCCCAGGAGAACGCCTTGTCCAGGCGCGACGGCGTGCCGTCGGCCTCGACCAGGAGATCCTCCGGCCCCTGGGGAAAGCCGAGCGGCGGACCGGGAAGGACCGCACCCGGCTTGATCTGAGCGCTCTTGCCCGCCGGGCGCTGCGCGGGCGGGATCGGCCGGGGATAGGGCGGCTTGTAGCGGAATCCGCCGGGGCAATCGATGCTGCCGAGCAGCATCTGCAGGAGATGAATCGCGCGGCAGGTGTGAAAGCCGTTCGAATGCGCGGAGATGCCGCGCATCGCGTGCATCGCGACGGGCCGGCCGATCATGGATTCGTGCCTTCGTCCCGTCCAGTCCGTCCAGGCGACGGGCAGCTCGATCGTCTCGCTGAACGCGACGCGCGCGAGCTCGGCCGCGATGCGGCGGATGACCTCAACGTCGAGGCCGATCGCGGACGCGACCCGCTCCGGCGCGTAAGCAGGATCGAGATAGCGCTCGACGAGCAGGGCGAACACGCTCCGCGCCCGCCTTCCGTCGGCGAGCCTGAGATCGGCATCGAGGCGCAGCGCCGCGTCCGGCGCGAGCGCGTTCGTCACCCCGCCCGCCCTGCGATCGAGACCGAGCGGCCGGCCGCTGGCGTCGCGCGCGAAGAGACCGTGGTCGGCGGCGCCCGGCGAATCGATCACGAGCCACGGCGCGTTGGTGTAGCGGGCGAGGTAGTCCGCATCGACCCGTCCCGCCTTGAGGAGCTCGTGGATGAGGGCGAAGACGAAGAGCCCGTCCGTGCCCGGACGGATGCCGATCCACTCGTCCGCGATCGCGGAATAGCCGGTGCGAACGGGGTTGACCGAGACGAATTTCGCACCCCGCGCCTTCAACTTACCGAGGCCGATCTTGATGGGATTGCTGTCATGGTCCTCGGCGACGCCGAACATGAGGAGATAGCGCGTCCGCTCCCAGTCGGGCTCGCCGAACTCCCAGAACGAGCCGCCGATCGAATAGAGGCCGCCGGCCGCCATGTTGACCGAGCAGAACCCGCCATGGGCGGCATAGTTGGGCGTGCCGAATTGCTGCGCCCACCAGCCGG
>JBGPGW010000338.1:0-3649 GCA_041484095.1 Alphaproteobacteria bacterium | reverse complement strand
ACCTACGGTCGGAGTGGTCGGCCGCCATCGCGGCGGCGACGACGCCCGAGAGCCTCGAGCAGATCCGCGTCGCGGCCCTGGGGCGCAAGGGCAAGATCACCGAGGCCATGAAGTCGCTGGGCGCGCTCGATGCCGAGGCGCGCCGCGCCGCCGGGCAGGCGCTCAACGCCCTCAAGGACGAGATCGCCGCGGCACTCGAGGCACGCAAGCGCGCGCTCGACGTGGCGGCACTCGACGGACGCCTCGCATCCGAACGCATCGATGTCACGCTGCCGGCCCGGCCCGAGCGCGACGGCCGCATCCATCCGATCAGCCAGACGGTCGATGAAGTCGTCGCGATCTTCGGCGAAATGGGATTCACCGTCGCCGAGGGGCCCCATATCGAGGACGATTATCACAACTTCACCGCTCTCAATATTCCGCCCGAACATCCCGCGCGCCAGATGCACGACACGTTCTACTTGCAGCCGCGCGCGGACGGTTCGCGCCGTTTGCTCCGGACCCATACTTCGCCCGTGCAGATTCGCGCGATGGAACACGGCAAGCCGCCTTTCCGGCTGATCGCGCCGGGCCGCACGTTCCGTTCCGATTCCGACATGACCCATACGCCGATGTTCCACCAGGTCGAAGGCCTGGTCGTGGACGAACGTGCGCATATGGGGCATCTCAAGGGCTGCCTCATCGAATTCTGCCGGACCTATTTCGAAGCACCGGACGTGCCGGTGCGCTTTCGTCCGAGCTATTTCCCCTTCACGGAGCCCTCGGCGGAAGTCGATATCGGCTGTTCGCGCGCGGGCGGGGAATTGCGGATCGGCGCGGGTGAGGATTGGCTCGAGATTCTCGGCTGCGGGATGGTCCATCCTCGCGTCCTCGAGAACTGCGGGATCGATTCGACCCGGTATCAAGGCTTTGCGTTCGGCATGGGAATGGAACGGATCGCCATGCTGAAATACGGCATTCCCGATCTCCGGACATTCTTCGAGAGCGACCTTCGCTGGCTACGTCACTATGGCTTCGTGCCGCTCGAGACGCCGAGCGTCGTGGGAGGCTTGTCGCCGTGAAGTTCACGCTCGGCTGGCTCAAGTCTCATCTCGAGACGGATGCCGCTCTCGATGAGATCACGCACCGCCTCACCATGATCGGCCTCGAGCTCGAGGGTGTCGCCGATCGGGGGAAGGAGTTGGCCCCGTTCACGGTCGCCTATGTCATCGAGGCCGCGCGGCACCCCAATGCCGACCGGCTTTCGGTCTGCCGGGTCGATACCGGCAAGGGCGAGGTACAGGTCGTCTGCGGCGCCCCCAATGCGCGCACGGGCATGAAGGGCGTGTTCGCGGCGGCGGGATCCGTCATTCCCGCGACAGGGCTCGCGCTCAAGGCCTCCACGATCCGCGGCGTCGAGTCAGAGGGCATGCTGTGCTCCGAACGCGAAATGGGCCTGTCAGAGGAACACGAAGGCATCATCGAGCTGCCGGACGACGCTCCAGTCGGCACACCGTTCGCGAAAATCCTCGGCCTCGATGATCCCGTGGTCGACATCGCGATCACGCCGAACAGGAGCGATTGTCTCGGCGTTCGTGGCATCGCGCGGGACTTGGCGGCGGCCGGGCTCGGTCGCCTCAAGCCGGCCAATTTCGATCCGGTTGCGGGCGCGTTCAAGAGCCCCATCGCGTGGCGCCGCGATTTCCCGGACGGCGAAGACAACGCCTGCCCGATGGTCGTCGGCCGCACGTTCCGGAACGTTCGCAACGCCGCCAGCCCGCGCTGGCTCCAGGAGCGGCTCGTTGCGATCGGCTTGAGGCCGATCTCCGCTCTCGTCGACATCACGAATTTCGTGACCTTCGATCTCGGCCGCCCGCTCCATGTCTTCGACGCGGACAAGCTCGCGGGCGATCTCACCATGCGATTTGCGAAGCAAGGCGAGCAGATTCGGGCACTCGACGGCCGGAGCTATGCGCTCGAAGCCGACATGGTGGTGATCGCCGACGCGCAACAGGTGCACGGCATCGGCGGCGTCATGGGCGGAGAGCACAGCGGCTGCACCGAGGCGACGCGCGCCGTCTTCCTCGAAGTGGCGTTGTTCGATCCGATCCGGGTGGCGATGGCCGGGCGACGGCTCGGCATCGAAAGCGATGCGCGCTACCGCTTCGAGCGCGGCGTCGATCCGGCATCTGCCTTGTGGGGTGCGGAGGTTGCGGCACGCCTCATTCGCGATCTCTGCGGTGGCGAGGCGAGCGAGCTGACCATCGCCGGCGCCATGCCGGCCGGGGGACGCACGATATCGCTCCGGCCCGACCGCATCCGCACGCTCGGCGGGTGCGACGTGCCGCCGGATGAGCAGCGGCGCATTCTCGATGCGCTGGGATTCGCGACCAAGATTACGGACTCGGCGATCGAAGCGAGCGTCCCGACATGGCGGCGCGACGTCGAGGGCGAGGCGGATCTCGTCGAGGAAGTCGCGCGCATCTGGGGTTATGAACGAATTCCGGCCGAGCCGTTGCGCGTCGAGGGCGCGCTGCCGCCGCTCGCGATCGGGCCGCAGCAGCAGCGTGTGCGCTGGGCGCGCCGTATCCTTGCCTCGCGCGGCATGATCGAAACGGTCACATGGTCCTTCATGGCCTCGTCCCAGGCCGACGCCATATGGGGTGCTCCGGAGGTCCTGCGGCTGGCGAACCCGATCAGCGCCGATCTCGATCTCATGCGTCCCTCGATCCTGCCGAACCTCGTCCAGGCGGCGGCGCGCAACGCCGATCGCGGCCATGCCGATTCGGCGATGTTCGAGGTGGGTCCGCAGTACCGGGATGATTCACCCGACGGACAGGCGACGGTCGCCGCGGGAGTCTTCTACGGCCGAAGCGCGGAGCGGCACTGGACAGAGCCTCAGCGCGAGGTCGATGCGTTCGATGCGAAGGCGGCGGCGCTTGCCGTTCTCGCCGCCTGCCGCGCGCCGGTCGACAAGCTTCAGATCGTGGCGGAGGCGCCGGCCTGGTATCACCCGGGGCGAAGCGGGACGTTCCGTCTCGGCCCGAACGTCCTCGCACGCTTCGGCGAGGTGCATCCGCGCGTGCTCACTCTCTTTGACGCGCGGGGACCGGCATCAGCGTTCGAAGTGTTCCTCGATGCGGTGCCCGAGCCGCGCGTGCGCAAGGGGAAATCCCGCCCGCTCCTCAAGGTCTCGGCGTTCCAGCCCGTCCATCGCGATTTCGCCTTCGTGGTCGAAAGCGCGGTGTCGGCGGACCGGCTCATGACGGCTGTGCGCGCGGCCGACAAGGAACTCATCGTCGCCGTCCAGGTCTTCGACGTCTACACCGGCAGCCATGTCGGCGCCGACAAGAAATCGCTTGCCGTCGCCGTCACCCTGCAGCCGACGCAACGAACCCTGACCGATGCCGAGATCGACGCGATCGCGGGCAAGATCGTGGCGAGCGTCGCGAAACAGACCGGCGGCGTATTGCGGACCTGAGCGGGGCCGCACGAATCAACGCCAGCGCTTCTCCACCCGGTCATAGGCGCCAAGGCGCAAATCGGGCTTCTCCTCGATGAAGCGTTCCTGCTTCACCGCGTCGCCGGGACTGAAGAGCAGCAGGCACTCGCTGGGCAGGCTGTCGCGGCCCGCGCGCCCGGTCTCCTGATAGTAGCCCTCGACGTTCTT
>JBGPGW010000337.1:0-3656 GCA_041484095.1 Alphaproteobacteria bacterium | reverse complement strand
GCCCCGTCGCCGCCATCGCGCCGGCGGTGCCGGGGTTCTCGCTTTCGCTGACCGCCGCCAACCTGCAGCCGCGCGTGATCCTCCAGGCGCTCTCGGAGCTGACGCAGACCAAGGTCATCTCCACCCCGCGGCTGCTCGTACTCGACAACCAGACGGCGCGCCTCCAGGTCGGCGACGTGGTGCCGATCATCACCCAGTCGGCGGCCAGCACCCTAACCGCGAGCCCCCTCGTCCTCAGCAACGTGCAATACAAGGAGACCGGCGTGGTGCTCGAGGTGACGCCGCGCGTCAATGCCGGCGGCTTCGTCACCATGGAGATCAATCAGTCGGTCAGCGACGTGGTGCCGACCACCACCTCCACCATCAATTCGCCGACCATCCGCCAGCGCCGCCTGACCAGCACGATCAGCGTCAAGAGCGCCAACGCCATCCTGCTCGGCGGCCTGATCCAGGACCAGGACAACCGCGACTCCTCCGGCATTCCGCTGCTGCAGGAGATCCCCGTGCTCGGGGCGCTGTTCGGCAACCGCAACAACGCGTCCGGACGCACCGAGCTCATCATCTTCCTGACGCCTTACGTGCTGAGCAACGACGCCGAGGCGAGCGACGTCACCGAGAAGGCGATGCGGCAGTTCAGATCCGTCCTTGACCGCTCCACCCTGCCGACGCCGCGGGTCCCGCCGCGCTGAGCCGAAGCGGGCCGGCCGGCAAAAAACTTTTGACGGGACGAGGGCAGGGAGCGCATTGTTCCCCGAACAGCATTTGGGAGGAACGTCATGGCCAACGTTGGCGGGGCCCCTGATTGGCTTTTCGATTTCAGCAAAATGGTCGGCGACATGCGCGCTCCGGGGGTCGATATCGAGACTCTTGTTGCGATGCAGCGAAAAAATGTCGAGGCGCTGACCCAAGCTAACCAATTGGCCATGGAAGGCGCCCAGGCGGTAATGCGGTATCAGCTCGAGATGGCGCGCCGCACAATGGAAGATTTCTCGGCGATGTTCGGCAGCTTCCTCCAGCCGAACGGCTCGATGGAGGACCGGCTGTCGAAACAGGCCGACTTCTCGAAGACGGCGATCGAGAAGGGCATCTCCAACGCCCGCGATATCTCGGATTTGGTCGCGAAGGCCAATGCCGAGGCCTTCAACGTGCTCAGCCGGCGGGTCACGGAGACGCTCGAGGAGATCCGGGACTTCGCGAGAAAGCGCGCCGCGGAGTAGGGCGCGGGCTCAGCGCTGGGCGATCTCGGTGACGAGCTTGTTCAGGATCGCCTCCGCGAACGCCTCATAGCTGCTGACGGCGATCACGAACGAGCCGGGGCCGCCGATCACGTTGTCCCGATAATAGGCCTCTAAATCGGGTTCGAGACTGATGATCGGCAGGCCGTTGATCACGATGCCGGCCCGAACCGCCTCGTCGCGCGCGATATCGGCGGGCCGGCCGCGGTTGTTCGAGCCGTCGCCGGAAATGTCGATGGCGCGCCGTTCGCTGCGAAACGGGCTGTCCTCGAGCAGCTCCACGCCGTAATCGATGGCGCCGCTCAGGGACGTGCCGCCGCCGAAGAGCTGGCGTTCCGCCGCGGCGATCCGGTCGGCAAGCGCATCCGCCGAGGCCTGGTCGCGGACCACCGTCCAATCCACCACCAGGACGTGAAGCTCCGGACCCGTCCACTGCACCATGGCGACCGCGATGCGCTGCCGCGTGCCGGCGCGGATCGCTCGCAGCACCCGCGGGTTGCGGAAGGCGTCGGCATAGCCTTGGCGCTGCAATTCGAACCGTTCCTGGTTGACGCTGCCGGAGACGTCGACCGCGAGCACCAGTTGAAGATCGACATCGGTCTGAGCCGTGGCGGGCCGGACCCACATACATATGACCGCCAGCACGGCGATGGTCAGCCGGCGCATCGTCACGGCGGAAACCCCGGCTCGCGTATCAGATCGTCGAGGCCGCGAAACAACGGGTTGAGCCGTTCGAGCGTCGCCGCGTTCGCGGCGACGGCGCGGGTCATTGCGGCGACGGCCCGTTCGTCCATCCGCGCGTGCGTCACCAGCAGATTCAGCACCCCCGCTTGCGCCAGGTCTCGGTCGAGCCCGCGGATCGCCCCCCGCGGCATCACCGCGCGCCGGTAATACGGGACCGCCGCCAGCACGCGCTCCAGGAGCCCGGCATCGTAGGGCAGCACGCGGATGAGGATGCGCGCGCTCAGTTCGGTCATGACCTGATTGGGGATCGGGCATTGCAGTTGCGCATCGGCAGCGTCTGCTTCGAGGGCCGCGGCCCCTGCGGCGAAATCGAGATGGACCGGCGTTGCTCCGGCGATGCAGAGCGCGTCCAGCATGACGCGCGCGTGCTGTGCCATGCCGCTCCGTTCCGGCCCGAAGACCACGCGCCGGCCGGCGAGACCGGCGATGCTCCGAATGTCGGAATCCGCGCGCACGATGAAGAACAGCGGCCCGACATTCATCGGCGCGACGATGCGGAGCGCGATCGGCTGCGCGAAGGGCGGCTCTCCCCGGATTGCGCGGGGAACCCAGTTCGCGGCCATGAAGCCGAAATCGATCGTGCCGGCTTCGAGGCGCTCGGCATTCTCGACGCTCGCTCCGGGGCTTTCCAGCACCTCGATCTGATCGAGCGCGGTCTTGAGTGCGAGGCCCTGCGTGTAGAACGTGCCGCCACGCTCGGATGTGCCGATCCGGGTCGGCATGGGCTCAGGAAATCTCCATTGCCATCACCCCGCCATCGACGAACAGATTCTCGCCAAGAATAAAGGACGCGTCGTCCGACACGAGGAACAGCACGGCGCGCGCGGTTTCGAACGGCTGGCCCGGGCGTTTGACGAGGTTGGTCACCGGCCGGGTCGGGTCGAACGCGTCCTTGCCGACCGGCGAACCGGTCTTGTTCGGCGAGACCGAATTGACGCGGATGCCGTGCGGCGCAAGCTGCACGGCCATCGCCCGCGTGAGGTTGGCGACGCCGCCCTTGGCGGCGGAATAGGCGATGGCGCGGCTGCGTCCGCGATGGCCCGAGGTCGAGCCGATATTGACGATCTTGCCGCCGGACCCTTGGGCGATGATCTGTCGCGCCACCTGCTGCGCCATCAGGAACTGGCTCTTGAGCGTGACCGCCATCACCTCGTCCCATTCCGCCTCGGTGATATCGAGGATGGTCTTGTTGTCGGAAATCGCGACATTGTTGACGAGAATATCGACGCGACCGAAGCGCGCGACCACCGCCCGCACCGCCGCCGCTGCGGCCTCGCCCTTGGCGACGTCGGCGACCAGCGCCATCGCTTCGCCCCCGGCCGCGGCGATCTCGCCCGCCGTGCCTTCGCCACGGCCGCGGTCGAGGTCGATGATCGCGACGCGCGCGCCTTCGGAGGCGAGAAGCTTGGCGATCTCCGCGCCGATATTGCGGCCGCCGCCGGTCACGATCGCCACCTGCCCCGCGAGCTTCATGTCCTTTGCCCCTTCGCCGAAAGCGAACGCTGCAGTATCCGCGAAAATGCGTCGCGAGAGAACCACATCCGCCGCACGAGCCCAGGACCCGATGCGCAACCGGTTTACAACTTGTTGCCCTTCTTCCCTTGCCGCAGGGAACGCGCTGTGTCGCGATACGCCTCTATTCCCAAATTCGGGGGAGGACGATTATGGACATGCAGT
>JBGPGW010000336.1:0-3658 GCA_041484095.1 Alphaproteobacteria bacterium | reverse complement strand
GGAGGGCGCGGCATGACCGTTTCCAATCGCTCCGTCGCGCGCCCTCAGAGGTAAGGGGTCGGAACGGCTCACTTTGAGAAGGGATATTGGATCATGAGAATCGAGGCGAAACCCCTCCGCGCGTACGCCTGGTTCCTCCGCCCGTTCTTCTGGAACCAGCGGCGAAAGTACGGGGTGGTTCTCGACTCGGCCCTTCTATGGGCGCGTTCGCCGAAACTGTTCCTCGGCGTCGCGCTGCTCTACGGCATGATCGATCGCAGGGGTTCGCCGGTCGAGCCGGCCTTGCGCTCCCTCCTCACCGTCAGGGTGTCGCAGATCAACGGCTGTACGTTCTGCGTCGATCTCAATTCAGCGACGCTGCTCAAGCGCGGCGTTCCCATGACCAAGGTCGAGGCGCTCAGCGCATGGCACGAGAGCGATCTGTTCGACGAGCGCGAGCGTGCGGCACTCGAATATGCCGAGCGAGTCACGCGAATTGACCGCGTCGTCGACGACGCGCTGATGGGGAGGCTCAAGCGGTATTTTGCGGAGGATGCGATCATTGAGCTGACGGCCCTCATCGCGTTCCAGAACCTGTCGAGCAAGTTCAACGCGGCGTTGGGGGTGCCGGCCCAAGGCTTCTGCCCCATCCCTCCCGCGCGCACCGTCTGAGGCGCGGGTTCATCCCCGCCGCCCGTCAGGCCCGGCGGCTCATCGACAAGGCTCTTACGCGCTCGGGCGCGGCACCTCGCGCGGCGGGGAGCCCAGGCGGAAGCCCTGCGGCAGCGGGTCGTCGGGATCGAGAATGAACTGGTGGAATCCCGTGAGATAGGCGCGCCCGCTCACCCGGGGCTTCACATAGAGAATGCCGCCGCGCCGCTCGGCCGAGACGGGCGTGCCGGTGAAGCAGGTGCCGAGCGGCCCTTCGCAGCGCACCGACTGACCGAACGGCAACTGGCCGCGCGTGTGCATGAGGGCGACCCGCGCGCTCGTGCCCGTGCCGCACGGGCTTCGGTCGAGCGCACCCGGTGGGGCCACGATCGTCTGCTTCACGTCGCCCGTCGTCGTCTTCCTCGACCAGAAGAACATCTGATAGCAGCGGTTGATGTCCGGCCGCTCGGGATGGCAGATGGAGAGCTGCGCGTTCACCGCCGCGCCGATGCGGTGCGACATCGCGATGATCGCGGCCTCGTTCTCGGGCGTGAGATCGAGCTTGAGGGCATCGGCATCGACGAAGGGATAGAAGTCGCCGCCATAGACGACGTCGACCGCGAGGGAGCCGAGACCGTCGACGACCACCTTGGCGTTCTCGTAGAGGACGAATGAATCGACGTTGACGAAGCTGGCCCTGCCGACGCGGCCGCCCTCGACCTCGACCTCGCAGTGGACGAGGCCCGCCGGGGTCTCAAGGCTCACCTTCGTCACGGGCTCCCGCACCGCGACCATGCCGGTCGAAACCACCGTGGTCGCGACGCCGAGGATGCAGTGCCCGCACATGGGCACGTATTCGTCCTGCTCCATGATGATGACGGCGAAGTCGGTGTCGGGGCGCATCGAGGGCAGAAGCAGCACGGAGCACATCATCGAATTGCCGCGCGGCTCGAAGTTGAGGAGACGGCGGAGCGCATCGTCATGCTGCCAGATCCATTCACGCTTCTCGAGAAGCGTCGTCCCCGGCGGCACGGGATAGCCGCCCACGACGACGCGCGTCGCGTTGCCCTCGGTGTGGGAGTCGACGGTCTGGATCGTGCGGCGGAAAGCGATGCTCATCGTTCGGCTCCTTCGAGACGGCGGCGTGGTGCTGGTCCCCGGCCATGATGTACCCTGTCCCGGACGGCCGTTCCATAGTCGGCATTCCGGGCCGGCGCCAGCAGGGGGAGACACCGTGGCCAAGGCGAAGAAGAAACTGCGCTCAATCCTCATCACCGGTTCGGGCAGCGGCATCGGCGCCGCGATCGCCCGGCGCCTCGCGGGGCCGGGGACGGGCTTCGTGATCCACGCCCACAAGAACCGCAAGGGCTGCGAGCGCGTGGCGGAGGAGATGCGCGCGAAGGGCGCCGAGGCAATCGTGCGGCTTGCCGACATCGCCGACCCCAAATCCGCCGGGCGCCTCGTCGATCAGACGGTCGCCGCCTATGGCGGGCTCGACGTGCTGGTCGCGAATGCCGGCTTCCCCGATCTCCGCGTCTGGGGAGAGATCGATCGCAAGGGCATCGATCATTGCTTCAAGGTCATCGCGGGCGGCTTCTTCGAAATGGCGACGCGCGCGATGCCGCATTTGAAGCGCGCGGGCGAACGCGGGCGCGTCATCACCATCAGCACGCTCAACGCCCATGTCTACCGCCGCACCTACCCGATCTATCCCGGCTCGGCCGCCGCCAAATCCGCGCTCGAGTCCCTCACCCACACCTTCGCGATCCAGATGGCGCCGCACAAGGTCACGGTCAACTGCGTCGCCCCCGGCATCATCGAGAAGGACAAGGACACCATCCAGTTCTACTCCGACGCCGAGTGGGCGCCGCTGCTCTCGAACGTGCCGCTGAATCGTCTCGGCAAGCAGGACGAAGTGGCAGCCATGGTCGCCTTCCTTGCGAGCGCGGATGCGAGCTACATCACGAACCAGGTCATCCACGTCAATGGCGGCATCGCCTGAGCAGGGCAGCGCTGCGTTAGGCGGCCTGCATTCGGGCGCGGAATGAGCACCGCGGTCCTCGACGCGGCGCCGACGGGGTTCCGGCGGATCGCCGTGATGGTCGCGACCGTCATGGCGGCGACCGTCTACGAGATCAATATCAGCAGCGTCACCGTGGCGCTGCCGCACATGCAGGGCACCTTCGCCGCGACGCACGACCAGGTGTCGTGGGTCGTGACGGCCTTCATCGTCGGGATGACGGTGATGTTCGCCTGCGCGGGCTGGCTCGCCGACCGCTTCGGCCGCAAGCGCGTCTTCGTCGCGTGCACGGCGGGCTTCACCGCGGCGTCGTTCCTCTGCGGCATGGCGACCTCGATCGAGCAGGAGGTGCTGTGGCGCTTTCTCCAGGGTGCGCTCGGCGCGCCGCTCATGCCGCTCTCGCAGGCGATCGTCCTCGATTCCTTCCCGCGCGAGCGGCACGGCATGGCGAATGCGATCTGGGGCATCGCGGTGATGGTGGGCCCCGCCTCCGGCCCCGCGCTCGGCGGGCTCATCGTCGAGTATTACGCCTGGCCGTGGACATTCTTCGTCAACGTGCCCTTCGGCGTGGTCGCGACGATCGCGACCTGGGTCCTGCTCGTGGACTCCGGCGCCCGGACCGATCGCCGGATGGACTGGCTCGGCCTCATCACGCTGGTGACGGCCGTCGGGGCGCTGCAGCTCGTGCTGAACCGGGGCGAACGGCTCGACTGGTTCGATTCGCGCGAGATCGTCATCGCGGCCATCGTCGTCGGCCTCTCAATGTATCTCTTCGTGGTGAACAGCATGACGACGCGCCACCCCTTTCTCGAGCCCCAGATGTTCCGCGACCGCAACGCGGTCATCGGCCTCATGATCAGCTTCGTCTGGGGATTCGTGCTGCACGGCAACCTCGTGCTGATCTCGCTCCTGATGCAGGAGCTGCGCGGCTATCCCGTCATGACTCTCGGCCTCATCATGTCGCCGCGCGGATTCGGCGTGATGATCGGGATGCTCATCGCGGGACAG
>JBGPGW010000335.1:0-3668 GCA_041484095.1 Alphaproteobacteria bacterium | reverse complement strand
GCGTGCGTGCGGGTCGCGATCGCCCACATCACCTGATCGACATCGCTCGGATCGATGTCCTCGTCCACGGCGACCGCGAATTTCGGATGGAGATACGGGCTCGACAGCGCGGCGACGAGCGCCGTCCGTACCTGACCCGGATATTTCTGCCGCAGCTGGAGCACCACCATCATCGGCGACATCGCGCCGATGCAGCGTATGTCCAGCAGCTCGAGCTCGCCGCCGTCGATCGCGCGCAGATGTTCCCACAGCTTCATCTCGATCGTCGTGCAGATCAGCGAATGCGCATCGCTCGGCGGGAGCCCGCATTGCATCGCATAGAAGATCGGGTCCTTGCGATGCGTCACCGCCTTGACCCGGAAGAGCGGCGTCGAACCTTCCTGGGCATAGGTGCCGGTGACCTCGCCGAAGGGGCCTTCCTCGGTGCGCTCGTCGGGATAGATCTCGCCCTCGAGCACCAGTTCCGCGTCCGCCGGCACTTCCAGATCGACGGTCTCGCATTTCACCATGCGCACGGGATCGCCCAGCAACCCGCCGGCGATCGTGAGCTCGTCCATCCCATAGGGCGCGACGAAGCCCGCGGCGAAGGCGATGAGCGGATGCGCGCCGATCACCATCGCCACTTCCATCGGCCGGCCGCGCGCGCCGTACATCTCGTAGATCTTGTGCGCCTGGCGCGGGCAGATGAGGAACGCGGTACTGTTGGGACCGATGATCTGCGCGCGGTGGAAGGACACGTTGCGGATGCCGGTTTCGGGATCCTTGATGATGCACATGCCGGCGGCGATGTACCGGCCAGGGTCCTTCTCCGAGGTCCACATCGCCGGAATGCGCGTGAGATCGACCGCATCGCCGATCATCACGACGTCCTTGCACGGCGCCGCCTCGCGCGCGACGTCGGCCGTGGGCACCGGATTGGCAATGCGGTCACCGAGCGTTGCCACCACATCCGCTTCCTCGACGCCAAGCGCGATCGCCCACTTCTTGCGGTTGGCGACGATCTGCGCCACGGCGCGCCAATCGGGATGGCCCTTCACGTTCTCGAAGAGGCAGCTCTTGCCCAGCTCGGCAAAGCTCTTCCAGGCGATCGCAGACATGTTGGTGTCGGGATCGATCTCGGCGGTGAAGCGGACGAGCTCGCCCTGCTGCTCGAGATTGGCGATGTGGGTCCGGATCGATTGATCACGCATGAGTAAGGTCCGTGGGATAGCCGGAGGCGGCGGCCAGATCGGCATAGCGGCGCGACAGCGATGCCGCGGGGCTCATCCGGTCGGCGGCGCAGGCATCGCACATATTGACGCTGGTGCTGGGCGAAGGGGTGATGGCGGTGAAGTTTGCATGACGCTGCCACTCCTCCTGCGTCGCCGGCAGCGGCTCGGTGCCGGCCTCGACCAGGCGCGCCATGCGTTCTCGGTCGCCTTGCGTCACACGCTGCACCATCTCGATCACGATCCGCTCGAACGCGAGCGTCCGTTGGTGATGCTGTGCGACGCAGCAGAGGGGATAGCCGAGCATCGCCGCCTCGTCCGCGTCCGAAACGCGCCCGCGTGATGAGAGCGAAGCCGCGCGCAGCCGCGTCGCGTCGTCCCTGCAGATGTAGGTCACCGGAGCCGCGCTGCGGCGTGCCGAAGCCGCGACGTACCAATCCGGGAAGAAGTCGGGCTCGGCCTCGGGAAACCACGGCGCCGCCTCCAGAACGGAAAGCGATGCCGTCACCGCGACGTGCAGCAGTGCGGCCGTCCATCCTCGTTCATGGAACCCGCGCCCGACGAGGCAGAGCGGCTTCAGCCCGGCGATGGTCGCCAGCAGGTCGAGCCCGTCCTGCCAGGCGAAGGCCCGGGCCTCGCGCACCATGCCGGAGAGGACCGGCGCGAGCGCGGCGGCGGCCTCCGACAGCGCGCATGAACCATGTGCCGTCGGTATCCGAAGAGCGTGCGGCATCGAGTGCGGATAACGAAGTGCCCATTCTTTGTCAAACCCCGCCGCTCACACGGATTGACGGCGCGAAGAGTGAGCGATTAGCCTCCAAGGATGAGCAAGGAAACGCGCCCGGCGTCTGGCGATTGGATTAGGCTCGCGGAAGAGGGCTCGCGCCACTTCGATGCCTATCTCGCGCGGCCCGAAACGGGGCGCAGCGTGGGACTGGTCATTCTGCACGACATGTTCGGCCCGAACCCGGTGTTTCAGTCGCTGGCCGATGCGCAGGCCGCGCGAGGCCGCTGTGCGCTTGTGCCGAACCTGTTCTGGCGGTCCGCGCGCGACGACGTTCTGCCGTATGAAGGGTCGCACGAGACCGCCCGGGCGCGCATCAAGGCGTTCGATTTCGACGCGGCCGTCGCGGGGCTGCGGGCGCCGATCGACTGGCTGCGGCGATCGCCGCTGACCAACGGCAAAGTCGCGGTTCTCGGCTTCTGCTTCAGCGGGAATTTGGCCTTCCTCGCCGCCGCCCGTGCCGACATCGACGCTGCCGTATCCTTCTATGCGCTCGGCATCGCCCGCCATGTTGCGGAGGCGGGCCGCGTCCGCTGTCCGCTGCAGCTGCATTATGGAATGGTCGACGAACATGTGCCGTTAAGCGAGGTCGACGCGGTCGCGAGCGGCGTCGCCGGGAATGAAAGGATCGAGCTCTATCGCTATCCCGACGCAGGACATTCCTTCTTCAATCCGGTGCGGCCGACCTACGATGCGGCCGCCTCGGCCATTGCGGCGCAGCGCCTCGAGGCGCTGCTCGAACGGTTCGCCTGAACGGAGGCACCATGGGGAAGATCATCGATTTCGGCGCGGTCGAAGCGCGGAGCATGAGCCCGGGCGTGGTTGTCGCGCCTCTGCTCGACTGGTTCGACGCCCTGGAGATGATGGCCTCTTCGATCCGTCTCGGTTCCGGTTCGCGCTACGAGGCGAAGGTGCCGGCGGGCTCCGATCAGTATCTTTACGTCCTCTCCGGCCGGACGCGCCTCGAGCTCGACGGCAAGCGCGCCGAGCTGGCGCCCGATAGCTGGGTCATTATCGAGGAACGAAAATCCTTCCGCCTCGATGGTGGCCCTGTCGAGCTGTTGAGCGTCGTCGTCCCGCCGCCCGGCGCCGGCCGCGCCGCTGCCGGCTTCCGCGGCGGCTTCAAGGCGATGGCGGTGGGTGATCTGCCGATCATCGATCTGCCCGAGGAGAAGAAGCGCAGGACCTATCTCGCCAACAAGGCGCTCGCCGCGGGTTCCGAGCGCGGCCACGCCATGATCGTGCGCTATACCGGCGAGACGCTCACGAAGAAGCACCAGCACCCGAATGCCGAAAGCCTGTTCGTGATCCTCACGGGCAAGGTGACCTTTCTTGTCGACGGCCAGGAGCGCGTGCTGGGCCGCGGCGAGGCGGCCTTCTTCCCGACCGACAACAGCCACGGCCTGCGCAGCGCGGACGGCAACGAGCTAAGCTTCCTCGAACTGCACGTCCCCGGCGCGTTCGTGACGAAGTACGACGAATAGGCCCGCCGCTGGACAAGCCGGAGTCCCCGGCGCACCATCGCCGCGAAGGGAGAGAAGCCGCATGCTCAGGTCGGGCAAGGAGCATCTTGAGCGCCTGAAGGACGGCCGCACGATCTATGTCGGCAACGAGCGGATCGGCGACGTCACGACGCATCCGCTGTTTCGCAACGCAGCGCGCACGGTCGCGGCGAT
>JBGPGW010000334.1:0-3672 GCA_041484095.1 Alphaproteobacteria bacterium | reverse complement strand
CATGATCTCGTGATGTTCCTCGCCCCGCCATCGGTCTACGAGGAACAGGTCGTTGATCTCGCTGACGTCTATGCCGAGTGCGAGAAGCGCCACGGCAAGGCAATCGACCTTGCGATCAAGAGCACCTACAACCCGAAGACCAAGAAATACTTCGCCTTCTCCGACAGCTACGTCCCCGACCCGATCAACTATCGCATCGACCTGTGGGGCGACATCGGCATGAAGCCCGACACCTGGGAAGACATCTTGATCGGCGGGAAGAAGATCAAGGAGAAGACCGGCATCCCGGTCGGCGTCGGCCTTTCGGCCGAGCTCGACACCGCCATGGCGATGCGCGCTCTCATGTACTCATTCGGCGCGCATGAGCAGGATGCCGAGGGCAATCTCGCCATCAACTCGCCGCAAACCTTGGACGCGCTCAAGTTCGTCACATCGCTGTTCAAGGAAACCGAGACCTCCGAGGTACTGGCCTGGGATCCGTCCTCCAATAACAGGCAGATGCTCGCCGGCCGATCCTCGCTCGTGCTCAACGCGATTTCGATCACGCGCACGGGCGAAAACGACAAGCTGCCCATTCACGAAAAGATCGGGCTCGCCAAGGCGGCCAAGGGCCCCGTGCGGCGCATCGGGCTCGAGCACGTGATGGATTGCTACTTGATTTGGAAATTCGCCGAAAACATCGATGGTGCGAAGAAGTTCCTGGTCGACTATGTCGACAACTTCAAGAAGGGATTTATGGCCGGCGAGTTTTACAATTTTCCATCGTTCCCCGGCACGGTTCCCGACATCAAGCAGATCATCGCCAAGGACCCCAAGGCGGTCCCCTCCGATAAATACGCCGTTCTTTCGGATGTGCTCGACTGGGCGACCAATGTCGGCTATCCCGGCTACTCGAATGCGGCCATCGACGAGACGTTCAACACCTGGGCGATCAACACTATGTTCGCCGAGGCGGCGACCGGTGCCGAAACGCCCGAGAACGCCCTCAAGCGCTGCGAGACGAAAATGAAGGCGATTTGGGCGAAGTGGAAGGACCGGAAGATGATCTGATGGTCTCGTCGAGCCATTGAGACGGGGGCCCGCGACGCCGGGCCCCCGAACGTTTTGGTTTGCGCTGTCGTCTCCCCACGACCTCATACATCTGGACAATCGAGACCGAACCCATGGCCACGGTCGAAGCCCGAAACGTCACGAAACTGTTCGACGAAGTGCGCGCGGTCGACGGGATCAATCTGCTTGCGAAGGAAGGCGAGTTCCTCGTTCTGCTCGGCCCCTCGGGCTGCGGCAAGACGACGTTGATGCGCCTGATCGCCGGGCTCGATCGTCCGAACGCCGGCGACATCGTCATCGACGGTAACATCGTCACTGACCTGCCGCCGCGGGCACGCAACATCGCCATGGTGTTCCAGGGCTATGCGCTTTACCCCCACCTGACGGTCGAGAAGAACATCTCGTTCCCGCTGCGCGCGGTCGGCATGCCCAGGGGCGAAACCCGCGAGAAAGTCGAATGGGCCGCGCGCATGTTCGGGATCGAGCGTTTTCTCGACCGCAAGCCGCGTCAGCTCTCGGGCGGCGAGCGCCAGCGCGTCGCGCTGGCCCGTGCGGTCGTCCGCGAGCCGGTCGTATTCCTGCTCGATGAGCCGCTGTCGAACCTTGACGCCAAGTTGCGCAATTCCGCGCGGGACGAGCTCAAGCAGTTCCAGCGCAATCTTGGCACGACCACCATCTATGTCACCCATGACCAGGCCGAAGCGATGGGGCTCGGCGATCGCATCGCGGTCCTCAACCAAGGCAAGGTCTGTCAGGTTGGAACCCCGCACGAAATCTACGACGATCCGTCGGACATCTTCGTCGCCACCTTCATCGGCTCGCCGCCGATGAACTTGATCGAGGACGGCAAGACCTGGTTCGGCTTTCGTCCTGAGGCCCTCGTGCCCAAGGAGGTGGAGCCGGCGGGCGACAATATGACCGTTCGGTTCCGCATCACCCGCATCGAGTATCTCGGCGCCGATCGCCTGGTCTACGGCCTCATCGAGGGCCGCAGCCCGGAGGTTCACGTCATTTCGAAGATCCCGACCAATATCCGCACCGAGCTCGCGCCGGCCGAGTCCTACGACTTCGTCGTGAGGCGCAGCGATATCACGCGGTTCGACCGCGACAGCGGTCGGCGGATCCATGGCGGCAATGGGTGATCGTTTGCCCCGAGCCGCGTCCGATCGGCCAATGGCCGGCGTCATGACCCGACTGACCGATAACGAGCGCTGGCTCACGCGTGTCATGCTCGCGCCCGCGATTCTCTACATCGTCCTTCTCGTCGGCTTTCCCTTCCTGCTCTCGTTCTTCTACAGCCTCTCGAACGTCACGGTCGCAAGTCGCGAATCGCATTTCGTCGGTCTCGAGAATTTCCGCCGCATCGTCGAGAGCGAGACGTTCTGGCTGTCGTTGAAAAACACGGTCGTCATCACCTTGATTTCGCAGTTCTTCGTCATCGTGCTGGCAAACATATTGGCGATGGCGCTGATCGTCGACTTCCGCGGCAAGTGGCTGGTGCGGCTTTTGATCCTTCTGCCGTGGGTTGCGCCGATCTCGCTTGGCAGCATCGGCTGGCTGTGGATTTTCGATTCCATCTATTCGATCATCAACTGGACCGCACGCGCGATCGGCCTGTTCGGCCCGAATGACTGGCCGATCTGGCTCGGCCAGCCAAGCCTCGCCAAAGCCTCGATCATCATCGTCAACGTCTGGCGCATCGTTCCGCTGGCGACCGTCATCGTTCTCGCCGGGCTGACGTCGATCCCGAAGGATATCCACGACGCGGCGGCCGTTGACGGGGCGGGGTTCTGGCGGCGTCACTTCCAAATTACGGCCCCGCTCATCCTGCCGATCACGCTGGTCGCGCTCTTGTTTGGCATCATCTTCACCTTCACCGACCTGATCGTGGTGTTCGTGCTCACGCGCGGCGGCCCTTACGACCAGACGCAAGTCATCGCGAGCTGGGCCTATTTCACCGGTATCCAGGGCGGCGATCTGGCCGGGGGTGCGGCCATCTCGCTCTTTCTGTTTCCCGTGCTGGTCGCCGCGGCGATTCTCTTCTTGTGGATCGCGCGGCGCACGGAGGTGACGTGAGATGACGCCATTGGCAGCGCGCATACGCGCGGTGGGGATCAAAGCCGGTCACGCCGGAATTCTCGCGTTTTTCGTCGCGTTTTTGGCGTTCCCATTTTATTGGATGCTCCTCACGACCTTCAAGACGACTCGGGATCTCCACGATACGTCGAACAATCCCTACCTCTTCAACGACCCGCCGACACTTCACCATCTCGAGGTGCTGTTCAGCGATACGCAATTCCTGCGGTGGCTTGCCAATACCGGGTTCGTCGGCTTGGTCGTCGTCATCATCACGCTGGCGCTGGCTGTGCCGGCGGGTTATTCCCTCGCGCGCATGACCGGGCGCTGGGCACAGATCCTCGGGGTCGGCATCTTTCTGACCTATCTGGTGCCGCAGACTATTCTGTTCATCCCGTTCGCGCGGATCATCGCCGGGCTGGGCCTGCAGGACTCACTGTGGTCGCTGGTGCTGGTCTATCCGAGCTTCACGGTTCCGTTCTGCACCTGGCTGCTGATGGGATTTTTCAAGGCGATCCCCCGTGACCTTGAGGACGCCGCGATGAT
>JBGPGW010000333.1:0-3678 GCA_041484095.1 Alphaproteobacteria bacterium | reverse complement strand
ATCCTTGCCGAGGACGGCCAGTTCTACTTCATGGAGATGAACACCCGCCTTCAGGTCGAGCATCCCGTGACGGAGATGATCACGGGGCAAGACCTCGTGGAATGGCAGTTGCGCGTGGCGGCGGGGGAGCATTTGCCGTCGGCGGCCGGCCACCTGGCCATTCGGGGCCATGCCATCGAGGCCCGCCTTTATTCGGAAGATCCGGGCCGCAGGTTCCTGCCCTCGACGGGCCGCCTGCACCACCTTCGCTTTCCCGAGCCGAGCGCGCATGTGCGAATCGATTCGGGCGTGCACGCGGGCGATGACATTTCGATCCATTACGACCCGATGATCGCGAAGCTCATCGCCTGGGATCGCGACCGGCCGAGTGCATTGAAGCGCATGGCGGGCGCGCTCGGGCGGTGCCAGGTCGTCGGGGTCGCGAACAATGTCGCGTTTCTCTCGGCGGTGGTCGCGCATGCCGATTTCGCGGCCGGCCGCATCGACACGGGGTTTATCCCGCGCCACGAGCACGACCTGCTGAGATCGCCTGATCCCGCGCCCGACCGTGCGCTGGCGGCGGCGTGCCTCTATCTCCTGCTCGATCGCGCGCGCCAGGCGGCCGCGACGGCGCGCCAATCGGGCGATCCCCATTCGCCGTGGCACGGGACGGAGGGATGGCGCCTCAACGATGTCGGCCGGCACGTCTTGCGATTCCGCGATGGCACGGTGGAGCGTTCGATCACGGTCGCATACGTCAAAGGCGGCTGGCGCCTGGCGCTTCCCGGCGCCAGCGTTGCGGCACGGGGCTCGCTTGCCGGTGAGGATGTGACGGCCGAGCTCGACGGCAGCACGATGTCCGCGACCGTCGTCCGCCAAGGCGAGGCGCTGACGATCTTCCTCGACGGAAGGAGCCATGGCCTCGTCATCGACGATCCGCTCGCGCTTGCGGCGGGGCTCGATCACGGCGCGGGGCAGCTCGTGGCGCCGATGCCGGGCAAGATCCTCAAGGTGTTCGTCGCGGTGGGAGAGAAGGTCAGCCGCGGCGCGCCGCTCGTCGTGATGGAGGCCATGAAGATGGAGCACACCATCGCCGCGCCCGCGGACGGGACGATCACCACGATCCGATATCGGCCGGGCGAACAGGTCGCGGAGGGCGAAGAGCTTCTTGTGCTCGAGGTCGCTCCCGCCAAGCCCCCCGCCTAGGATATGCGTCCGATGATTAAGAGGCGCGATGCGCCGCGCCAGGCCGCCGCTGGGCCGTCGATTCGTTCGGCTACATTGGCGTTGTGACGCGCCGCGCGCGCGAGGAGACAGCGATGCGTCTACCGAAACAGGTCAAGATCGTCGAAGTCGGCGCACGCGACGGGTTGCAGAACGAAGCCACGCTCGTACCCACGGCGGTCAAGGTCGAGCTGATCGAGCGGCTCGCGGGCGCGGGGCTTCGCTCGATCGAGGCCGGCGCCTTCGTCTCGCCCAAATGGGTCCCGCAGATGGCCGACACGGGCGAGGTCTTGCGCGCCCTCCGCAAGCGCCCGGGCGTGTCCTATCCGGTCCTGGTTCCCAACATGAAGGGTTTCGATGCGGCCGTGGCGGCCTCGGTCGAGGAGATCGCCGTCTTCGGCGCGGCCTCCGAAAGCTTTTCCGAGAAGAACATCAACTGCTCGGTTGCGGAAAGCTTGGCGCGGTTCGCACCCGTCATCGAGGCGGCCAAATCGCGCTCGATCCGCGTGCGCGGCTATGTCTCCTGCGTCCTCGGCTGTCCCTATGAAGGCGCGGTCGCGCCCGAAGCCGTGGCCGATGTCGCGGGCTCGCTGTTCGACATGGGGTGCTACGAGGTCTCGCTCGGCGACACGATCGGCGTCGGCACGCCGCGGCGCGCGCAGGCGATGCTCGAGGCCGTGATGCGGCGCGTCCCGGTCGAACGCCTGGCCGTTCACTTCCACGACACCTACGGTCAGGCATTGGCGAACATTCTGGCGTGTCTCGAATGTGGGGTCGCGGTCGTGGACAGCTCCGTCGCGGGCCTCGGCGGATGTCCCTATGCCAAGGGCGCCTCGGGCAATGTCGCGAGCGAGGACGTCGTCTACATGCTGAACGGGCTCGGCGTTGCGACCGGGATCGAGCTCGACGCGCTGGCGGCGGTCGGGTGGTTCATCTCCGACGCGCTGGGCCGCGCTGCGGCGTCGAAAGTGTCGCACGCGCTCGCCTCCAAGCGCCATTAGGCCCGTGACGCGCCGCTGGACGCAGCTGATCGCGGCGCTCGCGCTCGCCCTGCCGGCGGCGCTGCTGGTGATTCCGGCACCTTCCGGCATGACGGCTGAAATCATGCGCGCGGCGGCGCTTCTCGTGTTCACCGTGGGGTTCTGGGCCACGGGCGCCTTGCCGGTGCATCTGACGGCGATGGCTTTCTTTCTCTTCGCGGTGCTCATCGGGGCGGCGCCCGCCGTGACGATTTTTTCCGGATTCGCATCGACGGCGTTCTGGCTCGTGTTCGGCGGGCTCATCATCGGTCTCGCCGTCGAGCGCACGGGATTGGGCGTGCGCCTGGCCGACGCGCTCCTTCGCCTCATCGCCGGCAGCTATCGTCGCGTCGTCGCCGGGGTGGCGCTGGTCGGGCTTGTCCTCGCGTTCCTCATGCCCTCGACCATGGGCCGGGTGGTGATCCTCGTGCCGATCATGACGGCGCTTGCCGATCGCCTGGGTTACAAGCCGGGGTCCAGGGGGCGGCATGGCATCGTGATGGCGACGGCGCTCGGCACCTTCATGCCGGCGGCGACGATCCTGCCCGCCAATGTCGCCAACATGGTGCTGGCGGGCGCGGCCGAGACGATCTACGGCGTGCACATTCGCTATATGGAATATCTCTGGCTGCACTTCCCTGTCTTGGGGTTGTTGAAGTGGGTCGCTCTCATCATCCTGATCGCGGCGATCTATCGCGACAGCCCGCCTTCGGCACCCGTCAATGAGCGCCCGGCCGCAGCGAAGCGCCCCTTGTCGCGCGACGAAGCGATTCTCAGCGTCATTCTGGGCGGCGCGCTGCTGTTATGGGCGCTCGACTATTGGCATGGCGTCTCGCCGGCATGGGTGGCACTGGGTGCGGGCCTGTTATGCCTCCTGCCGAAAGTGGCACTCGTTCCGCTCGATGAGTTCGAGCGGCGCATGAATCTTTCGTCGCTTGTCTACGTCGCCGGCATCCTCGGCCTTGCGGCGGTCGTCGACCGGAGCGGCCTCGGCAAGGTGTTGGCGGACGGCCTCGTCGGCGTGACCGGCTTGGCGCCGGGCGATGATGCCGGGAATTTCGCGACGCTCGTCGGGGTGTCGACGCTTCTCGGTCTCATCACCACCATCGGCGGCGTTCCCGGGATCCTCACGCCGCTCGCGGCTGGCGTAAGCGAGGCCTCCGGCCTGCCCCTCGGTGCGGTTTTGATGACGCAAGTGCTGGGTTTTTCGACCGTCATCCTGCCGTATCAGCTTCCCCCGCTCGTCGTCGCGATGCAGCTCGGCCGGGTGCCGATGGCCGTCGGGGCCCGGGCGACGGTGGCGCTGGCGGCCGTGACGCTCCTCGTCCTGATGCCGCTCGACTACGGCTGGTGGCGCCTCCTCGGCTATCTCGGCTGACCGCGGCTCATCCCGTTCCCCGTGATCCCGCCCTTCCCGGCGGTATTTCCGGCCAAAAAGGCGCCAAACGATACGGAT
>JBGPGW010000332.1:0-3689 GCA_041484095.1 Alphaproteobacteria bacterium | reverse complement strand
TCGAGCGACGCGCGATTGTTCGTCGCGGGTCCGATGGTGGCGACGATCTTGACGCGGCTCATTCGTCCTCCGTGATGAATAGGGGCAGTCCCTTGATGCTCTCGATCACCTCGATGCGCATCAAATGCGGGTCCGGCGCCTTGCCGCCGAGCAGGATGGCCCGCATGTCCGTGCCGCTGATCTCCGTGATCGCGCGTGGATCGCGTTCGCGGTGAGGGCAGGTCTGTTCCGTGACAATACCGTCGCAGCGCCGGCAGTGGTAGGGACCATGCAGCCGCATGACCGTGATCCCGAGCTCGCCCTCGAATCGCTGGACGAGGGCGTGGGCATCGTACTTTCCGTAGTAGTCGCCGACCCCCGCGTGGTCGCGCCCGACGATGAAGTGGGTGCAGCCGTAGTTGCGGCGGATGATCGCATGAAACACCGCCTCGCGCGGGCCCGCGTAGCGCATGGCCGTCGACAGGATTCCCAGCACGACGCGCCTCTTCGGATAGAACTGATCGATGAGGGTCCGGTAGCCGGCCATGATGGCCTGCGGGGTGTAGTCGCCGGCCTTCTTCCGTCCGACGAGGGGTTGGATGAACAGCCCGTCGACATGTTCGAGCGCCACGCGTTGAAGGTACTCATGCGCGCGGTGCGGCACGTTGCGCGTCTGGAACCCGACGATCCGGCGCCAGCCGCGCTCGGCGAACGCGGCTTTGGCCTCCGCCGGCGCGAGCTCGTCGGCCGAGATATCGAGCGTCGCGCGCCGTGCGAGGCGGATCGGGCCGCCGATGAACCAGTCCCCGCCCCTGAGGAAATTGGCCACCCCCGGATGGGCGAGATCCGTCGTGCCGAAGACGGCTCGAGCGACCGCGGGCTTGTCGCATGTGAAGACGCTGAGGGGCTCGATCGAGCCGACGTCGATGCCATCGAAGCTAAGACTGACCCGGGCGCGCCCCCTTAGCCGTTCGGATTCGGCACGGCCGACGTCCAGCAACACGGGCAGCGGAAAGACCGCCCCGTCCGGCAGCCGCATGTCCCGAACGACGGACCGGAACGCATCCTCCATCATGAATCCGTCGAGCGGACGGAAAGCGCCGAGTCCGAGCTTCTCGAACTCGAGGTACTGGTCGCGGCTGAGCGCGAGATCAGCCATCGATCACGCCGTCGCGAGGGCGGCGGCGAGACGAGGCACCGCCCCTGCCACGCGGCGCGCGATCACGGCGGGCGAATCCGCGCATCCCGCGTCGATCACCATGTCGGGCCGCGTGGGCGCATGCCATGGGATGTCGACGCCGACGACATGCGGCATTTCGCCGCGCGCGGCCTTCTCATAAAGGCCTTTCGAGTCCCGTGCGCGGACGAGCTCGAGCGGTGCCTCGATATAGACCTCGAAGTATTCCGGAAGATTGGCGCGGTTCCAGGCCAGAAGGTCGGGATGCGCGTAGAGCGCCGCGACGATGACGACGAGCCCCTGGCGGGAGAGATACTGCGCCAGCGCCTGGATCCGCTTGACCTGAATCGTCCGGCCGAATTCGCTGTAATCGGGACTGGCGCCGAACATGGCGCGGATCGCGTCGCCGTCGACGAGCACGAGTTCCGGCAGCCGCGGCTTCAGCAGATCGAAGAGAGCGGCGCTCAACGTGGTTTTGCCAGCGCCCGAGAGTCCGGTAATCCAGATGACCATGTATATCCGCATCGAGGACGACGTTGCGGGCACTTTATGGGCGGGGGCCAAGCCAGGGTCAAGGGAACCGCGCAAGCGATCAGACGCGCATTCCCGCTTCCAGCCCCTCGAGCACCGCCTCCTCCGCCGTTCGCGGCGCCGCGCAATCGCCGATGGGAATGATCTCACCCTCGAACTCATGGAGATCGCGCTCAAGGCGCGTGTCCGAATCGTGGCCGAGGGAGAGAACGAGCGTCTCGACCTCGCGGCATTCGAAGGGCGCGTTGCTCGCGGTATGTTCGAAATAGACGGTGTCCGCGTCAGTCCCGGCGAGACGGGCCATGGGGATGATCTCGACGCCGAGCCCGTGGAGAAGGCCCAGCCAATGGTCGCGGACATAGGCTTGGATGTTCTGGCCCGCCATGTAGCCGTTGACGCAGAGGCGCACGCGCCGGCCGTCCCGCGCCAGCATTTCCGCGAGGCCGAGTCCGATCCAATCGGACCGCCAATCCGCGATGACGACGGAGCCGCCGACATTGGCCTCGCCCCGCAGAACCTGCCAGGCATCGACGACATGCGCCTCGTCATGGCCGGGCACGTTCGTCCGGCGGGGCTCGGCGCCGGTCGCGAGGATCACGACATCGGGCCGCACCTCCCGGATGAGATCGGCCGTCACGGCGCTACCCGTTACGATTTTGGCGCCGGCCTGGCGCGCCTCGTGAACAAGGTTGGTCACGAGGCCGCCGAACTCCGCGCGGCCCGGCAGACGCTGGGCCAGAAGAACTTGCCCACCCAGTTGGCGCGCGCGTTCGTGAAGGACCACGTCGTGACCCCGCTCGGCGGCGACGGCCGCCGCTTTCAGGCCCGCCGGCCCGCCGCCCGCGATGAGAATGCGTCTTCGCGTCTTCGCCGGCACGCGTTCGGCATGCGTCAGCTCGCGGCCCGTCTCGGGATGCTGGATACAGGAGATGGGATAGCCCGTGTGCATGTGGCCGATGCAGGCCTGGTTGCATCCGATGCAGGCACGGATGTCATCGAACCGCCCGTCGCGCGCCTTGGCGGCCATTTCGGGGTCCGCGATCATGGCGCGCGTCATGCCGATCAAATCGGCCTGTCCAGCGGCCAGGACCTGTTCGGCAAGCTGCGGCGTGTTGATCCGGCCCGCCACCACGACGGGCTTGCCGACCCTGGCGCGAATGGCGGCGGCGAGCGGGGCCACATAGGCGTTCTTCACGGCCATGGGCGGCACGATATGAATGGCGGCACCCACCGTCGCCGACGAACCGGCGGTCACGTTGTAGTAGTCGAAGAGGTCGTCGGCCGCGAGCGAAGCGGCGATCTCGAGGATCTCGTCCTGGCTCATGCCGTAGAGATTGAGCTCGTCGCCGGAGATGCGGATGCCGAGCGGCATCGCGCCGATGGAGGCACGCACCGCCACGGCGATCTCCTTCAGGAATCGCAGGCGATTGGACAGAGCGCCGCCATACCGATCCCCGCGGAGGTTGGTGCGCGAATTGAGGAACTGGGCGATGCCGTAGCCTTGGCTCGCGAGCACCTCGACACCATCGAAGCCGGCCGCCTTGTAGCGCGCTGCGGCGGCCGCGTAATAGCCGACGAACGTGCCGATCATGGTCTCCGGCATGGCGCGGGGTGTCACGTGAAAGCGATCGTTCGACACGGCGGAGGGGGCGTAGGTCACGGGGCGGCTGCCGTCGGGAGCCGGCCCCATCTCGCGCCCGGGATGGAAGAGCTGACCGAAAATGGTGGCGCCGTGATCGTGGCAGGAATCGGCGATCCGCCGAAACCCGGGGATCATCGCGTCGGTCGCGATGGAAAGATGCCGTCCCGTCTCGTGAACCGTCGCCGCCTCAGAGATGATGAGGCCGGCGCCCCCCTTTGCCCGTTCGCGGTGATAGGCGGCGAGCGCTTCGTTCGGCACGTTGTTGCCGGCGATGCGCGTGTTGTGGCCGGTCGAGACGATCCGGTTGCGAATCGTGACGGCGCGAATCGTGAGCGGCGAGAAGAGGCGTGTGAGCGACAT
>JBGPGW010000331.1:0-3698 GCA_041484095.1 Alphaproteobacteria bacterium | reverse complement strand
TCGGCCTTATCGAATGTCATGGGGGTCTTGTGTTCTCCTGCCGCCGCCGCAGCATCATTCAAGGCCGAATTCTAGCGCCGCTGTTACCGCCGGGCCAGAGAACGAAGGCATCACATGTCGCCCCGCGCGTCTGCCGATAGATCGATTATAGTGTTTCGAACCGCAGGGGACGCTGCCATGACGCCGACCGACCATTTCGCGCTCACCTATGCCGAAGCCCGTCGCAAGTTTCTCGACGCGGCAGCGGCGGCTGGTGCTGGGATCACGCACCATAGCCATCCCGGACGCGGGCCCGACGGCGGCGCGCTCGCGACCGACGTGGCGCGGTTGGGGGAGAGGGATGCGCCCCATCTCTTCATCGCGACGTCCGCGACGCATGGGGTCGAGGGCTTCTGCGGCTCGGGCTGCATGGTCGGCTTTCTCATGCAACGCATCCACGCCGAGCTGCCGCGGGGCACCGCCATGGTGCTCGTTCACGCCATCAATCCGCACGGCTTCGCGCATGAGCGGCGGGTGAACGAGGACAATGTCGATCTCAACCGCAATTTCGTCGATCACGCGGCGCCGCGTGCCGCCAACCCTGGCTATGACGGCGTCCACGACATGCTCGTCCCCGCCGACTGGGACGGGCCGGCGCGGGAAGCCGCCGACCGCGCGATCGAATCCTATCTCGCGACGCGCGGGATGAAGTCGTTCCAGGCGGCGGTGACCGGCGGCCAATACACGCATGCCGACGGGCTTTTCTACGGCGGAACCGAACCCGCCTGGTCGAACCGGACCTGGCGCGAGATCATCGGGGCGCATGCCGGCAGGTCGCGGCGCATCGCCTATGTCGATTTCCACACCGGCCTCGGCCCGCGCGGCTACGGTGAGCCGATCTCGAAGGACGCGCCGGGCACGCTGTCCTTCGCCCGCGCGCGCGCCTGGTATGGCGACGAGGTGACGACGACGCGTGGCGGCACCTCGACCTCGGCGGTGGTCGAGGGCGACACGCCGCGCGCCTTCGCTGGACTAGCGCATGCGCCCGAGGTGACGGCGGTCTCGCTCGAATTCGGCACGCTGCCGATCCGGGATGTGCTGGGCGCGCTCAGGGCCGACAATTGGCTCTATCTCCGGGGACGGGTCGATTCACCCCTCGGCCGCACGATCAAGCGCCAGATCCGCGAGGCGTTCTACGGCGAGGACGATGCGTGGAAGCGCGCGGTCTTCGAGCGCGGCGTCGAGATTTGCCGGAAAGCCTTCCGGGGACTCGCCGGAGGCTGATCCCGCCGCATCGCCGCGCGGGCCATGCGGCCCCGGGCGCCGCCGCCTCAGCTCTTCACGACGAGATCGAGCGGCAGGCGGGAGAGCCGCTCGCTGCCCGTCTCCGTGACGACCGAGGTGTCCGCGAGCGCCATCGCGCGGCCGCTGTCGCGGTCCATGAGGATCATGTGGACGTAGAACACCATGTTGGGCGCCGCGGTGACGGTGCTGCCCGCGTGAATCCACGGCCAGTCCATCCAGGTCGGATGAAAGGCGGCGCCGAGGCTGTAGCCGCAGGACGTCAGGCGGTGCGTCTCGAATCCCGCTTGTTTCGCGATCCGCACATAGGATTCGAAGATGTCGCGGATGGGACGGCCGGGCTTGAGCGAGCAATGCGCGGCCTCGAGCGCCTCGCGCATCGCCGCATACATCCGGCGATGGACGGGGTCAGGCTCGCCCACGAGGATCGTCGACATGAGCGAGGCGTGATAGTGGCGATAGACGCCGCCGAGCTGCAGCACCAATTGGTCGTTCGCGTCGAGATGGCGCCGGCCGCTGAAATAGCGGACGATGAGCGCGTCGCGCCCGGAGGCGATGGTGAATTCGTTGCCGGGATAGTCGCCCCCGCCGCGGAAGATGGCACCGTGCATCGCCGCCAGGATGTCGCCTTCGAACGCGCCGGGCTTGGTGAGACGCTGGGCCTCCTCGAGCGCGTCGTCGGCGAGCGCGGCGGCGCGCCGGACATAGGCGAGCTCCGCGGGGCTCTTGATAAGTCGCAGCTCGGCCACGAGCTCCGAGGCGTCGACGAGGGTAGAGAATCCGTCGAGGGCCGCGTTGACGCGGAGGGCGTTCCGCCCCGTGAGGCCCCAGGTCTCGTATTCGATGCCGAGGCGCTTGCCCCGGCAGCCATGCTCCTCGAGGATCGCACGGAGGTCTTCGGCCGGCCCGCGCCCCTCGCCGTCGACCCAGATTCGGACATCGGCGATGACGGACGTCCGCTCCGCCGCCGGCACGTCCGCCGCGCGGGTGAGCAGCGTCATGCGCCCGTCCGCGCCGAGATAGAGGCATTGGAACAGCACGAAGCCGAAGCTGTCGTAGCCCGTGAGGTAATACAGGCTCTGCTGGTTGAACATGACGAGCCCGTCGAGGCCGCGCGCTGTCATGGCCCCGGTCGCGGCCCTCCGGCGGGCGGCGTATTCGTCCTCGGAGAAATGAAGGGGCATCGCGCGTTATCTCCGTGTTTTCATGCGTGTCGCCGCGGTTGGGCTCGCGGCCAGGCCTCGCGAATCCGCGCCTAGCGCCACACCCCGTCCTCGCGGTCATAGGCGCCGAGGCGGAGATCGGGCTTCTCCGCGCGCAGCTTCTGCTTCTCGATCTTGTCCGAGGGCGTCGTCGGCAGCTCGGTCCTGTACTCGATGTAGCGCGGCATCTTGAACGTGGCGAGATTCTTCGCGCAATGCGCGATGACGGCATCGGGCGGCAGCGTCGTGGCGTCGAGCCCGGGATTGAGCACGAGATAGACCTTGACCTCTTCGCCGCGGAGGTCGTCGGGCACGGGAATCGCGGCCGCGCGCTCGACGCCTCGAAGCCCGAGCAGCACGGTCTCGATCTCGACCGCCGAGATGTTCTCGTTGTTGCGGCGGATGACGTCCTTCATGCGGCCGAGGAAATGGAAGTAGCCGTCCGCGTCGCGGTAGGCGCGGTCGCCCGAGCGGTGCCAGTCGCCGAAGAACGAGGCGCGGTCGGCATCGGGCTTCTTGTAGTAGCCCTGGAGGATTCCGGGACCGCGGACGGTGATCTCGCCGACCTCGCCGTCGGGCAGGGCGCGGCCGTTCTCGTCCGCGATCATGACCTCGCGGAAGGGGGCAGGGATGCCGATGCAGTCGGGGCCGATCTTGTCTGTCGCGGCGAGCGGCATGTAGGTCGCGATGCCGTTCTCGGTCATGCCGTAGATGTTGCGCACGGGGCAGCCGAAGCGCCGCTCGATCTCGGCCTGCACCGCCGGCACATAGGCCGCGGAGACGTGGAGGAATTTGAGGTCGTTCACGGAGTCCTCGGCCGGGAGCGCCTGCTTCAGGATCGCGTTGGTGACGAGCGTGTATTCCGAGCGCGTCTTGCGCACCCATTCCATGAAGCGCCGGATGGAGAGCTGCGGCGCGATCGAGAGGGTGGCACCGAGATGGAGCGCGAAGAGAAAGACCGCCTGACCCGCCATGTAATAGAAGGGATGCGCGAGGAACACGCGGGCGATGCCGAGGTGGCGAATCTCCGTCGTGCCGATCTTGGCGAAGCTCGACCAGTGGCGGTGCGACAGCATCACGCCCTTCGGGAACCCGGTCGTGCCCGAGGTGTATTGGATGGTGAGGAGATCGTCGAGCGCGGGTGCATCGGTCACGACGAAATCGTCGCGGCCGCTTTTGAGCACGGAATCCCAGGTCGCCATCGCGCTGTCTTCG
>JBGPGW010000330.1:0-3702 GCA_041484095.1 Alphaproteobacteria bacterium | reverse complement strand
CCGGTCCTCCTGATCGACGAGCTCGACCGGGCCGACGAGCCGTTCGAGGCCTATCTCCTCGAAGTGCTCTCGGATTAGCAGATCACGATCCCCGAGCTCGGCACGATCAAGGCCGACCGGCCGCCGATCGTCGTCATCACGTCAAACCGGACGCGCGAGATTCACGACGCCCTGAAGCGGCGCTGTTTCTACCACTGGGTCGACTATCCCGATGCGAAGCGCGAGCTCCAGATCCTTCGCGTCAAGGTGCCCGAGGCCGGCCTCGCGCTGAGCCAGCAGGTCGTCCACTTCGTCCAGCGCCTCAGGAAGATGGATCTCTTCAAGCTCCCCGGCATCGCCGAGACGATCGACTGGACGCAGGCCCTGACGCAGCTCGACGTCCTGACGCTCGACCCCGACACGATCAACGATACGCTCGGCGCGCTGCTCAAATATCAGGACGACATCGCGAAGCTCCGGGGCAGCCAGGCCGCTTCCATCCTCGAGGAAGTGAAGGCCGAGATCGCGGCCGCGGGCACGGCATGATGGCGGAGCCCGCCAACGGCTCCGAGACGCCGTCCGAGGGCGGCAAGCTCCTCGCCAACATCATGTATTTCGCCCGCGCGCTGCGGGCCGCCGGCCTGCCCATCGGACCCGGCAAGGTCATCGATGCCGTCCGGGCGGTCGAGACCGTCGGCATCGAGAACCGCAGCGACTTCTACTGGACGCTCCACGCCGTCTTCGTCAACCGCCGCGACCAGCGCGAGCTGTTCGACCAGGCCTTCCATGTGTTCTGGCGCAATCCGCGCATCCTCGAGCGGATGATGTCGCTGCTGCTGCCGCAGCTCGGCGTGCCGGAGACCGAGGCGCGCGAGGAGTTGAGCAAGCGGCTCGCCGACGCGCTTCGGGGCGAGCAGGCGGGCCAGGGCGAAGAGGTCGAGAAGGAGCCCGAGGTCGTCGTCGACGCGGTCATGACGTTCTCCGACCGCGAGATGCTGCAAACGATGGATTTCGAGAAGATGTCGGCGGCCGAGATCGCGGAAGCGAAGGCCGCGATCAAGCGCATGCGCCTGCCCATCATGGACGTGCCGACGCGCCGTTTCCGCCCCGATCGCGGCGGCGCGCGTCTCGATATGCGCGCGACCCTCAGGGCCTCGCTCCGCTCCGGGCCCGACAGCATTCCGCTCCGCAAGCGCGAGAGGCGACGGCGTCACCCGCCGCTCGTCATCCTCTGCGACATCTCGGGCTCGATGAGCCGGTACTCGCGCATGCTGCTTCATTTCATGCACGCCGTGACGAACGACCGGGACCGCGTGCACACGTTTCTCTTCGGCACGCGCCTCACCAACGTCACGCGGCACCTGAAGCAGCGCGACATCGACGTGGCGCTCGAGCGGATCGGCGAGGCGGTCGGCGACTGGGCCGGCGGTACGCGGATCGGCACCTGCCTCGCCGAGTTCAACCGGCTCTGGTCGCGCCGGGTGCTAGGCCAGGGCGCCATCATTTTGTTCATCTCGGACGGTCTCGACCGGGACGCGGGCGAAGGCCTCGACCACGAGATGGAACGGCTCCACAAATCCTGCCGGCGCCTCGTCTGGCTCAATCCGCTGTTGCGCTACGAGGGATTCGAGCCCAGATCATTGGGCATGCGGGCGATCATGCCGCATGTGGACGAGTTCAGGCCGGTCCACAACCTTGAAAGCCTCGCGGCGCTGGCCGAGGCCCTGTCACGCCCCGGCGCCCGGCGCGAGGAAGGAGTGTCGCGATGGCTGGCAACGATGCATTGACGATCGAGCACGACAACATCCTGGAGACCGCTGGCGGCTGGCTGAAAGGCGGCAAGCGCGTGGCGCTCGCGACGGTCGTCAGCACCTGGGGCTCGTCCCCGCGCCCCGTCGGCTCCCAGCTCGCCGTCGACGAGAAGGGTGCCATGATCGGCTCCGTCTCGGGCGGCTGCATCGAGGGCGCGGTGGTCCAGGAGGCGCTGGCCGCGATCGAGGACGGCAAGCCGCGAATCCTCGAGTTCGGCGTGACGCATGAGCAAGCCTGGGCCGTCGGCCTCGCCTGCGGCGGCAAGGTCCAGGTCTATGTCGAGCGCATGGAATGAAACGCGACATCCTCGACCGGCTGCTCAAGGCGCGCGCCGCGAAGGCGCCGCTGGCACTCGCGACCGATCTCAAAAGCGGAAGGCAGGCGCTCCTCGAAGGCAGCGTCACGAGCGGCGATCTCGCCCCCTCGCGCGCGGCGCTCGATGCGATCCGGCGCGCCCTCCTCGACGACAAGAGCGGCATGGTCGAGACGCCGGAGGGCCCTCTCTTCGTCCAGGTCATCAACCCGCCGCTCCGCATGACCATCGTCGGCGCCGTGCATATCGCGCAGGCCCTCGTCCCCATGGCGGCCTTGGCCGGCTATGACGTCACCGTCGTCGATCCCCGGCGCGCCTTCGCGACGGATGCGCGCTTTCCCAACACGCATGTGACGACGGAATGGCCGGACGAAGCGCTGGAGAAGATCAAGCCCGACCGCCGCACCGCGATCGTGACCCTCACCCATGACCCGAAGCTCGACGATCCGGCGCTCCAGGTCGCGCTCAAATCCGAGGCCTTCTACATCGCGGCGCTGGGAAGCAAGAAGACCCACGCCGCGCGCTTGAAGCGGCTCACGGACGCCGGGTTCGACGAGGCGGCGCTGGCCCGCATTCACGGCCCCGCCGGCCTCTCGATCGGCGCCCTCTCCCCCGCCGAGATCGCTCTGTCCATCTTGGCCGAGGCGACGGCCGTGCTGCGCGGACGGGACGAGGGATGAAATTCGGGGCGCTGCCCCTCGCCGAAGCCGAGGGTGCGATTCTCGCGCACAGCCACACGCTCCCGGGTCCGGGCCGCGGCACGACGCTGAGGAAAGGCCGGCGGCTTTCGGCCGAGGATGTGAAGGCCCTCGCCGGCGCGGGTTATACGCGCGTCACCGCGGCGCGGCTCGATGCCGACGACATCCATGAAGACGAAGCCGCGGCCCTTCTGGCCGCAGCCGGCGCCGGCGGCGGTCTCAGCATGAGCCATCCCTTCACGGGCCGCGCGAATCTCTTCGCCACACAGCGCGGGGTCGCTTCCATCGACCGCGCGCGGCTCGACCGCATCAACCTCATCGACGAGGCGCTCACCGTCGCGACGGTGCCGCCTTACGACGTGGTCGAGGCGAAGCAGATGGTGGCGACGGTCAAGATCATCCCCTTCTCGGTCAAACGCTCGGTCGTGGAATCCGCGATCGCGATCGCGCGCGAGGGCGGCCCGCTCTTCCGCGTCGCGGGCTTCGTCGCGCAGGATGTCGCGCTCATCCAGACGACGCTGCCCGGCCTCAAGCCCAGCGTGATCGAGAAAACCGTCGCGATCATTCGCGGCCGGGTCGAATCCCTGGGCAGCCGGCTCATCGGCGAGACGCGCTCAGCGCACGAGCCGCGCGCCGTCGCCGAGGCGATTGGGGCCGCGCGCGGCCGGGGGGCGACGCTCATTCTCATCGCGGGCGCCTCCGCCATCACCGATCGCCGCGACGTCGTGCCGCAGGGAATCGTCGATGCGGGCGGCGTCATCGACCATTTCGGCATGCCCGTCGATCCCGGCAATCTCCTGTTGCTGGCCCGGCTCGATTCCGTTCCCGTCCTCGGCCTCCCCGGCTGCGTGCGCTCGCCGAAATTCAACGGCTTCGACTGGGTGCTGCAGCGTCTCTTGG
>JBGPGW010000329.1:0-3724 GCA_041484095.1 Alphaproteobacteria bacterium | reverse complement strand
GGTCTCCTTGACATAGAGAACTTGCGTCAACAGCGCGCCTGCTTCGCCGACGATCGAGCGGCCGGGCTCGATGATGAGCGTACAGCCGAGCCCGCCGACCGTGTCCCGCACCATCTTCGCATAGTCTCCGGCACTGGGCGGCCGCTCGTCTCCATAGCGGATGCCGACGCCCCCGCCGAGATCGAGGCGGCGGATCGCATGGCCCGCGCCGCGAAGCTGTCGCACGAGATCGGCCACGCGCTCGAAGGCGCGCCGAAACGGATCGAGGGACAGGAGCTGGGAGCCGATGTGCACGGCAAGCCCATCGAGGGACAGGGCAGGCAGCTCTGCCGCGCGTGCGAAGAGCCGAGCCGCCGAATCGTATGGGACTCCGAATTTGTTGTCGCTGCGACCGGTGGTGATCTTGGCATGGGTGACGGCGTCGATGTCCGGGTTGATGCGAAGCGACACGGACAGGCGCCGGCTGCGCGCGGCGGCGAGCCGTCCGAGTGCCATCAGCTCGGGCTCCGATTCCACGTTGATCGCCGCGATTCCGGCTTCGAGCGCGAAATTCATTTCGGACTCGCTCTTGCCGACGCCGGAAAACACGATCTTGTCGGCCGGAATGCCGGCGGCGAGGGCGCGCCGCAGCTCGCCCTCCGACACGACGTCGGCGCCCGCGCCCTCGAGGGCGAGGACGCGCACCACGGCCAGGTTGCCGTTGGCCTTGAGGGCGTAACAGATCTGGACCGGCTGGCCCGCAAACGCATCGACATACGCCCGATACGCGCGGCGCAGGGCGGCGGCCGAATAGACATAGGCAGGCGTGCCGATCTCGCGCGCGATGTCGGCGAGCGGCACGCCCTCGGCGTGCAGTTGCCCGCGAAGATAGGCGAATTCACTCACTCGGATACTTCCTCGGAAACTCGTCGGTCGCGTCCGGCGGCGGCTGGGGCGGCCCCTTGCGCCCGCAGGCCGAAAGAGCCGCGAGGGCGACGAGAACCAGGAGAAGGGGCAGAAGCAATCGTCTCATCATAGGTAACGCTGGCGTGCGGTCGCGGCCGAACGCCGGACGAGCTTCGGCGCGGTTCCGCCGAAACTCGTCCGGCTCTTCACGGATTGATCGATGGAGAGAACCCGGAAGACCGCGCGCGTGATGCGCGGCTCGATCCCGCGCATGGCGGCGAGACTCAACTGATCGAGCCTGACGCCCTCCGCCTCGGCCAGCTTCACGAGCCGTCCGCAAATGTGGTGTGCCTCGCGGAACGGCAGGTTGAGTGTCCGCACCAGCCAATCCGCGAGATCGGTCGCCGTGGCGAAACCGCCCTCGGCGGCCGCGCGCATGCGGTCACGGTCGATTCGAAGGTCGGCGATCATGCCGCTCATCGCCTCGAGGGAGAGGGCCAGGGCATCGGCCGCGGCGAAGACGGGTTCCTTGTCCTCCTGCATGTCCTTGCTGTAGGCCAGCGGCAGTCCCTTCATCACGATCAAGAGGGCGTTGAGCGCGCCGATGATCCGGCCGCTCTTGGCGCGCGTGAGTTCGGCCGCATCCGGGTTGCGCTTTTGCGGCATGATCGAGCTGCCGGTGGTGAAGGCGTCGGACAATGAGACGAAGCGAAAGCGGTCGCTCGTCCACAGCACGATCTCCTCCGCCAGACGCGAGAGATGCACGGCGGCGATCGCCGTGGCCGAGAGGAACTCGAGCGCGAAATCCCGGTCCGACACCGCGTCGAGCGAATTGGCCATGGGGCGGTCGAAGCCGAGCGCCTTGGCCGTCTGCCGCCGGTCGATGGGGAAGGCCGTCCCGGCGAGCGCCGCCGCGCCGAGCGGGCATTCGTTGAGCCGCCTTCGGCAATCCCCGATCCGGCCGCGATCGCGTCCCAGCATCTCGACATAGGCCAAGAGGTGGTGGCCGAAGGTGACGGGCTGCGCGGTCTGGAGGTGCGTGAGACCGGGCAGGATGGCGTCGGCGTGACGTTCGGCTTGCTCGATTAGGCGGGCCTGGAGCGTCTTCATCTTCTCGTCCAGGGCATCGGCCGCGTCGCGGACCCACAGGCGGAAATCCGTCGCGACCTGGTCATTGCGCGAGCGCGCCGTATGCAGGCGTCCGGCCGGCTTGCCGATGAGCGCGGCCAGGCGCGCCTCCACGTTCATGTGGATGTCCTCGAGAGCGGTCTTGAACTCGAATCGACCTTGGGCGATCTCCTGGCGGATTGCCTCCAGACCACGCCGGATCGCCGCCCCGTCCTTGACCGTGATGATGCCTTGGCGCGCGAGCATGGCGGCATGCGCGATCGAGGCGTCGATATCCTGGGCGTGAAGCCGCTGGTCGAAGCCGATGGAGGCATTGATCTGTTCCATGATCGCCGACGGGCCGCGCTCGAACCGTCCACCCCACAGGGCGTTCGCCGTTTCCTGGCGCGCCCGGCGCCGGGCACGTCCTGAGCGGGCGCTCATGGCACGCTGACGTGTATGAAACCCATGACGCTCAGGCTCCTCGGCATCATCGCGGCGGCGGCGATTATCGTCCTTGTCGCGGTCGGATTATGGCAACGCGGCAACCACCCCGCGCCACGTCCAGCCTTCAAGGGACAGGCGGGCCAATTTAGCCACTTTGATCCACCCCGGCCAGTACCGCCGCTGGCCTTCAGCGATCAAGACGGGCGGGCGCTTTCACTCGATTCATTTCGCGGCAAGGTGGTTTTGCTCAATCTCTGGGCGACGTGGTGCGCGCCCTGCGTCCGCGAGATGCCGGCGCTTGATCGCCTCCAAGCGGCGCTCGGCGGGCAGCACTTCGATGTCGTCGCCCTCTCGATCGACCGCAATGGACGCGAAGCGGTCGAGCCGTTCTTCGCGCGTCACGCGCTCCGGCATCTCCAGGTATATCTCGACCCTGAGAGCGCCGCGGCCCGCGCCTTGGGTGTGAGCAGCCTGCCGGTGAGCCTCCTCCTCGGGCCGGACGGAGGGATGCTCGGCCGCATCGATGGGGCCGCCGATTGGGACAAAGAGGAGGCCGAGACGCTTATCCGCTTCTACATCGACCGCGCCGGCCAGCGCTAAGGCGCGCTAGCGCGTGGGGACCGGCTTCTCGCTGCTGTAGTCGTAGAAGCCGCGTTTTGCCTTGCGGCCGAGCCAGCCGGCCTCGACGTATTTCACGAGGAGGGGGCACGGCCGGTACTTCGAATCCGCCAAGCCGTCGTAAAGCACCTGCATGACGGCAAGGCAGGTGTCGAGGCCGATGAAGTCCGCGAGCTCCAGCGGCCCCATGGGATGGTTGGCGCCTAGCTTCATCGCGGTGTCGATCGATTCGACGTTGCCGACGCCCTCGTAGAGGACGTAGATCGCCTCGTTGATCATGGGCAGCAGGATTCGGTTGACGATGAAGGCCGGGAAGTCCTCGGCCGAGGCGGGGCGCTTGCCGAGCTTGATCGACAGCTCCCGGATCTCTTTGAACGTCGCTTCCTCGGTCGCAAGGCCGCGGATGAGCTCGACGAGCTCCATCACCGGCACCGGGTTCATGAAATGCATGCCCATGAACTTGCCGGGCCGGTCGGTCACGGATGCGAGGCGCGTGATCGAAATCGACGAGGTGTTCGTCGCGATGAGCGCCTCGGGCTTCAGCACCGGACAAATCGACTTCAGGATCTCGCGCTTGACTTGCTCGTTCTCGGTCGCGGACTCGATGACGAGGTCGCAGTCGGAGAGTTTCTTGATGTCGAGCGTGGGGACGATGCGTCCGAACGCG